>NZ_JBXWRV010000020.1:0-48951 GCF_059613065.1 Ruegeria sp. BHSC026 | reverse complement strand
CAACCTGCCGCAACTTCGTTACAATTTCCTCAGGCTTGAGTCGTTTCGTTCCCATTCTGATCCTCCGTTTTCCTAAACATAACGGCGGACCACTTCAGTGGGGGAGGATCAAGGTACCGCCCCGTTTTTCCAGGGGAGGTGGCATGAAGTACTCATCCGACAAAGACATCCATCGATTGATAAGAAACCTGGTTTCCCAAGGCTGGCAGTTCAAACGCCGCTCTAAACACGGTCGCCTTATTTCGCCCAGCGGCGCCGCAATCACGGTGTCGACGAGTCCGGGTGACAGGAAAACGTTGCAAATTCTCCGGTCTCGAATACGCCGAGCCAACGAAAATTAGAGCAGATTTTGGGTGGGGCCATTCGCTGCAACAAATGAGCTCTTGAACTCCGGCTGGCGCACATCAACACCCCGACGGCGGCCTGCTGAACCAAGATCCATCTTTCGTCCAGCTACGTGGCCCCAACAAACCTAACTTTTTGTCGCTGCGGGCAGCCTTCATTCTGTCCGCACATATTTTCGCAGGCCAAAGCCGATCGGTTATCTCGCATCAACAAGGGCGCCTACATGGACCCAGCCGTTCATTAAACTCGTGCCTTCGGCGATACGCTGGATGCACCATCTGGTTGAGGCATTGATGCCCCCACAGCATTTTGTAGTCGCTACGAAGAATCGCCCGGTTTTATTAACGCATTACGCGGCGAACCACTATCCACCGCGTAATTGTCAAATGTATTCCTCAAAGCTATGGCGGACTGAACAGTCGTTGCTCGCACCCCCAACGAAGGTCCGCTTCGGCCAATTAGCCGAGCCTCAGCATCCGAGACATGAAATCAGAAAAGGCAGCACAGATGCCGCCCTCGGTGCCATCTAATTCATGTCGCGACCAACGCAGTGGCCTACCCGCGCCCTGCGGCGAGGACGACATACGATGATAGCTCTTTGGATAGAGATCAGGTCGCCAGGCGGGGAGACTGAAAGTTAGTAGCCAATTGTCGATCTTGAACTCATCTGCCGTCCAGAATGCGTCCAGACGAAACGGCAGGATGTTCTCAAGAAGTGGTTGGTAAGCCGCAGGCGTGCGATCATTGATCGCCAACAGCACAACGACATCGTGACAGTATTCCAGATAGACTACTGGGATAGGCTCAATACGAAAAACCGAACCTTGGACCCGGTGCCTTTCACTCAGAGCTTGGAGATCCTTCTCGAAAAAAGAAATCGACCCCGGGTAATACCTTTTGATCCATGTGCCATGCCAAGCGTTCCGCCCGTAACCAAGATAAAGCATCTTTCCGAAATGAATGTCACGAGGAAGGCGACTTCGTTCTGCCAAAGATGACGGTGGTATTCTTGTAAGGTTGCAGTATTTCCTTCTTTGCGCTTCTCGCTCCTCGTATTCTCGAACAAGCTGTTGATAGTCTTCCATAGTTTGCTCCAACCACGACGGTCTGAAATTGCAATCAGCACCGCTCTTCAGCCAATTTCAAGCAGAAGATGAAAGTTTGACTGATGGTGCCTCTGATTGGCACGACACTCCGAGATAAACGTAAAATTCGTGATTTAGCGGTGGCTGCGAGGCCAACGAACGCCACTCAAATTATTTGCTGTAATTTGAATACAGAAAAACATTGACACTGGACTCTAACCGTGAAATCTCTGTATCAACATTACAGGGAGATTCCATGATTCTGAGCGAAATTTGCAGCATAGCAACTGGGTACACAACCCGCGGCCGACTGGAGCCAGCTCAGTCGGGCGGCTCTCTCGCAATCCAGATGCGCGACGTTCAGGAAGGCAGAGGCTTGGATACGGATACTTTGCAGCGGTGTAAATTCGACACCCCGGTGGAGCGCTTCTTGGTGCACGGCGGGGAAATCATCTTCAAATCGCGTGGCGAAAGCAACACTGCGGTGGCAATCGGACAGTTAAGCGAACCTGCGGTCGCAATCCTTCCCCTGTTTATTTTACGCCCAAAGAACGATGTCGTACTTCCCGATTACCTCGCCTGGGCCATCAACCAGCGCGAAACCCAAAGACGCCTTGATGCAGAAGCTCAAGGAACCGGAGTCAGAATGATTTCCAAGTCAACTCTTGAGCGGATTGAACTCCCCTTGCCAGACATCGAAACTCAGCGTCTGATCGTGGCAATCGCAGATCTCGCATCCCGGGAGGGCACACTCCTACAAGAACTCGCCAACCGCCGGGAGCAATTGTCCAGCCTAATCCTGGCAAAGTGCGCAAGAAAATCGCGAAAGGAGGAAACTCGGCAGTGACCGATCAAATTACTCAGGACCAAGTCAACAGTGCCGCTTGGGCGGCTTGCGACACATTTCGAGGCGCAGTCGATCCCGCCCAATACAAGGACTACATTCTCGTAATGTTGTTCCTGAAGTACATTTCGGACCTTTGGAACGACCATCTCGAGGCCTACCGTAAGCAGTATGGCGACGATGAAACCCGCATTCGGCGGCGACTCGAGCGCGAGCGCTTTGTCCTGCCCGAAGGCGCCAGCTTCTATGATCTCTACGCCCAGCGGAACGAGGCCAACATCGGCGAGCTGATCAACATCGCGCTGGAACGGATCGAAGACGGCAACCGGGCCAAGCTCGAGGGCGTCTTTCGCAACATCGACTTCAACTCCGAAGCCAATCTGGGTCGACCGAAGGACCGCAACCGCCGCCTGAAGAACCTGCTGGAGGACTTCGCCAAGCCCGCCCTCGATCTGCGCCCTTCGCGCATTTCCGAAGACGTGATTGGCGAGTGTTACATCTACCTCATTTCGAAATTCGCTTCGGACGCCGGCAAAAAGGCCGGTGAGTTCTACACTCCTGCTGCCGTTTCGCGCCTGCTTGCCAAGCTGGCCGCGCCGCAGCCCGGCAACACGATCTGCGATCCCGCCTGCGGGTCCGGCTCGTTGCTGATCCAGGCCTCGCAGGAAGTCGGGTCTGAGAACTTCGCCCTCTACGGGCAGGAGGTGAACGGGGCGACCTGGGCGCTGGCTCGGATGAACATGTTCCTGCATGCCCGCGACGCCGCGCGCATCGAATGGTGCGACACGCTCAACAGCCCCGCGCTGGTCGAGGGCGACCACCTGATGCGGTTCGACGTGGTGCTCGCCAACCCGCCTTTCTCGCTCGACAAGTGGGGGGCGGAAAATGCTCCCAGCGACCAGTACAACCGTTTCTGGCGCGGCGTGCCGCCCAAGTCCAAGGGCGACTACGCATTCATCACCCACATGATCGAGACCGCCAAGCGGCAGTCTGGCCGGGTTGCCGTAATCGTGCCGCATGGCGTGTTGTTCCGGGGCGGGGCCGAGGGCCGCATCCGGCAGCAGCTGATCGAGGAGAACCTGCTCGACGCTGTCGTCGGCCTGCCAGCCAACCTGTTCACCACCACGGGGATCCCGGTCGCCATCCTGATCTTCGACCGCTCCCGCGAGGAAGGCGGCGCGAACGCCGACCGGCGCGACGTGCTGTTCATCGACGCCAGCAAGGAGTTCACGCCGGGCAAGACCCAGAACGTGATGGACGAGGCACATGTCGCCAAGGTGCTGGAAACCTACGCCACCCGCGCCGAGGTCGAGCGGTATTCGCACCGGGCCAGCCCCGAGGAGATCGCCGAGAACGGCTACAACCTCAACATCCCCCGTTACGTCGACACCTTCGAGCCGGAGGAAGAGATCGACGTCGCCGCCGTGCAGGAGGACATCCAGCGGATCGAGGCCGAGCTGGCCGAGGTGCGGGCAAAGATGACCGGGTATCTGAAGGAGCTCGGCGTTGAAGTTTGATGGGTGGAAAAGCGTCGCGCTCTCCGAACTGGCAACGTTCCAATCAGGAGGCACGCCAAACAAAGGGCGGTCATCTTTTTGGGGTGGGCCGATCCCGTGGGTGACCGTCAAGGACATGAAGGCCATGCGCCTGAATGGGGTGGGTGAAAGCCTCACTGAGGAGGGTGCCAAAACCGTTCGAGTCGTCCCTGCCGGAACCGTTTTGGTGCTTGTGCGCGGCATGGGCCTGTTCAAGGACTTGCCGGTGGCTCTGTGTGATCGCCCCGTAACCTTCAATCAGGACATCAAGGCACTCGTGGCGAAGGACGGTGTTGACAGCGAGTATCTTGCGTTCGCCCTCATCGCCCGAAAGTCCGACATTCTTCGGCATGTTGACAGCGCCGGGCACGGCACGGGTCGGCTCGATACTGACTTATTGAAATCGACGCCGCTTCCACTCCCCCCGCTCCCCGAACAGCGGAAGATCGCCGAGATCCTGCGGACCTGGGACGAGGCGCTCGAAAAGCTCACCGCCCTCCGCGCGGCGAAGCAGGATCGGTTCACGGGCCTGACGCAGCAGATCGTGGGGCGCGGCGGGGCCTTCCCCCAACAATGGCCGCTCAAGGCGCTGTCGGCAGTCTCGACCCCAGTTCGGCGCAAGAGTAAAGGCGACAATCATCCTGTGATGACGATCTCGGCGAAGTCCGGTTTCCTCATGCAGTCCGACAAGTTCGCTCGCGACATGGCGGGCCGAAGCGTCGAACGCTACACGCTGCTGCACGAGGGCGAGTTCGCCTACAACAAGGGCAACTCCAAGACCGCCCCCTACGGTTGTGTCTTCCGCCTCGACCGGCCGACTGCGCTGGTCCCCTTCGTCTACTACTGCTTCGCGCTGAAGTCGGGTCTCGATCCCGAGTTCTACGAGCATCTCTTTGCTGCTGGTGCGCTGAACCACCAGCTCTCACGCCTGATCAACTCCGGCGTCCGCAATGACGGGCTGCTCAACCTCTATTCCGACGACTTCTACAGCTGCCGTGTGCCGGTACCGCCGATTGACGAGCAACGAAAAATCGCGCGGGCCCTGACGACCGCAAAGCAGGAATTGGAGTTGATTGATGAAGAGATCGAAGCCCTGACCCGTCAGAAACGTGGGCTGATGCAGAAGCTGCTGACAGGCGAGTGGCGCGTGAATTCAGAGAAGGAATTGGTATGAAGGTACTTGGATTTCGCGGTGACCCGAAGGCCCCCCGCTACGCCGTCGTGTCGGAGGTGGGCGGGGCCTACACCTTGGAGAACGCCACCAGCGACAACAAGCTGTCCGTCCCCGCCTCGATCTCAGAGAACGCCGATGCCGAGCGGCTGGACTGGCTGTACAACGAAATCCTCGCGATCTTCGATGCCCACCCCGACATCGCCAAGGTGATGATCAAGCAGAATGAATACACACAGAGCGACACCAAGGCGAAGCGCAAGTCTGCGCATGCTGATGCTGCCGTCGTGCTCGCCTGTGCGCATCGTGGCATCCCGGTCGAGCTGAAGATCTACTCGTCCATGCCAACTACGAGCAAGGACACGAAGCAGCACGCCGAGGCCCGGGTCGGAAGAACCGACAAGTACTGGGACAACAAGATGGCGGACGCCGTGAATGCGGCATGGTGGGGGCTGAAACGGCCATGAACCAGCTTGTCCCTGTAACGCTCATGCCTGGCATCAGCCTCTACAAGTACCACTTGCTGAGCAAGATCGGTGAGGGATCACTTGGCGAGGTTTGGCTGGCGCGGGAAGGTGCCCTACAACGGGACTTTGCCATCAAGATCCTGAAGCCACGCTTCACTGTTGACCACAGGCTGAAGGAAGCCCGGATCGGGAACGTCCTCTCCCACAATAATCTTGTCCACGTCTATCAAGCCGACGTTGTGAACGTTCAAGGCTCTGACGTGGTCATCCTCGCCATGGATTATCAGCCAAACGGGTCGGTCGAGACCTTGGCAAATCCTGCGGGGTATCTTCCTCTTGGAGCCGTTCTGCGGATAGCCCGGGATATCCTTCAGGGGCTGGAACACCTCCACTCGCGGGGCTTCTTCCACAACGATATCAAGCCCGGGAACATTCTGATTGGCCCGCAACAACAAGCAATGCTTTCAGACTATGGCATCACCGGGATCTCGTCGAATGGAGCGCCGGTGCCAGCGCCGGATGCCTACTTACTGCACCTGGCCCCCGAAGTCGCAGCCACGGGCAACATTGGCGTCAGCTCAGACATCTTCCGGGTCGGAATGACCCTTGCGAGGCTTCTGATCCACCTTGATCACCTTGGTGCGGTCTGGTCTCAGATCGGGCAAGCAGAGTTCGAACGGGCGATTTCAGCTGGAAAGCTGCTCACATCCAAGGACTTCGGTTGCCACATCCCGCCAGCTGTTCGGCGCGTGATCCTGAAGGCCGTCGATCCCAATCCGGCAAAGCGGTACACCAGCGCCCTCGAAATGCGACGCGCGCTCGAGAAGCTGCACTATCCCGGGCACTGGACCGTCGACGCTGCCGGCAACGAGGTCGGCAAGTGCGGGACCTACGAATTCTCCCACTCGGTCTCGCCTGTGGCAGCCGGGAAGTTCGACGTGACCTGTAGCAAGCGCAACGTGGTCTCGGGCAATACTCAGCGCGTCACCCAGTTCTGCAGGCGTGGTGTAACCCAGAAACAGGCGGAAAAGATCGTCGCGGACTTCAAGCAATTCGTGGTGACCGGGAAATGACCTTCAACGCCGCCGAGAAACACCAGTCCCAAGTTCCAGCACTGCAGCTGCTCGTGGCGCTCGGGTTCACCCCGCTCTCGCAAGAGGAAGCGCTGCGCCTCCGCGGCGGGCGCCTCCGGAACGTTGTGCTGGATGATGTGCTCACCGAGCAGCTGATGCGCATCAACTGCTTCACGCATCGGGGTCGCGAGTACTCCTTCGACCTCGAGGACGCGCATGAGGCAATGCGGCGGCTTAAGCCCACGCCGGACCGGCTAAAGGGTCTCCGCGGAACGAACCAGGACATCTACGACACGCTCGTTCTCGGCACGACCATCACCAAGTCCATCGACGGCGACTCGAAGAGCTACTCGTTCCGCTACATCGATTGGGAGCGGCCGGAGAACAACGTCTTCCACGTCACCGCAGAGTTCTCGGTCGAAAGGACCGCATCGAGCCAGACCAAGCGCTGCGACATCGTCGCATTCGTGAACGGCATCCCGATCCTGGTGATCGAGAACAAGCGTCCGACCGAGAGCCTGAAGAAGGCGGACAGCCAGCTGATCGGCTACCAGAACGAGGACAACATCCCGCAGCTCTTCCATTTCGCCCAGCTGCTGATCGGAATGAACCGCAACGAGGCGCGCTACGCGACCGTCGGGACGCCGCGGAAATTCTGGCAGACCTGGCGCGACGAGGAAGACACCGACGAGGCCATCGCGCCCTTTGCCAACCGCGTGCTCACCGCAGCGGAGAAGGACGCCATCTTCTCCGGTGATTTCGCCAGCGCGCGCACTTATTTCGACGCGCTGGCCGCTGAGGGCGAGCGCGCGGTCACGGTTCAGGATCGGACGGTGTACGCGCTGTGCCGCCCCGAGCGGCTGCTCGATCTTATCCGCCGCTTCACCGTGTTCGACGGCGGCGTCCGCAAGGTCGCGCGCCATCAACAGTTCTTTGGCATCCGGCGAGCGGTCGAGACGGTCAAGCAGCATGATGTCAGCGGCGCCCGCAAGGGCGGCGTGATCTGGCACACACAGGGCTCGGGCAAGTCGCTGACGATGGTGATGCTTGGGCGCTCGCTCGCTCTCGAGCGCAGCATCGAAAACCCGCGGATCATCATCGTCACGGACCGCGACGATCTCGACAAGCAGATCAAGGACACCTTCAAGTCCTGTGACCTCGAACCGGTTCGGGCGACGAGTGGGTCTCATCTTCTGGAGCTCGTCCACAACAAGGCTCCGCTGGTCACCACGATCATCAACAAGTTCGACACGGCGCTGAGGAACAGCAAGCTGGCGGACGAGGATCCGAACATCTTCGTGCTGGTCGACGAGAGCCACAGGACGCAGACGGGGCGCTACGGCGGACACAGCCAGTTCGCCGCGAAGATGCGGCGCCTTCTGCCCAAGGCCTGCTACCTCGGCTTCACCGGCACACCCCTGCTGAAGAAGGAGAAGAACACGCTTTCGACCTTCGGGCGGCTGATCCACCGCTACGCCATCGACGAGGCGGTCGCCGACGGCGCCGTCGTGCCGCTGCTCTACGAGGGACGGCTTGTCGAGCAGCAGGTCTCGGGCACCGTGATCGACCGCTGGTTCGAGAAGATCAGCGAGGGGCTAACCGACAGCCAGAAGGCCGACCTCAAGCGCAAGTTCTCCCGGATGGACGCGCTGTCGAAGACCGACCAGGCCATCCGAGCCAAGGCGTTCGACATCTCCGAGCACTATCGCCAGCACTGGCAGGGCACTGGCTTCAAGGCGCAGCTCGTTGCCCCCTCGAAGGCCGCAGCCGTCCGCTTCAAGGAGGTTCTCGACGAGATCGGCCACGTCTCGAGCGCGATCGTCATTTCGCCGCCGGATGAGAACGAGGGCAACGAGGAGGTCGACCAGGAATCCAAGGACCTCGTCCGCCGCTTCTGGTCGCAGATGATGGCGCGGTACAAGACCGAGGAAGAGTACAATCGCCAGATCATCGATGCCTTCAAGGGCTCCGGCGATCCCGAGATCCTGATCGTTGTCTCTAAGCTGCTCACCGGCTTCGACGCCCCCCGGAACACGGTGCTCTACGTCTGCAAGTCCCTGAGGGAACACAACCTGCTGCAGGCGATTGCGCGCGTGAACCGCCTATACGAGGACGGCGGTACGGAGAAGCAGTTCGGTATCATCGTCGATTACGAGGGGCTGCTGGGCGAGTTGGACAGCGCCCTGACAACCTATAGCGCCTTCGAAGGTTACGAGGCCGCGGACCTCGCAGGGACGGTGCACGATGTCCGGGAGGAAATCCGCAAGCTACCCCAGCTGCACGATCAGCTTTGGGACCTTTTTAAGCCGGTGAGGAACAAGAAGGATATGGAACAGTTCGAGCAGCACCTCGCTGACGAGGCGCTGCGCCATGAGTTCTACGCACGCCTCAAGGCGTTCAGCCGCTGCCTGCACATCTCGCTCTCGTCCGACAAGCTGTTCGATGTCTTCGACGAGACCAAGGTCGATGCCCTGAAACGCGATTGGAAACAGTTCTCCGAACTCAAGCGCTCGGTCCAGCTCCGCTATCAGGAAACGGTCGATGTCCGCGAGTTCGAGCCGAAGATCCAGAAGCTCCTTGATGACCACGTCGTAGCAATGCCGGCGGAGACCATCATCGAGGTGGTCAACATCAATGATCCCGACGCGCTGAAAGCCGTCGTCGAAGAGACGGGGGTTTCCGAGGCCTCGAGGGCCGATCGCATCGCCAGCGCGACCCGGCGGGCGATCACCGAGAAGATGGATGAGGACCCGACGTTCTACAAACAGTTCTCCGAGCTGCTCGAAGAGACCATCCGCGCCTACCGCGAGAAGCGGCTGTCTGAGCGCGAATACCTGAACAGCGTCGTGGACCTCGCGAGCAAAGTCGCACGCAAAGATCGCGGCCGAGATGTTCCGGAAAGCATTCGGGGCGACGAGGATGCACAAGCGTTCTTCGGGATCCTTGACGGTCAGCTCAAGACCGACGGCGATGAGCTGGTAGCCGGCGACGATGTCGCAGCGATCGCTCAACAGATCATCGACATCATCAAGTCCCACCTGATCGTGGACATCTGGTCGAACGAGGTGGCCCAGAACAATCTGCGCAACGCCATCGATGACTTCTTCTTTGACGTCCTGCGCGACGAGAGGGGCGTCGACCTTCCTGTAGAGGTGCTCGACGATCTCGAACTGAGGATCATGGACCTCGCCCGGGCTCGGTTCGCTGCATGACGCGGGAGTTGCACTGCCTGCAGTACGGTAAGCAGGAGATCCAATACGAAATCGTCCGCCGCCCGAGGACGACACTGGAGATCGCCGTCGAGCCGGATGCGTCGGTGGTGATCGCGGCCCCGGAGGATGCGACACTGGACGCAATCGAAGCCAAGCTGCGGAAGCGCGCAGCATGGGTGACAAGGCAGCAACGGTACTTCTCCCAGTTCCTGCCGCGGACGCCGGAGCGCAGGTTCGTCGCCGGAGAGACGCATCTCTACCTCGGGCGCCAGTACCGGCTGAAGGTCGTGCCGCATGTGCAGGAAGGCGTGAAGCTGATCCGCGGCTTCATCGTCGTGCAGACTCACCGGCCGACCAGGCCGGAGGTGACACGCGAACTGGTCGAGGCATGGTACCGCGATCGGGCTCACATCAAGTTTCCTGAGCGAGTCGAGTTCTGTCTTGGACTATTCCCAGATCCAGAAGCCTTTCGGCCAATAGGACTCATCGTACGTCAGATCCGGCAAAGGTGGGGATCAATGTCTCCGGCCGGTCGCCTGCTGCTCAACATCCGATTGGTGCAAGCCCCTATAGACACAATCGACTACGTCATAACGCATGAGCTCTGTCACTTGGCCGAGCCCCATCACGGCGCAGCGTTTTACAAGTTGCTCGAAGTCGTCATGCCAGATTGGGAAAAAAGGAAGCGCCATCTGGAAATTGTCATGTCTTAGGGAAACCGCTACTCTGAAACTGACAGTTAAATTTTTGCCGCCAAACAAAAAAACGAAGACGCCGGGCGATGCCCGGCGCCATTTCTACTTAGGCGGCACCCCGAAGTATGCCGGCAATTTTGTGCGCCTCAATCACGACCTGGACCTGCTCCATCGCTTCGCGACAAGCTTGCAGTCGGGCGCAATGAGCGGCGAGCGCTTCGGCTTCAGGTGACCAAACGGTTTCGAACCAGCCACCAGATACGCAGTGCTCATCGCTGATCCATCCTCGGTATGTGCCAGCGTCAACCCACCTCTCAACCGTTCGCAGAATATCACCGAGTTCCTCGAGCTCGTCCGCATTCAGCAGTTGGCTGGCAGAAAGTGTGCGCTCGAGACGCCAAATTCGCCTACGAAGGCTGTTGTCACAGGCCGCGCCCGAGCCGAGCGCCCGGAGGCTATTCTTGGCGGCTGGGATATGTCCGGCCGCTTTGAGGAGCACAGCGAGTAACGGGTCGTTGCGGAATTTGTTCGCAGTCATGACAGGTCTCGTTGGGCAGCTGCAAAGCGACCTGCACATTCGAATGTGGAAAGCTGTGCTTCCATAGTCGTGTTTCCGTCACGCTGAATTGCATCCTCCAGCCGGTCGGTAAGCAGGCAGATGTCCTCAACCTCCGGAGAAGCCGGGTCGAGCATTGCAAAGAAGGCGGATTCGGGCCGGCCTTCATCGTGCACATGTTGCAGTGTAAACAACTGATGAAGATGCATAATCTCCCGCCAGGTTCGGCTGGTGATTTGCGGGCTCCAGTTTAGGTCATCAAAGACCCTCTGGACCCGCGCCAGTTCCGATTGCCCTCCGAGGAGCAGGGCTGCGTTCTGGATTTTTTCCACATGATCATGAAAGAGTTTTTGTAGCGCCGTGGCGCCAATTGGGTTTACGTCGAACATTGCTGTTCTCCCTGTTCCGCCCGCCACACTGCGTGTCGAGCTTCAAGAGCCGCAGCGGTCCTTTCTCGCGGCCGTAGGTTTGTCTGTTTCGTTCTAATTGGGTTGATCAGGGCACCTTCCGATTCCAGCGACTTCATCGAGAGAGAAGCTGGTCGGAAGGTGACCACATCGACAGGTCTTGCGATTTTCTGGGCGTGGATTGCAGGGTACGTATTCCAGTCCACAGCATTTACTGAGGGCGGAAGCTATTGTGTCTACAACAGCATTCCGCTGCGGGAAGTCAGACAATTATTCTTCCCGCAGCGATCACCAATATTCTTTGAAGAACTTGGGAAAGACTTCCCTCAGCCTGTCTTTTGCATTTTTTGAAGCGGTTTTGAGAGTGGAACCCTGCGGCTGTTTTGGCAGGTCGAACTCTCGTGCGGGATCGCGACCGAACAAAATAGTCGGTCAGCGCCTTCTCTTTCGAGAAGATCCGGCCAGTCCGTGCGAAGCAAACAAGGCAAGCACGCAACGGGGGCTTAGAACATCACACGCAAGAATGCCGCTGGAATGCGACTTTCTGGTTCTCCAACCGCCTCCCTCGGAGAAAGTTGTTTTATAACAGAAACTTAAGTCTGACGGCAAAACTTCCCACGGCCGATGGACGAAAAAACCCCCGGTTTCGGACAAACTACGCCAGTCGCTTCATCAACTCCGGCCTTCCCCCATCAACCACATTTTGAATGGCCGCAGCTTGCGCAGGTCATGCAGCCTTCGATCATGCGCATCTCATACTGACCGCAGGACGGGCAGGCCTTGCCGCGGGGAGCGTCCATATTGACCACCTGCGCCTGCGGGTCGGATTTCAGTCCCATCCCTTCCCCCTCAAGGAACCCGATCGCGATCATGTGCTGCTCGATCACGCCACCGATCGCCGCTAGGATCGAGGGGATGTACTTGCCCTGCACCCAGGCCCCGCCGCGCGGGTCGAACACGGCCTTCAGTTCCTCGACCACAAAGGACACGTCGCCACCGCGTCGGAACACGGCCGAGATCATCCGGGTCAGGGCCAGCGTCCAGGCGTAATGCTCCATGTTCTTCGAGTTGATGAACACCTCGAACGGACGCCGCCGGCCACCGATGACGATGTCGTTGATCGTCAGATAGATCGCGTGCTCGCTATCGGGCCATTTCAGCTTGTAGGTCGACCCTTCCAGCGACTGCGGCCGGTCCAGCGGTTCGGACATGTAGATGACATCGCCGCCATCCACCTCGTGCGGCGCATCCGCGCTTTCACCTGGCACCTTGTCGTCGCTTTCCGAAACGGTCAGCACCGAACCTGTCACGTCGTTCGGGCGATAGGTGGTGCAGCCCTTGCAGCCCTGATCCCAGGCCTGCATGTACACGTCCTTGAAAGCATCGAACGCGATGTCCTCGGGGCAGTTGATCGTCTTCGAGATCGAGCTGTCGATCCATTTCTGTGCGGCAGCCTGCATCTTGACATGCTCGGCCGGGGTCAGGGTCTGGGCGTTTACGAAATAGTCGGGCAGTTCGACGTCGCCGAACTTGTCGCGCCACATCTGAACGGCATAGTCCACCACCTCTTCCTCGGTGCGCGAGCCGTCCTTCTGCAGCACCTTGCGGGTGTAGGCATAGGCAAAAACCGGCTCGATCCCCGACGAAACGTTGCCCGCATACAGAGAGATCGTGCCCGTGGGCGCGATCGAGGTCAGCAAAGCGTTGCGGATGCCGTGTTCGCGGATTGCCTCGCGGACATCGTCATCCATCTGCTGCATGGTGCCGCTGGCCAGGTATTTCTCGGCATCGAACAGGGGAAAGGCCCCTTTTTCCTTGGCCAAGTCCACCGACGCCAGATACGCGGCGCGGGCGATCGCGTGCAACCAGCGCTCGGTCTGACGCGCCGCCTCGTCCGAGCCATAGCGCAGGCCAAGCATCAACAGCGCATCCGCAAGCCCGGTCACGCCCAGACCGATACGACGCTTGGCCTGCGCCTCGGCGGCCTGCTGCGGCAGCGGGAATTTCGAGGCATCCACCACGTTGTCCATCATGCGAACGGCCGTGGCGACAAGCTCCTGCAATGCCGCCTCGTCCAGACGAGCCGCGTCTTCGAACGGTGCTGACACCAGCCGCGCCAGGTTGATCGAACCCAACAGACAGGCGCCATAAGGCGGCAGTGGCTGCTCTCCGCACGGGTTGGTGGCGGCGATGGTCTCGCAATAGCTCAGGTTGTTGGCCTGGTTGATCCGGTCGATGAAGATCACGCCCGGCTCGGCATAGTCATAGGTGGCCTGCATGATCTTGTTCCACAGATCGCGGGCCTGCACCGTGTGATAAACCTTGCCGTCAAAGACCAGATCCCACGAGGCATCGGCCTTGACCGCGTCCATGAAAGCATCCGTCACCAGAACCGACATGTTGAACATACGAAGGCGGGCCGGGTCGGATTTGGCGGTGATGAACTGTTCGATATCCGGATGGTCGCAGCGCATGGTCGCCATCATCGCGCCCCGGCGCGAGCCCGCCGACATGATCGTGCGGCACATGGCGTCCCACACATCCATGAACGACAGCGGCCCCGAGGCATCGGCGGCCACCCCATGCACATCCGCGCCGCGCGGCCGGATGGTCGAGAAATCATAGCCGATCCCCCCGCCCTGCTGCATGGTCAGCGCGGCCTCTTTCAGCATGTCGAAAATGCCGCCCATGCTGTCGGGGATCGTACCCATCACGAAACAGTTGAACAGGGTCACCTGCCGCGCGGTGCCTGCTCCGGCCGTAATGCGCCCGGCGGGCAGGTATTTGAAGTCCTCAAGCGCTTCGTAGAACTTCTGCTCCCAATGCGCGGGGTCCTTTTCCACCCGCGCCAGATCGCGCGCAATTCGCCGCCACGTATCCTCGACCGACTTGTCGATCGGCGTGCCATCCGCTTTTTTGAAGCGGTATTTCATGTCCCAGATCTGCTCGGCGATGGGGGCGGCAAAGCGGCTCATTGGTGATTCCCTGTTCTGAAAGAGGCACCCAGATTAGACCAAACCCGCGCTGAACCACAACAGCTTGATAGCGCGCAACGGTAGGCTACAATATAAGGATGGTCCTTGGGACGACTCTGTGGGAAAGCTGTGGATAAGTACATCAACCTCGTGAAACTCTCGGTCGGGTCCGAGAGCGTGGACAGCCTGATCGCCTGGCAGGACAGCTATCGCCGGCGCTTTGCGGACGGCCTGCCCCGCCACATCACCCGCATGTGGCCCAAGCGCGAGGCCGAGATTCTGAACGGCGGATCGATCTTCTGGGTCATCAAGGGCGTCATCCAGTGCCGCCAGCGCATTTTGCGGCTGGACGAGGTGACGGGTGAGGATGGCATCCGCCGCTGCGCCATCGTGCTGGACCCGCAAGTCCATCGCACACAGGGCGCGCAGAAACGGCCCTTTCAAGGCTGGCGCTATCTGAAACCCGAGGACAGCCCCGCAGACCTGCCCGAAAGCCGCGCGCAGGACGACGCCCTGCCCGAGGATCTGAACCGCGCGCTGGCTGAAATCGGCGTGCTCTAGCCTCAGCCCAAACGGCGCATTACTTCTGCCAGAGCGGCCTTTTCAGTGGCCCCGTACTCCGCAACCCGGCTGCGCCACAAAGTGGCCTGCGATTGCAGGATCAACCCATCTGACAGGATCTTGAGGTGGTTGGCGCGCAGGGTCTCGCCGGTCGATGTGATGTCGGCAATCGCCTCGGCGGTTTCGTTCATCACCGTTCCCTCGGTCGCCCCCTGGCTGTCGACCAGCGTATAATCGGCAACCCCAGAATCGGTCAGGAACTCGCGCACCAGGCGGTGGTACTTGGTGGCGATCCGCAGACGGTGCCCATGAGTGGCCCGAAAGGCGGCGGCGGCGGCGTCCAAGTCATCCAGCGTCTCGACATCGACCCAGCAGGCCGGAACCGCGATCACCAGATCGGCCTGGCCAAAGCCCAGCGGTGCGATTTCTTCAACCTGCTGTTCCCAGCGCGGCAGCTTCTCGTGCACCAGATCGGTGCCTGTCACGCCCAGGTGAATCCGCCCGGCAGCCAGCTCGCGCGGAATCTCTCCGGCTGACAGCAGGATCAGCGAGACATCCTCGATCCCGTCCACCTTGCCTGCGTATTCCCGGTCGGATCCGGCGCGCGACAGCTCGATCCCGTGGCGGGCGAACCAGGCAAAGGTTTTCTCCATCAGCCGCCCCTTGGACGGCACGCCCAGCTTCAGGGTCATTGGCCCGCCTCCTCGATTTCCAGCATCAGGTCGGGGCGCAGCACGCCACCCACCGCCGGGATCTCGGCCCCGTTGCCCAGCCGCCGCGTCAGCGCATCATAGCGCCCGCCGGTGGCGATGGGCGGCAGGTCGGGGCGGCGCTCGGCGTAGAAGCCGAAAACGAACCCGTCGTAATATTCCATCGAGGTGCGCCCATACGAGGCCTCGAAATCCAGCTTGCCGACATCAACGCCACGCGCTTGCAGGGCGGCGATCCGCGCCTCGAGTCGGTCCAGCGCGGGGGTGATCTGGGGCAGATCGACAGCGATGTCGCGCAGATGCTCCAGCGCATAGGGCATGGTCTCGCGCACGCCCAGCAGCGAGTCCAGCCCGGCCATCTCCGTATCGGAAATCGGCGGTGTGTCGCGGTCAGCGCGCAGGGCGTCGATGCGGGCGGTGATCTCGGCCGGCCGGCGCTTGCCGATCATCGGCGCGTCGCAGGCAATCGGGTCGGCCGCCGCGAGCAAAGCGGCGCGGTGGTCCGGCTCGGGCTTGCGGCCCGCGAACCGGTCGAGCAGAGCCCGGAACCGACGCGGACGCCACAGATGGCGCATCAGCGCGGCCTTGCGTTGGTCGGAGGTGCGCAGGCCTTGTACGGCCGCGGTCAGAATGCCGATGTCGCCGGTCGCCGCGCGCAGCGGCAGGCCCCGCAATTGCAGGGCAAACAGCGAGAACACCTCAGCATCGGCCCCTGCCGGGTCGTCGCGGTCAAAGACCTCATAGCCCACCTGGATGTATTCATTGGCGCGGTCGGGGTCATGTTCCTGACGGCGGAACACCTCGCCCGAATAGGTATAGCGCGCCGGTTCGGCCCCGTCGCGCATGTGCATCTGCACCACCGGCAGGGTGAAATCCGGGCGCAGCATCTGTTCGCCGCGCAGCGCGTCCGAGGTGACATAGGCGCGCGCGCGGATATCCTCGCCGTAAAGGTCCAGCAGCGTCTCGGCCGATTGCAGCAGCGGCGTGTCGACGACCTGTGCCCCGGCGGCTTCGAAGCGCACGCGCATCATCGCGGCCCGGGCCTGGATCTGGGATCGATTGGGCATGGCTCAGTCCTGACTGTCCAGAATCTCGCGCACCTTGGCGACCAGATCACCGCGCGGCACCTCGAACTGGCTGGGGCGTTCCTTCCATTCCTCGAGCGTGGCGCTCTCGGCGATCTTGGCGCCCAGGATCAGGTCCTTGATCTGAACCACGCCACGGTCCTTCTCGTCCCCGCCCTCGATCACCGCGACGGGCGAGTTCCGCTTGTCCGCGTATTTCAACTGATTGCCGAAATTCTTGGGGTTGCCCAAGTAAACCTCGGCGCGGATGCCGGCATTGCGCAGTTCGGCCACCATCGCCTGATAGTCGGCCATGCGGTCCCGGTCCATCACGGTCACGACGACCGGCCCGGTGTCATGTGACTTGATCCGACCTTTTTCGCGCAGCGCGGCCAACAACCGGTCGACCCCGACCGAGATACCCGTCGCGGGCACTTCCTGTCCGGTGAAACGCTTCACCAGATCATCATAGCGCCCGCCGCCCGAGACCGACCCGAACTGCCTCTTGCGGCCCTTTTCGTCGAAGATCTCGAAGGTCAGCTCGGCCTCGTAGACCGGACCGGTGTAGTATCCCAGCCCTCGCACGACCGAGGGGTCGATCTGGATGCGATCGGCGCCATAACCGCCCGCGGCTAGCAATTCGCCGATCTGTTCCAGTTCCGAGATGCCTTCGGCGCCGATCTTGCTGTCGCCCACGGCCGCGCGCAGGTTGGCCAGCGTTCCGGCGGCGTCATCAGCCTTGGAGGTCAGGAAGGCGATCACCGGCTCGGCCTGATCGTCGGACAGGCCCACGCCGTCGATGAACGCGCCCGAGGCATCCAGCCGGCCCTTGGTCAGCAACTCGCGCACGCCCTGCTCGCCCACCTTGTCGAACTTGTCGATGGTGCGCAGAACGTCGTCGCGCGCCGCCGCGTCCGTGCTGAGGCCCATGGCCTCGAGCACGCCGTTCAGGACCTTGCGGTTGTTGACCCGCACCACATAGTCGCCGCGCGGGATGCCCACGGTCTCCAGCGTGTCGGAAAGCATGGCGCAGATTTCGGCATCGGCGGCCATACTGGCCGTACCCACAGTATCCGCATCACACTGATAGAACTGGCGATACCGTCCCGGCCCCGGCTTTTCGTTGCGCCAGACCGGCCCCATCGCATAGCGGCGATAGGGCGTGGGCAGGTCGTTGCGGTGCTGGGCATAGACCCGGGCCAAAGGTGCTGTCAGATCATAGCGCAACGCCATCCAGTCGCCGTTGCCGCCCTCGTCAAACTCCTGCCAGGCGAACACGCCTTCGTTCGGGCGATCGACGTCGGGCAGAAATTTGCCCAGCGCCTCGACCGTTTCCACGGCGCTGCTTTCCAGCGCGTCAAACCCATAGCGATGATAGACGTCCGCAATCGTCCGCAGCATCTCGGTGCGCTGCGTGACTTCCTGGCCGAAATAGTCGCGGAACCCTTTCGGCGTGACGGCCTTGGGGCGGGGCTGTTTCTTGGGCTTGGCCATGTGGGGCGTCCTTGGGATTTCATCACTTGCGCGCGCGGTCTATCCCATGGTCTGGGTCGGGGCAAGCCAGCGCTGGCATTGCGTGCGCCACAGCGGTATGACCGCACCAGATCACAGGAGCCCCAGCGATGCAGCATCTGGAAGAGAAAATCGCCCACCTGACCCGCACCGTGGATGACCTGAGCATGGTCGTCGCCAAGCAGCAGGACGAGATCGATCGCCTGACCCGCCATGTCGCGATGCTGATGCAGCGCGAGGCCGAACGCGCGCAGGAGGGGTCCGGCGGGGTCATCCTGGGCGACGAACGCCCGCCGCATTACTGAAGGGGCGTCAGACCTCCTGCACGTCCATCACGCCATCGAGCGATTTGATCGCACCCTTGATCTGCGGGTTGATGGGGAAATCCTGCCCCAGATCCATCTCGACTTCGCCCGGCAGGCCCGGGTCCATCAGGCACAGGTGAACCGGCCCCTTCGCGGCATTTCGGGCCGCCCCCGCCGCGTCCTGCAAAACCCGTGCCACGGTGGACACCACCTGCGGCTGATCGACGAAGATGCGCAGACCCGTTGCCCCGGCCTCGGCCACCACCGAATCCGCCGGACCGACCGAGCGCGCCAGCAGCTTCAGCTGGTCGGCCTCCATCGTGGCTTCGGCCGTCAGCACGACCTGCGCACCGGTTTCCAGATACTCGCGTGATTTCTCCAAGGTTTCCGAGAACAGCGTCACCTCGTATGCCCCCGTCGGGTCGGACAGCTGGGCAAAGGCGAACCGGTTGCCCTTGGCCGATTTCCGTTCCTGTCGCCCGGCGACCACACCGGCCATCTTGGCGATCAACGGACCCGAGCGTGCCTTTTCGGTGACCTCGTCCAGCGTCATCACCTGCTTGCGTTTCAGGGCGGGCATGTAGTCGTCCAGCGGGTGGCCGGAGAGGTAGAAGCCGATGGCCTTGAACTCCTCGCTCAGGCGTTCGGCGGGCAGCCAGTCTGGCGATTTCGACAGGCGCGGTTCGGGCAGATCGTCGCCCGCCTCACCGAACAGCGACACCTGGTTCGAATTCTTCTGCTCGTGGATCGCCGCCGAATACTGCACCAGCTGTTCGAGGCTTTCGAACACCCTGCGGCGGTTCTTGTCCAGCTCGTCGAAGGCCCCCGCACGGGCCAGCATCTCCAGCGGCCGTTTGCCGACCTTTTTCAGATCGACCCGGCGGGCGAAGTCAAAGAGGTTGACGAAAGGCTTGTCGCCCCGCCCCTGCACCACGAGGTTCATCGCCTCGACGCCCACGTTTTTCAGCGCGCCCAGAGCATAGACCAGCTGGCCATCCACCACGTTGAAGGTCGCCAGCGAGCGGTTCACGCAGGGCGGCACGTAAGGCAGGCCCAGCCCCTTGCGGACCTCTTCGAAATACACCGCCAGCTTGTCGGTCAGGTGGATATCGCAGTTCATGACGCCGGCCATGAACTCGACCGGGTGGTTCGCCTTGAGCCAGCCGGTCTGGTAGCTGACCACCGCATAGGCCGCCGCGTGGGATTTGTTGAAGCCGTAGTTGGCGAATTTCTCCAGCAGGTCGAACACCTCGGAGGCCTTCTTGGCGTCCACGCCGTTCTTGGCCGCGCCAGCCTCGAATTTCGGGCGTTCGGCGTCCATCGCCTCTTTGATCTTCTTGCCCATCGCGCGGCGCAGCAGGTCGGCGCCGCCAAGGCTGTAGCCCGCCATGACCTGCGCGATCTGCATCACCTGCTCCTGGTAGACGATGATGCCCTGCGTTTCTTCCAGGATGTGGTCGATCAGCGGGTGAACGGATTGGATCTGGCGCTGGCCGTTCTTGACCTCGCAATAGGTGGGGATGTTCTCCATCGGGCCGGGGCGGTAGAGCGCCACAAGGGCCACGATGTCCTCGATGCAGGTGGGTTTCATGCGCTTGAGTGCGTCCATCATGCCCGAGCTTTCAACCTGGAACACCGCCACGGTCTTGGCCGCGGAATAGAGCTTGTAGGTGGCCGGATCGTCCAGCGGGATCGCGTTGATCTCGTTCACTGCGCCTTCGGGCGGGTCGTATAGCTGGGTGCCATCAGCGGCGATGTGCAGGTCGCGGCCCGACTTGCGGATCAGGTCCACCGCGTTCTGGATCACGGTCAGGGTCTTTAGGCCCAGGAAGTCGAACTTCACCAGACCGGCCTGTTCCACCCATTTCATGTTGAACTGGGTCGCGGGCATGTCCGAGCGCGGGTCCTGGTAGAGCGGCACCAGCTCGTCCAGCGGCCGGTCGCCGATCACCACGCCGGCGGCGTGGGTCGAGGCGTTGCGCAACAGCCCCTCGACCTGCTGGCCGTAAGTCAGAAGGCGGTCCACCACCTCTTCGTTGCGGGCCTCTTCGCGCAGGCGGGGTTCGTCCTTGAGCGCCTTTTCGATCGACACCGGCTTGACCCCTTCGACCGGGATCATCTTGGACAGGCGGTCCACCTGGCCGTAAGGCATCTGCAGCACCCGCCCGATGTCACGCACCGCGGCCTTGGACAAGAGCGCGCCGAAGGTGATGATCTGGCCTACCTTGTCGCGGCCGTATTTCTGCTGAACGTAGCGTATCACCTCTTCGCGGCGGTCCATGCAGAAGTCGATGTCGAAGTCGGGCATCGAGACCCGCTCGGGGTTCAGGAAGCGTTCGAACAGCAGGCTGTAGCGCAGCGGGTCAAGGTCGGTGATCGTCAGCGCATAGGCCACCAGCGAGCCCGCGCCCGACCCCCGCCCCGGCCCGACCGGAATGTTGTGCTCCTTGGCCCATTTGATGAAGTCGGCAACGATCAGGAAGTAGCCGGGGAACCCCATGCTTTCGATGATGCCCAGTTCGAAATCCAGACGCTTCTGGTATTCCTCGGGCGGGACGGCATGGGGGATCACCGCCAGGCGTTTCTGCAGCCCCTCGTTGGCCTGACGCCGCAGTTCCTCGACCTCGTCATCGGCGAATTTCGGCAGGATCGGGTTGCGCTTGTAGGCCATGAAGGCGCAGCGCCTGGCGATCTCGACCGTATTCTCGATCGCTTCGGGCAGGTCGGCGAAGAGCGTGGCCATTTCCTGCGGTGACTTGAAATAGTGCTGAGCGGTCAGGCGGCGGCGGCCCTCTTGCTGGTCGACATAGGCGCCCTCGGCGATGCAGATCAGGGCGTCGTGCGCCTCGTACATGTCCGAGGTTGGGAAATAGACGTCATTGGTGGCGACCAGCGGCAGGTTCTTGGCATAGGCCATTTCCACGTGGCCGCGCTCGGTCAGGCGTTCGGCCTCGGGCTGGCCATCCTCGCCGGGGTGGCGTTGCAGTTCGATATACAGGCGATCGGGGAACATCGCGGCCAGCCGGTCCACCAGCGCCTCGGCGGCCGAGCGCTGGCCCTGCTGCAGCAGGCGGCCCACGGGGCCGTCTGGGCCGCCGGTCAGGCAGATCAGGCCCGCCGAATGGCGCTGAAGTTCATCCAGAGTGACCTGCGGCAGTTGCCCGCCCTTGTCCACATAGAGGCACGAGCTGAGCTTCATCAGGTTCTCATACCCGGTCTCGGACTGGGCCAGCAGCACCACGGGCGCAGGCTGCGTCGGCTTGTCGCCCGGCTGTGCGGTCACATAACTGAGGTCCACCTGGCAGCCGATGATCGGCTGGATTCCCGCGCCGCTGGCGGTGACGGAAAACTCCAGCGCGCAGAACATGTTGTTGGTATCGGTGACCGCAACGGCGGGCATGTCCATCTGCTCGCACAGACCGGGCAGCTTTTTCAGCCGCACAGCGCCTTCCAGCAGGGAATATTCGGTATGAACGCGGAGGTGGATGAATCGCGGAGAACTGCTCATGAGCGCAGGCTATCCCACTCGGCGCGCGGGCAAAAGACAGAAGGATACCGGCGGGTTGCTCAAACAATAATCAGCGATTATTCGGGTTTTTCAGAAGGTGCTTCACTTGAGATCGGGGAGTAACGGCAAAAAGGTGTTTTGTTTCAAAGTCGTGCCCGGATCAGGCGGTCGATACACCTGTCACGACGAATAGGAATGGTGCATTCCAGGGGCGGTTTTTCTTGCCAGCCGTCCGGCGCTGTTTCTAACATCTTTCGGCAAGCTACAAGCCCGCTTCTTTCTCTACGTCGCATCGAGAGAGGGCACCCATGGGCGCAACGGGGTAACGCGACGGGTTTCTAGAATGAACATCACGTTTCTTCTGAACGGAGAGACTGTGGAGTTGGCGGATGTTGATCCGACGGCCACATTGCTGGATTGGCTGCGCGAGGACCGCGGCCTGACAGGCACGAAGGAAGGCTGCAACGAGGGCGACTGCGGCGCCTGCACCGTGATGGTGACGGATGAGGGCGGCGCCAAGGCGCTGAATGCCTGCATCCTGTTTCTACCGCAGCTGCATGGCAAGGCGGTGCGCACTGTCGAAGGCACGAGCGGGCCGGATGGCCAGATGCACCCGGTTCAGCAGGCGATGGTCGAGCATCACGGCTCGCAATGCGGGTTCTGCACGCCGGGTTTCGTGATGTCTATGGTGGCCAGCCATGCGAGTGGCGCAACCGATCACGACACGCAACTGGCCGGCAACCTGTGCCGCTGCACCGGCTATGCCCCGATCATCCGCGCGGCAAAGGCCGTCGAAGACCAGCCGGTGCCGGTCTGGATCAGGGACACGCCGGTGGCGGTCGAGCCCGCCTCGCCGATGATGCCGCGCTCGTCCGACGAGCTGGCCGAGGTCTATGCCAGCCATCCCGAGGCGACTCTGGTGGCCGGCGCCACTGATGTGGGCCTGTGGGTGACCAAGCAGTTGCGCGATCTGGACCCGGTGATCTTTCTGGGCGGGTGCGACGATCTGAAGGAGATCTCGATCACCGAAGACGAGGTCCGCATCGGTGCGATGGTGGACATGAACCGCATGGGCGCGGCGATGGCCGATCTGCACCCCTCCTATGCCGAGATGATCCAGCGCTATGCCAGCGTGCAGGTGCGCCATGCGGCCACCGTGGGGGGCAACATCGCCAACGGCTCGCCCATCGGGGACAACCCGCCCGCGCTGATCGCGCTGGGGGCGACGCTGCATCTGCGCAAAGGGGACGCGCGGCGGTCGATCCCGCTGGAGGATTTCTTTGTCGATTACGGCAAGCAGGACCGCGCGCCCGGCGAGTTCGTCGAGGCGGTCAGCTTTGCCCGTCAATCGGACCGGCTGAAATGCTACAAGCTGAGCAAGCGGTTCGATCAGGATATCTCGGCCGTGTGTGGCTGTTTCAACGTCACCGTTTCGGATGGCGTCGTGGCGCAGGCGCGCATCGCCTTCGGTGGCATGGCGGGCATTCCGAAGCGGGCCGCGGCGGTCGAGGCCGCCTTGGTCGGCAAGGCGTGGACGCATGAGACCGTTCAGGCCGCGCTGCCGGCGTTTGACGGGGATTTCACCCCGCTGACCGACATGCGCGCCTCGGCCGAATACCGGCTGGAGACGGCCAAGGCGATGCTGGAGCGGTATTTCGCAGAGGATCAGGGCGAGTTGGTCAACGTGCTGGAGGTGTCGGCATGAGCGTGACCAAGCCCCTGCCCCATGACGCAGCACCTCTGCATGTGTCGGGAACCGCGCGTTACGTGGATGACATTCCGACGCCCAAAGGCACGCTGCACCTGGCCTTTGGGTTGAGCCCGATCGCCAAGGGCCGGATCACGGCGATGGACCTGTCGGCGGTGAAGGCCGCCGAGGGCGTCGTGATGGTGATGACGGCTGAGGACCTGCCCTTTGCCAATGACGTCTCGCCCTCGGTCCATGACGAGCCGCTGCTGGCGGACGGGACGGTGAACTATGTGGGCCAGCCTGTGTTTCTGGTCGTCGCCACCAGCCATCTGGCGGCGCGCAAGGCCGCGCGGCTGGGCAGGATCGACTATGCCGAGGAAACGCCGATCCTGACCATCGAGGAGGCCTTGGCCGCGGACAGCCGGTTCGAGGACGGCCCGCGGATCTACGCCAAGGGCGACGCCGACGCCGCCATCGCGCAGGCGTTGCATGTGATCGAAGGCACGTTCGAGATCGGCGGGCAAGAGCATTTCTACCTGGAAGGTCAGGCCGCGCTGGCGGTGCCGAACGAGGGCGGGGACATGCTGGTGCATTCCTCGACCCAGCACCCGACCGAGATCCAGCACAAGGTGGCCGAGGCGCTGGGTGTTCCTATGAACGCCGTGCGGGTCGAGACCCGGCGGATGGGCGGCGGCTTTGGCGGCAAGGAAAGTCAGGGTAATGCGCTGGCCGTGGCCTGCGCCATCGCGGCGCGGGCGACCGGGCGGGCCTGCAAGATGCGCTATGACCGCGACGACGACATGATCATCACCGGCAAGCGGCATGCCTTCCGCATCAGCTATAGGGCCGGGTTCGACGCGGAGGGGCGCATTCAGGGTGTCTCGTTCAAGCATTACGCCATCTGCGGCTGGGCGCAGGACCTATCGCTGCCAGTGGCCGACCGGGCGATGCTGCATGCCGACAACGCCTATCTGTTGCCCAACGCGCGGATCGAGAGCCATCGGCTGAAGACCAACACGCAATCGGCCACGGCGTTTCGCGGCTTTGGCGGGCCGCAGGGCATGGTGGGGATCGAACGGGTGATGGATCACGCAGCGCATGTGCTGGGGCTGGACCCGGTCGAGCTGCGGCGGCGGAATTACTATGCGGCTCCGGCTGAGGGGGGCTCTGCCCCCCGGCCTGCGGCCTCCCCCCGGAGTATTTCCGAAAAGATGAAGGGGAATACCACGCCTTACGGGCAGGAGGTCGAGGATTTCGAGCTGCACGGGATGACCGAAGCCCTGCTGGCGTCGAGCGACTATGCCGCGCGCAAGGCGGCGGTCGCGGCGTGGAATGCCGAGAACCGCGTTGTTAAGAAGGGCATCGCCTTTTCGCCGGTGAAATTCGGGATTTCCTTTACGCTGACCCATCTGAACCAGGCCGGGGCGCTGGTGCATGTGTATCAGGATGGCTCGGTGCATTTGAACCATGGCGGCACCGAGATGGGCCAGGGGCTGTTTCAGAAAGTGGCGCAGGTGGCGGCCGCGCGGTTCGGTATTCCGCTGGAGATGGTGAAGATCACCGCGACCGATACCGCGAAGGTGCCGAATACTTCGGCCACGGCGGCCTCGTCCGGCAGCGATCTGAACGGGATGGCCGTCAGGGCCGCCTGCGACACGATCCGCGACCGGATGGCCGCCTATCTGGGCCAGCGGCATCAGGCCGACCCATCGGCGGTCGTCTTTGCCGACGGCCGGGTTACCGTGGGCGAGGAAAGCTACAGCTTTGCCGAGGCGGCGGCGCTGGCCTATCAGGGGCGCGTCAGCCTGTCGGCGACCGGGTTCTACAAGACGCCCAAGATCGAGTGGGACCGGATCAAGGGTCAGGGGCGTCCGTTCTATTACTTCGCCTATGGCGCGGCGGTGACCGAGGTGGCGGTGGATACCCTGACCGGGGAAAACCGGATTCTGCGGGCGGATATCCTGCATGATGCCGGCGCCTCGCTGAACCCGGCGCTGGATATCGGGCAGGTCGAGGGCGGCTATGTGCAGGGCGCGGGCTGGCTGACGACCGAGGAACTGGTGTGGGACGACAAGGGCCGGCTGCGCACCCATGCGCCATCGACCTACAAGATCCCCGCCTGTTCGGACCGGCCGGGCGTGTTCAACGTGGCGCTTTGGGATGGCGCGAACCGCGAGGACACGATCTATCGCTCGAAGGCGGTGGGCGAGCCGCCCTTCATGCTGGGAATTTCGGCCTGGCTGGCGCTGTCGAATGCCGTTGCGGCCTGTGGCGATGGATACCCGGGTCTGAACGCTCCGGCCACCGCCGAAGAAGTCTGGCGGTGTATCCGAAAGCTGCGCGGAGGACACTGATGGGTTTCGATCGGGAGGCATTGAGGGAGGCGGTAGAAAAACACGGCAAGGTGACACGCGTGGTCATCGCCGCGATACGCGGGTCGTCCCCGCGCGAGGTCGGCGCCGCGATGCTGGTTTGGGACGGCGGGCAGGCGGGCACGATCGGCGGCGGCACGCTCGAGTTTCAGGCGGCCGAGGCGGCCCGGGGCCAGCAAGACCGGCCCCGCCTATCCCGACATGCGCTGGGGCCGGACCTTGGGCAATGCTGCGGCGGCGCCGTCACGCTGCTGAGCGAGGTCTATGACGCGGAAGCTGTCGCGCAGTTGGACCGCGAGGTGATCGCCCGCCCCGTAACGGATGCTCCGATGCCGCTTTCGGTGAAACGGCTGCTGGCACAGGCCCGCAACCAGGGCCAGCGCCCCGAGCCCCAACTGATCGACGGCTGGATGATCGAACCGGTGCACAGCCCCCTCAGCCAGCTGTGGATCTGGGGGGCCGGACATGTCGGGCGGGCGCTGGTCGGTGTGATGGCCCCCCTGCCCGATCTGGCGATCACCTGGGTGGACACCGCGCCCGACCGTTTTCCCGAGATGGTTCCGCCGGGTGTTACCGCAGTGCCGGCAGCCAATCCGGCGGATCTGGTGCACCACGCTCCGCCAGATGCCGAGCACCTGGTGCTGACATATTCACACAATCTGGACTTTGAACTGTGCAACCGGCTGCTTTGGCATGATTTCCGCTTTGCGGGGCTGATCGGCTCGGCTACGAAATGGGCGCGATTCCGTTCGCGCCTTGCCGCGCTGGGGCATTCACCGGCGCAGATCAGCCGGATCACCTGCCCCATCGGGGACCCGGCCCTGGGCAAGCACCCGCAGATGATCGCAATCGGTGTGGCGGCACAGATCCTGCGCCCCGCCCGGCAGAATGACTTGAAGAAGGACCAGAGCGCGTGACCACTCCACTTCTGAGCCTGCAGGGACTGACCAAGGCCTATCCCGGCGTCGTGGCCAATGACCGTGTGTCCTTCGACATAGCGGAAGGCGAAGTCCATGCCCTGCTGGGCGAGAACGGCGCCGGCAAGTCCACTCTGGTCAAGATGATCTATGGGCTGGTCAAGCCCGACAGCGGCACGATGCTGATGCGCGGCCAGCCCTACGCCCCAAGCGAACCGCGCGCGGCGCGCGCCGACGGCGTCGCGATGGTGTTCCAGCATTTCTCACTGTTCGACGCGCTGAACGTGGCCGAGAACATCGCCTTGGGCATGGAAAACCCGCCTCCCATGGGCGACCTGGCTGCGCGTATTCGCGAAGTTTCGGAAAATTACGGCCTGCCGCTCGACCCGTACCGGACCGTGGGCGACCTGTCCGCGGGCGAACGCCAGCGGGTCGAGATCATCCGCTGCCTGTTGCAGGACCCCAAGCTGCTGATCATGGATGAACCCACCTCGGTTCTGACGCCGCAGGAGGTCGAGATCCTGTTCGAGACGCTGAAAAAGCTGCGCTCGGAGGGTACCTCGATCCTGTACATCTCGCACAAGCTCGAAGAAATCCGCACGCTGTGCGACCACGCCACCATCCTGCGGCTGGGCAAGAATGTGGGCGAATGCGTACCGTCCGAGACCTCGGCCCGCGACATGGCCGAACTGATGGTTGGCTCGGCCTTGCAGACACCGGAACGCGCGGGGCGCGCGTTCGGCCCGGTGGCGCTGGATGTGACCGGCCTGTCGGTGCCGTCTCCGTCCGAGTTCGGCACGGCGCTAAAAAACGTGCACCTGACCGTGCGCAAGGGCGAGGTTCTGGGCATCGGCGGCGTCGCCGGCAACGGGCAGGACGAGTTGCTGGGTGCGCTGTCGGGCGAAATCCTGACCACGGCCGACGCCATCAAATTCAACGGCCAGCCCATCGGCCGGCTGGGGCCCACTGCACGGCGCGAGCTTGGCGTACTGACCGCGCCCGAGGAACGTCTGGGCCATGCGGCGGCACCGGACATGAGTCTGACCGAGAACGCCCTGTTGACCGGGTCGGTGCGGGAAAACCTCGAAACCCGGGGCTTTCTGAAATGGAGCGAAGCCCGGGATTTCGCCGAGCGGATCATCAAAACCTTCGACGTCCGCACGCCCGGCGCTGAGAACGCCGCGCGGTCGCTGTCGGGCGGCAACCTGCAGAAATTCGTGATCGGCCGCGAGGTGCTGCAAAACCCCGAGGTTCTGGTGGTGAACCAGCCGACCTGGGGGGTCGATGCCGCCGCAGCCGCCGCGATCCGTCAGGCTATTCTGGACCTTGCGGCCCAGGGCACGGCTGTGGTTTGCATCAGCCAGGACCTGGACGAGTTGATGGAGATCTCGGACAGTTTCGCCGCGCTGAACGAGGGGCGACTGAGCGCGCCGCGGCCCACGGCCAACCTGAGCGTCGAAGAGATCGGCCTGATGATGGGCGGCGCGCATGGCATGGAGGTGGCGCATGTATAGGCCTCGGCGCGGCTTTCGACCGGCGCACATCAACAAGAACGCAACAGGCAGGGGGATCACGGGATGATCGTGCTGGAGAAACGCCCACAGCCGTCCAAGGCGTGGTCCTACGCCACGCCGCTGGTGGCGGTGGTGGCCACGATGGTGTTCGGCGGGCTGCTGTTCGCCATCTTGGGCAAAAACCCCGTCGAGGCGATCGGCACGATCTTCTGGGAGCCCCTGTTCGGCGAGTTCTCATTCTATTACCGGCCGCAATTGTTGGTGAAAGGCGCGCCACTGGTCCTGATCGCCATCGGGCTGTCGCTGGGCTTTCGCGCCGGGATCTGGAACATCGGGGCCGAGGGTCAGTACATCATGGGGGCGATTTTCGGCGCGGGCATCGGGCTGGCCTTCTATCCGCTTGATGCTTGGTATGTATTTCCGCTGATGGTCCTCGCCGGGGCCTTTGGGGGCTGGATCTGGGCGATGATCCCGGCCTTTCTGAAAGTGCGCTTTGGCACCAACGAGATTCTTGTCTCGCTGATGCTCGTCTATGTGGCCGAGCAATTCCTGGCCTCGGTCTCGCTGGGGCTGCTTAAAAACCCCGAGGGGTTCGGCTTTCCGGGCTCGCGCAACCTGCAATCCTATGACGCCGCGCACAACGCGGAACTGATCGCAGGATCGGGCATGCACTGGGGTGTGGTCGCGGCCTTCGTTGCGGTGATCTTTGCCTATGTCCTGCTGAACCGGCACATGCTGGGCTTTCACATCCGCCTGACGGGCGAGGCCCCCCGCGCAGCAAGATTCGCAGGCGTGAACCCGCCCCGGCTGATCCTGTTCTGCCTGGGGCTTTCGGGTGCCCTGGCGGGCTTGGCGGGCATGTTTGAAGTGTCCGGCCCCGCGGGCGTGGTGAGCATCGACTTCAACGTGGGCTACGGGTTTACCGCCATCATCGTGGCCTTCCTCGGCCGTCTGCACCCGGTGGGCATCCTTCTGGCCGGCGGCCTGATGGCGCTGACCTATATCGGCGGCGAGATCGCGCAGTCTCAGCTGGGGCTGCCCGCCGCCGCGATTCAGGTGTTTCAGGGGATGCTGCTGTTCTTCCTGCTGGCCTTCGACCTATTGACCAACTACCGCATCCGTGCGGCCCGCAGCGAGGTGGCGTGACCCATGAACCTTGGTGAAATCAACCCCATTCTGCTGATCGCCTCGCTGATGGTGGCGGCCACCCCGCTGTTGCTGGCCGCAATCGGAGAGCTGGTCGTCGAGAAAGCTGGCGTACTGAACCTTGGCGTCGAAGGCATGATGATCGTGGGCGCGATCAGCGGCTTTGCGATCTCGGTCGAGACCGGCTCGCCCTGGCTGGGTTTCGTGGCGGCGGCCATCGGCGGCGCGCTGCTGTCGCTGCTGTTCGTGCTGCTGACCCAGTTCGCACTGGCCAACCAGGTGGCCAGCGGCCTGGCCCTGACGCTGTTCGGCCTGGGCCTCAGCGCGTTGTTGGGGCAAAGCTATGTGGGCATCAAGCCGCCCAGCATGGGCGACATCCACATCCCCGTCCTGAGCAACCTGCCGGTGATCGGCCCCATCCTGTTCCAGCATGATCCGATCCTGTATGTGGGCATCGCGCTGACCGCAGGGGTGTGGGCGATGTTGAAATACACCCGAGCGGGTCTGATCCTGCGCGCGGTGGGGGAAAACCACGATGCCGCCCATGCGCTGGGCTACAAGGTGGTGCGGATCCGCATTCTGGCCATCCTCTTCGGCGGCGCCTGCGCCGGGTTGGGTGGGGCCTATATCAGCCTGATCCGGGTACCACAATGGACCGAAGGCATGACCGCCGGCGTCGGCTGGATCGCGCTGGCGCTGGTGGTGTTCGCCAGCTGGAAACCGTGGCGCACCTTGCTGGGTGCCTATCTGTTCGGCGGCATCACCGTTCTGCAGCTGAATTTGCAGGCAGCGGGCGTTGCCATCCCTGTCGAGTATCTGGCAATGTCGCCCTACATCATAACGATCCTTGTGCTCGTGATCCTTTCGGCCGACAAGAGCAGGGCACCTGCCTCACTTGGCCGGATCTTCCACGCCTCGCACTAGGGGCCAACTGTACCAAATTGGGGAGTAACTAAATGAAATTCACTTCACTTCTGGCAAGCGCCGCCATGGCACTTGGCCTTGCCACGGGCGCCGTGGCCGAGGACAAGACAAAGGTCGGGTTCGTCTATGTCGGCCCGGTGGGCGATGGCGGCTGGACCTACGAGCACGACAAGGGCCGTCAGGCTGTCGAGAAGCACTTTGGCGACAAGGTCGAAACCGTGTACGTGGAATCGGTACCCGAAGGCCCGGATGCCGAGCGCGTCATGACCCAGATGGCGCTGGAAGGGGCCGACCTGATCTTTACCACCTCGTTCGGCTACATGGACCCGACCATCAACGTGGCCAAGAAATTCCCGAACGTGAAATTTGAGCACGCCACCGGCTACAAGACCGCCGACAACGTGTCGGTCTACTCGGCGCGTTTCTATGAGGGTCGCGCTGTCCAAGGTCATATCGCCGGCAAGATGACCAAGTCGAACATCATCGGCTATATCGGCTCGTACCCGATCCCCGAAGTGATCCGCGGCATCAACTCGGCCTTCATTCACGCCAAGAAGGTGAACCCGGATGTCGAGTTCAAAATCGTCTGGGCCTACACTTGGTTCGATCCGGCGAAAGAGGCTGATGCCGCCAAGGTTCTGATCGAACAGGGCGCCGACGTGATCCTGCAGCACACGGACTCGACCGCACCGCAGGCTGCCGCACAAGAAGCCGGCAACGTGATCACTTTCGGCCAGGCCTCGGACATGAGCGAATATGCTCCGATGCCGCGCGTCAGCTCGATCATCGACAACTGGGCGCCTTACTACATCGCGCGCACCCAGGCTGTGATGGATGGCACCTGGGAGTCGGTGAACACCTGGGACGGTATCAAGGAAGGCATGGTCGAGATCGGCGAGATCTCCGATGCCGTTCCGGCCGACGTCAAGGCTGAAGCTCTGGCTCTGAAGGACGCGATCGCATCGGGTGAATACCATCCTTTCACCGGCCCGCTGAACAAGCAGGACGGCAGCGCCTGGCTGGCCGAAGGCGAAGTGGCCGATGACGGCACGCTGGCTGGCATGAACTTCTATGTCGAAGGCCTGGAAGGCGAAATTCCGCAGTAAGCCGGATCTGAAGAGCACCGGAAAGCCCGCCCCATCTGGCGGGCTTTTTTATTTACAGTTGGTCCCGAAAACTGCGCCAGGCCAGAAGAACCCGCGACGACGCCGTCAGGAAACACAGCCCCCCGAACACCCAAGCCATGGGCGCGAATGCCTGCGGCAGCAGGCAAAGCAGAACCAGGAAAGCGATCGTCTCTGCCCCTTCCAGCAGGCCGCCGGTGAAATACAGCGCCTTCTTCCCCCGCGCCTCGGACCGCAGTCCGTGACGGTCGGCCAGCAGGGCAAAGCCCAGAAAGCTGGTGCCGTTAACGTAGAAGGACAGCAGCAGAAAGGCCCCGGCAAAGCCGTTGGCTGCAGGGTCGGCGACGACGAATGCGAACGGGACCGCGCCGTAGAACAGGAAATCGCAGGTGATATCAAGGTAACCGCCGAAATCGGTCCCTCCGCGCGCGCGGGCCACCGCGCCATCCAGCCCATCCGCCAAGCGCGACAACAGCAGCGGCAGCAAGGCCCACGCCGTTTCCCCAACGGCGATCAGGCCGCAGGCCACCAGCCCCAGCCCCAAACCGATCAGCGTGATCTGGTTGGCGGTAAAGCCCAGCCGGGCAAGAACACGCCCCTGCGCGTTCAGCACCGGATCAATAATGGGTCGGATCTGTGCATCAAACATGCGCGGCTCCTAGCCTGCGATCCCGATTTTGGCCAGACACAATGGCGCGAGCGCGCAGTCGCTGCACGCGGCTAGTGCCCGCTGAGCACCAATGTGTTAACCGGCATCAGGATCAGCCGCAGGCGCAGGCCCGCCGCATGCACGGCACCGATCGCGTCGACCACGAGGTAAAACGCCTTCTGCCAGAACCCTAGGCTTTCATCCTCGAGCTTGTGGTGATTGTCGGTATAGACATTGGCCAGGCAGTTGCTGCCCGGCGGGAGCGTGTCGGCCATGCCGCCATACAGCGGCTCGAGATAGACGAGGATCGAACCCGGATTGGTATTGACCTGCACGTCACGCAACTCGTCCGTGGGCCGGATCTACCCCGATGGGATCACGTCCTGCACCTGAACCACCACGGCCGGGATCACCGTGAACGGCTTGTTCATGCAGCCCAGTTCTCCGATCTTGCCGGGCTCGATCACCTGTGCGCTCATCTGGTTGAACGCGGCCTGGAACCTGTCGCGCCCCGAGTTTAAGGGCACCAGAATGCCCGCCCGACGCAGAAGCGGGCTTACATAGTCGCCGACCCGCAGCCCGAACTGCTCGACCCGGCCGGTCACGCCGGCACTGACGACCGCCTTGTCCAACTCACCCAACGCCGCGTCCAACTGCGGATTGGCGCTGGACAGTTGGGCGGGGTTCAATTCCTCGATCTGCTGAACGACAGCGGCCTTCTTCGACTCGGCCGCACGCACTTTGGCCTGGCGCTCGGCCACCAGGTTTTCCAGCCGGTCGATCTCGGCCAGCCGCACGGCGCTGGAGCCCTCGTCGCGCCGGGTCGTGTTGCGCTCGAGGTCCTCAAGGCCCTGATCCAGCGCGGCCTTGGCCGCCGCAATGCCAGCCTCGGCTTCGGCCAAGTCGGTCTCGGTCACTTTCAACGAGGCCTGGATCTGGGCGATCTGCGCATGCGCCGCCTCGACCTGGGCCTTCTGGGTGAAATCCTCGATCCGGAAGATCGGCTGCCCCGCGGTGACGATCTGGTTGTTGGTCACATAGACCTCGGACGCCCGCCCGCCCAGCTGCGGCAGGATCGTCACCGTGCGGAAATACGACGCCGCGGTCTTGCTGGCCGGATGAAAGTAGAACAACATGGTGATCACGAGCGCGAGGATCGCGCAGGTGGTCAGGTCCCAGCGCAGCTCGTACCACATGGTGAACAGGGTGATTTCATGCGCGATCCGCTTGCCCTGCACGAACCTGCGGAACAGGAAATCCCGCAGCACGGTGACCAGCGCGCACATCAGTGTTTCAAGCATCGGCCGCAGCTCCGTCAGTGCGCGTCCCCTGGGCGGTCACGGGTGCCGCGGGCGCCTCTGGGTCGGGTGGCTGGCCGCGGCCCGGTGCCAATGACCGGATGGCATCGGCAATCGAACGCAGCGGAGCAGCGAAGTTCGGAAACTGGAAACCCGCCATCAGGATCGCCGCAATCCAGAAGATGCCGTCGTGGATGAACAGTGCCAGCAGCGCCAGAAGCCTGACCAATTTAAACTGAGGGTGGTTGTTTTCATGCGCCATCTTTTCCGGCACCGAATTCAGGGTCAGGTACCCGACCCCGATCAGAACGACCACGCCGACGGTGAAAAACACAATGAAGGTGAACAGAAAGTCGCTTCCAACCGCCTCTGTCACATACGAGGGGATATGCCCCGTGGCCATCGGGTGAATATCTGCGCCGGTAAAATCCGCCTCCGGAAAATCCTGCAGAAAGGGACTTGATGGGTTGATGCGCAAATTCAACCCCGCTTAAACAAGGGGGACGGATTGTTCCGGCGTTTCGTCCAAACGATCACCAATCGGACGCAGACATGACCCAGTACCTTACCACCCTGAACGGCGCACCCTTGCGCGGATTTGCCTTCGGCACGATGCAATTCGGCGGCCGCGCCGATGCGGACCAGAGCCGAGCGATGTATTATGCCTGCCGGGCCGCAGGGATCGCGCATTTCGACACGGCATATGTCTACACCGATGGCGCCTCGGAAACCTTGCTGGGCCAGATGATCGCGCCCGAGCGCGACGATCTGCTGATTGCGACCAAGGTCGGGTACACGGGTGGCGCGGGGGCGGCGAATATCGAAAGCCAGTTTGACATTTCTCGCGCCCGACTGGGGCAGGACGTGATCGACCTGCTGTACCTGCACCGGTTCGACCCCGGAACCGATCTGGCCGAGACGATGGAGTGTTTCGCCCGCCTGAAACAGGCCGGCAAGATCCGCTATGTGGGCCTGTCCAACTTTGCCGCCTGGCAGGTGATGAAAGCCGCACAGATCGCCGCGCAGTTCGATCTGACGATCGACGCGCTGCAGCCGATGTACAACCTCGTCAAGCGTCAGGCCGAGGTCGAGATCCTGCCCATGTGTTCCGATCAGGGAATCGCTGTGTTTTCCTATTCTCCTCTGGGCGGCGGTCTGCTGACCGGCAAGTATGCGCGCGGCGGCGGCGGGCGGCTGGCCGAAGATGAACGCTATGCCAGCCGCTACGGGGCCGACTGGATGGCCGAAACCGCGACCCGGTTGGCCGATCTGGCGGCCGAAACCGGGGTCGATCCGGCGACGTTGGCGGTGGCCTGGGTCTCCGCCAGCCCCTATGCGCCGACCCCCATCATTTCGGCGCGCAGCCGCGAACAACTGGACCCGTCGCTGGCCGCGCTGACCTTCGAAATGTCCCCCGATCTTTATGCCCGCATCACCGCGCTCAGCGTATCGCCGCCACCCGCCACCGACAGGCTCGAGGAGGCCACATGATCGACTTTCTGGTCATCGGCGGCGGCGTCGCGGGGCTGAGTGCAGGCGCCCGCCTGTCGGAACACGGCTCGGTCACCGTTCTCGAGGCCGAAGACGCGTTAGGCTACCACGCCTCGGGGCGCTCGGCCGCGCTATTCGAGGAGGGGTATGGCCCCGCTTCGGTGGTTGCATTGAACAAGGCCAGTGCCGGGTTCTTTGCCGACAGCGGATACCTGACGCCGCGCGGTCTGATGCTGTTGGCCAAGCAGAATCAGGCCGAACAGTTCGCCCTGGACGTGGCCGAATTGAACATGACGGAAATCCCGATTTCAGAGGCACTGGCGCATGTCCCTATTCTGAACCCTGAAACGGTGACCCGCGCCGCGCTTAGCGAGGCCGCCCATGACGTCGACACCGACCGCGTCCTGCAGGATTTCGCCCGCACGATCCGCGCCAATGGCGGGGCGGTCCTGACCGGGCAGGCGGTGACAGGTATCCGCAAGGCCGGACACTGGGTCGTGACGGCAGAGCAGGAATTCGAAGCCCGGACCATCGTCAACGCGGCAGGCGCATGGGTGGATGAGGTGGCAACGATGGCCGGGATCGACCCGATCGGGATCACGCCGCGGCGTCGCTCGATGGCGCGCCTGCCCGCGCCCGGCAGCCATGACCTGCGCCACTGGCCAATGATGCTGGGCGCGGGCGAGACCTGGTATGCCAAGCCCGACGCCGGCAAGCTGCTGGTGTCCCCGGCCGACGCCGACCCCGTTGCCCCACAGGACGCCTGGGCCGATGACATGGTGCTGGCCGAAGGGTTGGCGCGCTACGAAGAAATGGTCACCTGCCCGGTTGTGCGGGTGGAAACCAATTGGGCCGGTCTGCGCAGCTTTGCGCCCGACGGCACGCTGGTTCTGGGTCCGGATCCGGCGGATGCCAGTTTTGTCTGGTCGGCCGCGCAGGGTGGCTATGGGTTTCAGACCGCACCTGCGGCAGCGCGGCTGGTCGCCGACCTGGCGCTGGGCCTGCCGCCCGAGCTGCCGCCCGAGATCGTCACGGCGCTGTCCCCAGCGCGACTGCGATCATGACCCGGCGCCCCCTTCCCCCGTGCGCAAGCGTCGCCACTCCGGGCGATGGCGCCCGGCTGGTCGCCCCGGCTGCCAGCAGGAACGTCGCACACCTGTGCGCTCTGCTATCCGAGTTCGCCCCCGACCGAGGCCGCGCGCTGGAGCTGGCCAGCGGCACCGGTCAGCATGTCGCTGCGTTTGCCGAGCGGCTGCCCGGGCTCGAATGGCAGCCGACCGAGATCGACGCCGCGCGGCGCGCCAGCATCGACGACTATGCAAGCGACCTGCCGAACGTAGTCCCGGCCATCGCGCTGGACGCGACCGAGCGTGGCTGGGCGGACCGGCACGGTGGGCAGGATCTGATCGTGCTGATCAACCTGCTGCACCTCATCAGCCAGCCCGAGGCAGAGACCATCATCGCCGAGACCGCCCGCGCCCTTGCCCCGGGCGGGCGTTTCGTCCTCTATGGCCCGTTCATGCGGGCCGGGGAACTGACCAGCGAAGGCGATGCCAGATTCCACGCCACCCTGACCGCGCAGGATCCCGAAATCGGCTACAAGGACGATTTCGACACGATCGACCTGATGCAGGACGCAGGGCTGGAACTGGTGCAGGTCTTGGAGATGCCTGCAAACAATCTGGCCCTTGTCGCCGAAAAACCGGCGACCTGATCGAGATCAAGGAGACAGCTCCAAAACCCTATACACATGCCAACAACGATATGTTTCAAAAGGGTAGCTACACATGAGCTGGAAAGAAAAACTCTCTGCCACACGATCGGGGCTGAGAAACCTGAACGGCGCGGTCCCCGACACGGCCCGCGCCTTCGGCGCGTTGAGCAAGTCCGTCAAGGAAGGCGGAACGCTTGACTTCAAGACCAAGGAATTCGTCGCCCTCGGCATCTCGGTCGCGGTGCGGTGCGAGCCCTGTATCTCGCTGCATGTCGAAGCCTTGATCAAGGCGGGCGCAACCCGCGAAGAGGTCGCGGATGTTCTGGCGATGAGCATCCAGATGGGCGGCGGGCCGTCAATGATGTATGCGGCCAAGGCGCTGGAATGTTTCGATGAACTGACCTCGGACTGAACCAGGTGCCCCACCGGGAAAGCCTGCCAAGGGCAGGCTTGCCTCCGGCGGAGGTATTTTTGAACAGAAGAAGGGATTTGTTAACCCTTCTCTGAAAACCTAGAGATGCGGTACAGGCGGAGGCGCCGATGACCGCAACAGGAGAAGGCCCCCTGCCACAGGCGGGGGGCTGGATCATTTCTCGATCCGGCTGCTTCTTCTGTTTGAAAATACCTCCGCCGGAGGCATGGGCCGCCGCAGGCGGCGCATTCGGGGCGCGCCGCCAGCCAGGGGAAGCAATCAGCCGTCCTTGCGGATGGTTTCGCTCTTCGGGTCGTAGGGGCTGTCGCAGGTCACGACCGCATCCCACAGCTTGTCGAACATCTTGACCTTCAGCTTGGTGCCCTCCACGGCCAGCTCGGGCTTGACGTAGCCCATGCCGATCGATTTCTCGAAGGCAACCGAATAACCACCCGAGGTCAGACGGCCCACACGCTCGCCTTCGGGCGTATAGAGCGCCTCGCGGCCCCACGGGTCGGCATCCTCGGGCCCGTCGATAAGCAGGGTGCAGCATTTCACCCGCACGCCGGTCTCGATCAGCTTGTCCTTGCCGTGGAATTCTTTGTTCAGATCGACGAAACGCGGCAGGTCGGCCTCGAGCGGCGTCGCGTCGCGGCCCAGTTCGGTGCCGAAGGCGCGATAGGATTTCTCCTGCCGCAGCCAGTTTTGCGCGCGGGCGCCGACCAGCTTCATGCCGTGCTTCTCTCCGGCTTTCTCCAGCAGGTCGAACAGGTAGTTCTGCATCTCGATCGGGTGGTGCAGTTCCCAGCCCAGCTCGCCGGTATAGGCCACGCGGATCGCGTTGACCGGGCACATGCCCAGTTCGATCCGGCGGGCCGACAGCCACGGGAAGCGCTTGTTCGACAGGGCGGTTTCGGGCTCGGCGTCCTTGATGACCTCTTTCAGCACGTCGCGCGACTTGGGCCCGGCGATGGCAAAGACGCCCCACTGGGTGGTCACGTCCTGGATCTCGATATAGCCGAACTCGGCCATCTTGTCCTCGGCCGCCTTGCGCAGGAAGTCGGCGTCATACTCGGTCCAGGCACCGGCCGAGACGAGGTAATACTCGTGCTCTTTCAGGCGCACGATGGTGTACTCTGTGCGGGTGGTGCCGTGATCGGTCAGCGCATAGGTCAGGTTGATGCGGCCGACCTTGGGCAGTTTGTTGCAGGTGAACCAGTCGAGGAACTGCGTGGCACCCGGGCCTTTGACGATGTGCTTGGTAAAGGCGGTGGCGTCGATCAAACCGACCCCGTTGCGGATCGCCTTGGCCTCCTCCACGGCGTATTGCCACCAGCCGCCGCGGCGGAAGCTGCGGGCGTCGTGGTCGAAATTCTCAGGCGCATCCAGCGGGCCGTAGTAGTTCGGACGCTCCCAGCCGTTGACCCAGCCGAACTGCGCGCCGCGCGCCTTCTGGCGGTCATAGGCCGGGGCGGTGCGCAGCGGGCGGCAGGCCTCGCGCTCTTCGTCCGGGTGGTGCAGGATGTAGACGTGCTCGTAGCATTCCTCGTTCTTGCGCGCGGCGAACTCGGTGGTCATCCAGTTGCTGGAGTAGCGTTTCGGGTCCAGCGAGGCCATGTCGATCTCGGCCTCGCCCTCGACCATCAACTGCGCCAGGTAATAACCGGTGCCGCCGGCGGCAGTGATACCGAACGAGAAGCCCTCGGCCAGCCACATGTTGCGCAGACCCGGCGCGGGGCCGACCAGCGGGTTGCCATCGGGGGTATAGCAGATCGGGCCGTTGAAATCGTCCTTGAGGCCAACCGTTTCCGTGGACGGAATCCGGTGGATCATGCTCATGTATTCCTCTTCGATCCGCTCGAGATCCAGCGGGAAGAGGTCGGCGCGGAAGCTGTCGGGCACGCCATATTCGAAACGGGCCGGCGCGTTGCGCTCGTAGGGGCCAAGGATCCAGCCGCCGCGTTCCTCGCGCACATACCACTTGGCGTCGGCGTCGCGCAGAACCGGATGCTCGGGGTTGCCGGCCTCGCGGAACTTGACCAGCTCGGCGTCGGGTTCGGTGACGATGAACTGATGCTCGACCGGGATCGCGGGGATCTTGATCCCCAGCATCCGCGCCGTGCGCTGCGCGTGGTTGCCCGAGGCGGTCACCACATGCTCGGCCGAGACGACGATCTGCTCGTCTGACGGCACCAGGTTGCCGCCCTTCTCGACCATCTTGGTCAGGGTCACGTCCCAGTGGTCGCCTTTCCATTCAAAGGCATCGGCCTGCCACTTGCGCTCGATCATAACGCCGCGCTGACGGGCGCCCTTGGCCATCGCCATGGTCACGTCGGCCGGGTTGATGTAGCCGTCGGTCGGATGATAGATCGCGCCGACCAGATCATCGGTCCGCACCAGCGGCCACCGCTCCTTGATCTGGGCCGGGCTCAGCCATTCGTAGGGCACACCGCAGGTTTCGGCGGTCGAGGCATACAGCATGTATTCGTCCATACGCTCCTGCGTCTGGGCCATGCGCAGGTTGCCCACCACCGAGAAGCCCGCATTCAGGCCCGTTTCCGCCTCGAGCGTCTTGTAGAAATCCACCGAGTATTTGTGGATGTGGGTCGTCGCGTAGGACATGTTGAAGAGCGGCAGCAGACCCGCCGCGTGCCAGGTGGACCCCGCAGTCAGTTCGTCGCGTTCGATCAGCATGACATCGTCCCAGCCCGCCTTGGCCAGGTGATAGGCAATCGATGTGCCGATGGCGCCGCCGCCAACGATCAATGCTTTGACTTGGGTTTTCATGTGCCCGCTCTCCGGATTGAGTCTGTTTGGCAAGGTTTATGCCCAAGCGCATGGCAAACCGCCAAGTCCATCCGACGCAAAACGGTACAAAACCGACCTGCACCGCGCCATATCCAGCGAATGCGATCGGGCAGCGGGCTCATTTGAGTATTTGAGAAAAGGTGAAATGCCGATGCATCTTCATCTTTTACCCAAATACTCCCCCCGGAGGGATGCGCCACAGGCGCATTTCTTGGTCAGACGATCTTGCCCGGGTTCATGATGTTGTGCGGATCCAGCGCGGCCTTGATCGCCCGCATGTAATCGACGGCCGGCCCGAGTTCCCGCGTCAGGTAAGGCTTCTTGCCCTGCCCGATCCCGTGTTCGCCGGTACAGGTTCCCTCCATCGAGATGGCCAGGTCGTTCAGCCAGCCTACGAATTCCTCGGCTTTGGCGACCTCGTCGGCGTTCTCCATGTCGATCAGCAGCAGCGTGTGGAAATTGCCGTCGCCGACGTGGCCCACGACGGGCGCCAACAGGCCAAGCTCTGCCGCCTTGTCCTGCGCTGCGGTCACGCATTCCGCCAGGCGCGAAATCGGCACGCAGACATCGGTCGAGATCCCGCGCGCGCCCGGCCGCAGCTGCAACGAGGCCCAGTACATGTCGTGCCGCGCCTGCCACAGCTTGGTGCGCTCTTCCACGGTCGCGGTTGCCGCGAACCCGGTCCCACCGAATTCGTCGGCGATGTCGCCGAAAGTCTCGGCCTGTTCGGCGGCGCCCGCGTCTGAGCCGTGGAACTCGAGCAGCAGCAGCGGCGTCTCGGGCAGATCGAGGCCGGAATAGGCATTGGCGGCCCTGACGGACAGCTGGTCCAGAAGTTCGATCCGCGCCACCGGCACACCGTATTGGATGGTGGCCATCACCGCCTGGCAGGCCGCATCGACGGACGGAAAGGAACACCGTGCCGAGCTGATCGCCTCGGGGATGCCATGCAGGCGCAAGGTCAACTGGGTGATTACCCCCAGCGTGCCTTCCGCGCCGATCAGCAGCCGGGTCAGATCATACCCGGCCGAGGTTTTTTTTGCGCGGTGGCCGGTGCGGATGATCCGGCCGTCGGGCATGACGGCTTCCAGGCTCAGGACATTGTCCTTCATCGTCCCGTAGCGCACCGCGTTGGTCCCGGATGCCCGCGTTGCGGCCATGCCGCCCAGTGAGGCATTCGCGCCGGGGTCAATTGGAAAGAACAGCCCCTTGTCACGCAGGTGGGTGTTCAACTGTTCGCGCGTAACGCCGGGCTGGACGATGCAGTCCAGATCGCCTTCGTTCACGGCCAGAATCCGGTTCATCTGGCCCAGATCAATGCAGACTCCGCCCGCCGGCGCGTTCACATGCCCTTCCAGCGACGTGCCTGTTCCGAACGGAATGACCGGCACCTTGTGCGCGGCGCAAGTTGCAACGATTTCGGCCACTTCTTCGGTGGAGGCGGCAAAGATTACCGCATCTGGACTCTGGTTCTCGATCCAGGTCGTGGTGTGCCCGTGCTGTTCGCGCACCGAGGCGCCGGTTTGCAAGCGGTCGCCAAAACGCTGCTTGAGAATGCCGATTGCGGTCTCGATCCCCGCCGCGTTTCTCTCCAACGTGGCTGCACGGCCCATGGCATCCCCCTTTTCTGATCCACTCTGCGCAAAGCGTTTCAATGACTAGATTGCCCGCGCGCGGCAGGCAATCCCCGGCCCCTGCGACGTGATCACTCGCCCAGCGCGATCCCCTCGCGCCGGGGGTCCGCGCCACCGCGCAACCCGTCGCGGATCTCGATTGCGTGCAGACCCGATGTCAGATCGCGCGCGTTCACCTCGAACCCCAGCCCGGCCAGCGCATCGGCAAGCCCCTCGGCCTCGGTCCCGGCCTCCACGTCATAGGTGCCGAAGCGGTTGACCAGATGCGGCAGGGCGACCGCCTGCTGCGCGTCCATGCCCCAGTCGGCCCAGGCAATGATGGACTTGGCGACATAGCCGATGATGCGGCTGCCGCCGGGCGATCCGATCGCCAGAACCGGCGCACCGTCCTGCAGGACGATGGTCGGGCTCATCGACGACCGGGGGCGCTTGCCCGGCTCCAGCCGGTTGGCGATTGGTACGCCGTCCTTGTGGGTGCGGAACGAAAAATCGGTCAGTTCGTTGTTCAGCAGGAACCCGTTGGTCATCAGGCGCGAGCCGAACCCGTTCTCGATGGTCGTCGTCATCGACAGAACGTTGCCAGCGGCATCGACGATGGAAATATGCGAGGTCGAGGGCAGTTCGATCGAAACATCGTCGGCCCAGTTCAGGGCGTGATCGAATTCGGGCATTCCCGGCGCCACCTCGGTCAGGGCCGCGGGGCCGGTCAGCAATGCGGCGCGCCCCGACAGATAGTCCGGATTGACCAGCCCCTGCGTGGGCATGGGAACAAAGTCGCTGTCGGCCATGTACCGGCCCCGATCCGCGAAGGCCAGGCGCGAGGCGTCGCCGATCAGCCGCCAGGCCTCGGCGCTGTCAGGACCCAGCGCCGCCAGATCGAACCCGTTCAAAAGACCCAGGATCTGCCCCACCGTCAGCGCACCCGAGGACGGCGGCCCCATCCCGCAGACCTCATAGGCGCGATATTCGGCGCAGACCGGTTCGCGTTCGATCACCTGATACAGCGCCAGATCCACCCCCGACAGGACGCCCGGGTTGCCCGGTGCGTTTCGGACGGTGCTGACGATATCCGCCGCGATCTCGCCGCCATAGAAACCGGCGGACCCCTCGCGTGCCAGAATGCGCAGGGTCCGGGCATAGTCGGGGTTGGTCAGCCGCTGGCCTTGCTGAATGGGCGTTCCGCCCGGAAGGAAATACTCGGCCGTGGCCGGGAACCGCGACAGACGCTCGGCATCGGCGGCCACCAGACTGGCCAGCCGGGGCGAGACCACGAAGCCTTCCTCGGCCAGGCGGATGCCATCCTCGAACAGGCCGGGCCACGGCGTGCGCCCCCAGCGCCGGTGCGCGTCCTCCAGAACGGCCGGTGTGCCGGGCGTTCCAACCGACAACCCGCCTACAACCGCATCGAAGAACTTCAGCGGTTCGCCGTTTTCGTCCTGAAACAGGGTCGGCGTGGCAGCACGCGGCGCGGTTTCCCGCCCGTCGAGCGTGGTCAAAGACTGCGTGGCCGCATCATACCAGACCAGGAATGCGCCGCCGCCCAGCCCCGAGGATTGCGGCTCGACCAACCCCAAGACCACCTGTACTGCAACCATGGCATCGGCCGCCGATCCTCCGTTGCGCAGCACCCTGGCGCCCGCCTCGACCGCCAGCGGATTGGCTGCGGCCACCATCCAGTTCTGCGCCGAAACCGGCCGACCGGCCGCCTTGGCCTCGAGCGCGGCCAGGGCTTGTTCGGTCAGCGCCAGAACCTGACCTTCCGAGGCGGCCTCGGGGGCCGTGGCATCGGCGGCTTCCTGTGAGATCGAAGGGCCGGCCAAAACCAGCGCCGCAAGCGTCAATCCAGAAAACAAAACACGCATCCTGAAGTCCTCCCGAAAAAAATTTTGCTGTGGGCCGCGCCTAGCGGGCCCCAAAAAAATCCCGGCCGCGCGATGACTGGCCGGGAGCAAACTCACAACATCGCAGGCACGACCTGATCGGGCGGGCGATGCCCATCTTCGAAAGTCTTGATGTTGATGATGACCTTTTCACCCATCTCGATCCGGCCTTCCAGCGTGGCCGACCCCATGTGCGGCAGCAACACGACGTTCGGCAGCTGACGCAGGCGGGGGTTCACGTCGGTTCCGTGTTCATAGACATCCAGACCGGCGCCCGCGATCTCGCCCGCGCGGATCATCCGGGTCAGCGCATTTTCATCCAGCACCTCGCCACGCGACGTGTTCACGATCACCGCGCTGGGTTTCATCAGCTTCAACCGCCGCGCATTCATCAGGTGAAAGGTGGACGGGGTCGAAGGGCAGTTGATCGAGATCACGTCCATCCGCGCCACCATCTGGTCCAGGCTTTCCCAATAGGTGGCCTGCAACTCCTGTTCGATCTCTGGGCGGAGGCGACGACGGTTGTGGTAATGGATCTGCATGCCGAATGCCGCGGCACGGCGCGCGACGGCTTGCCCGATACGGCCCATGCCCAGGATCCCCAGACGCCGCCCACCGATGCGGCCGCCCAGCAAGGCGGTCGGCGCCCAGCCGGCCCAGTCGCCTTTCTGCATGATCGAAAGCCCCTCGGGGATGCGGCGTGTCACCGCCAGAATCAGCGCCATGGTCATGTCGGCCGTATCATCGGTCAGCACCCCGGGGGTGTTGGACACCAAAATGCCGCGCTGCCTGGCGGTGGCGACGTCGATGTGGTCAACCCCGGCGCCGTAATTCGCAATCAAGCGCAGCCGCTCGCCGGCCTGGCCCAAAAGCCCCGCATCGATGGAGTCGGTGATCGTCGGGACCAGCACGTCGGCCTCTTTCACGGCGGCCGCCAGTTCGTCGCGCGTCATGGGTGTGTCATCGTCCCGCAGCCTGACATCGAACAGCTCGCTCAGCCGTGTTTCCACCACTTCGGGCAACCGTCGCGTTACAACAACACTCAGACGTTCTCTCGGCACCTCAACCCTCCTACCGCTTTGCAATCCGACGCGCGCCATGGCATCGTGGCGCAGGATCAGTTGGGGCACAAGAACCCCTGGGGCATCATCCCCACCTTTTTGAATCACGATCGACAGGCGTAAGAGCAGGCAGTGAGCGCTTTTTTCCGGCTGAAACGCCCGCTTCTGGGCATTGTGACGGCGCTGTTCAGTGGTCTCGGCGTTTCTTCCGCCCATGCGGAGCAGGTCCGCGGCCAGGTCACCAACCTACCGATTCCACGCTATGTCTCGATGAAGGCCGCCGAGGCCAACGTGCGCCGCGGCCCGTCGCTGACCCACCGGATCGACTGGGTGTTCAAAAGGCGCGGCATGCCGCTGCAGGTGGTGGCCGAATACGGCAACTGGCGTAAAGTTCAAGACCGCGACGGCGCCGGAGGCTGGGTGCATTATGCCCTGCTGTCAGGCGTTCGCACCGTCCTGGTCGAAGCCGACATGCTGCCGGTGCGCGCCAGCCCCGATCCGGGCGCACTGATCAATGCGCAATTCGAATCCGGCGTGGTGGCCCGCCTAGGCAGTTGCAACATTGACTGGTGTCGCATTTCGGCCGGCGGCTATGGCGGCTGGGCACCCAAAAGCAACCTATGGGGCGTGGACCCGAACGAAATCCGCGAATAACCGGGATCAGGACGTGCGCCGGACAAAACCCAATAAAGTTTTAACAAGCGGTTCGGGTACATCCTCCTGCAGAGGATGCCCGGCTTTGGGCTGACGTAGATGCGGCTGTACTGCGGCACTCGGACAGAGTTCCTGAAACACGCGGTCCGCGCCGGCCATATCCGGTCTTCGGTGCCAAAGTCCGTCAGGACCGGCGTCAGTAAGTTTCGGATCACGGCCAAGGCCTTGCGATTCGATTCGGATTCCCGGTCGTCCGGCCGGTCTGGCACCAGCACGGGAAACTGGTGCGCATCGGCCTTGTAGCCATCATCCGGGAGCGGCGCGTCATAGTCGGAGGCCTCGGCCTCGGACAGATTGGACACCGCTCCGCCATGGACTTTTCGCCCGGCGCGAAACTCAGGCGTTTCCTGGCTGAACCGGCGCTACGCGGCGAACGCCGCGCTACAGAGGCTGGTCGCCTGTGAGCAGCGCCGCGTTCGCGACCATGATCCGCGCGAACCGATCCGGTATTTCGGCCCACAGTCGCTGCCCGATCAGCCCGCCCCAGTCCTGACGAAACGGGGTGGTGTCACGCAGATCGAGGCGAAGCAACACCTGCCTCAACCGAAACACGTGGCGCGCATAGGTAAAATCGGTCCGCTCGACAGGTTTGTCCGATTTTCCAAAGCCTGCACGATCGGGCGCGATGACCCGGAGTCCGGCTGCGGCGACGGGCCGGATCATGTGACGATACAGGTACGACCAGGATGGTTCTCCGTGCATCATTGGTACCAGATACGCAGCCTTCGGCCCTTCGTCCAGATAGTGGACCCGCAATTCGCTGCCTTCGGTGTCATCCACCATCAGGTAGTTGGGTACAAAGCCGCAGTCCGGCAGGTCACTGAACCTGTGGTCCGGCGTGCTCAGCACCTTCATTTGGATCCTTCCCTTTGCCGTCCCCAGGCTGGCATGCCGACGGCAGGGCGACAGCATGAATGTCACGAAACGCAGCCCGTCTTTGGCGCAAATCTTCAACACCCCCGCCGCGATCTCGCCGCCATTGATCCAACCCTGCGCGTACTTGAAACCCATATGATACACTGCCCCATTCGGACATTGATGGCGTTCAGGATCGAGCCCGAGCTTTCCAAACCGCCAAGCCGAAAACAGGGTTAGTGCAGCACTGCTGCACACCTGATGAGGAGGGTGCAAAAAAATTTTTGTTCGCCCGAATTTTTTCTTCGAAAGCCCTTGAACCCCGCCAACAACAATCGTAAGTAGCCGCTCACCGTTGGGGTGTAGCCAAGTGGTAAGGCAGCGGTTTTTGGTACCGTGTATCGTAGGTTCGAATCCTACCACCCCAGCCAGCTCATCAGAACATGGAAAGACAGCAGGCGCTTGGGTCACCGATACCCGAGAAATGCCCCCATTTATACCCCAGTGGTTACGTGTGTTGAGGGTGGGCCCTCAGAGGTCGTTGAAGGCCCACGCCACAGGTTATAGCAGGTCGTAATCGACCCCGTTCGCCCAGAAGCCCCAATCGTCGCGTTTGTTGTCCGCCGCAGACCCCTCAATCAGGTGCTGAGGACGGACGCAGCGCGCGTTATGGCAGCGGCGGCGAACCACCGTTGCCTTATCGATCACTGCCCGGTTACAAAAGAAAACCCACGACGAGAACGCCGAGGGCAGACAGGTATTTCATGGGTCAAACTCCTGCAGTTGCTTCTTTATTTAGATGCAGGGGTTCTCTCAGTTTCGACGGGAGCGGAATTCAGGTTTTCCGCGCAAATGGCGTGCAGCTTGGTGTTCATGCCGCCCTTGGTCCGGCCAATCAGGCGTCCACACCCCCCCTTTTTGACGCCCATGCTGGTCGCTGCGCGGTGTGCCTTCAAGTGGGTCGGGTCTATCATCACAGTCTTCTGTTCGCCTTGGTCTTCGGCGCGGCGGAAATCAATGCATTCTGACCCTAAGGGTTGGAGTTCGCGCTTTTCGGACCGATTTGTTCCAATACTTGACGCAACTTATTCAGTGATGCGATGATTGTTTCATAAACTTATTTTCCTATGGGGGGGGGAGATGCGACATTTCTTTCTGGCAATAGTTATCTTATGGGCGCTGCCTGTTAACGCGGCAACCTTCACATACCACTATCAAGGTGCATTGTTGGACCAAATAGTGGATAACAATGATGGCACTGCAACTATCCAAAATGGCTTTAGTGCGACACTTATTCTTGACGAGTATTTGCTCGGTCAGTCTCTGTTCGACGCCAATATTTCTTTTTTTCTTCCGGGTTCGTCAGACTTAACCCCACAGGGACCGGTACAAGGCGTGCTGGGTTTTTTTACTAATTATGCGGATCTCACGAACACCGTCGCGGGAACTGAATTCAGAATGCAAACGAATGCATTTGGCAACCTGACGGGTACAGCGTTTTGGTTGGACGGTCCCCCAGATGGATTTTTTGGCTCCACTACTCCATCATATGGAAATGCTTATGATTGGTATCACGATTCCGTAAATACCATCGGAAGCTCTCGGCCCGGCACATGGTCATTGGTTTCGATTCAAGGGGACTTGTTCGTTGCGCCAGTTCCACTGCCTACTTCATCTTGGCTGCTGATAACTGCACTTCTTGGGCTAGTATTAATTTCACGCGACAGGTCAAAGAAGTTAGGCTAGGTAGATAGCTTCCGCCGTATTCTTGGCTTCAGTTTGCTGTTATAGCGCTTTCTAACGGTTAGTGCAGGGGCATTCCTGTTTTGGCTCAGATCAGCCATTCGATGCATCAGCCCCCCACCCGCCAGCACCAGAGACCAGTCTTTAGCCCCCGGAACGACTCGTCAGCTGTCCAGTCCTTCGGACGCCGTCAGCGCCAGTGGACGGTCGATCTAGCGGTAAAATGCCCCCACGACCGCACCAGTTCCCGCGTCTAGTTGGAAAAGCACTTAGGTTTCATCGGTCGGCAAGGAGTCCTATCACCCCAGCCAAACACTTCTCTAAAAATAGCCGTCTGCAACCTGCACTTAATTAAGTGCCTAGTTTCAGCCTGTTCGCTTGGCCAAATTCAAAACGAGACCCCAAGCAGAGCACACATCCGGTCGATTTATCGCCGCAGTCTCTGTTCGCCATTCCGGCGGTACGAGTTTGGTAGTTTTTGCGAGGTTTTGACTTACAGCTTCGCGAAGGTTTCGCGCTGTTCCGACCATATCGCGGGAACGCCGGACTTGATCAGGTAATCAGAGGTCAGACCATCTGGCTGCTCACACGCAGCAATCGCCTCCAAGACAACTGGTGCGAGCAGTGCCAGATCAACCACGTCTTGGATCCGCCGCTTTGAAGTCCCTTCCGCATCCGCAATCTCTGCAAAGGATTTGCCGTCGAGGATCATCGCCATCCATCGCTGTGCATTTCCGATGTTCGCACGAGCATTCTATCAATCTCAGTCGGCGCATCTCCAAGATGCAGTTTCAGCTCAACGCCCCTTCTGCGCATCCGGAATGGGCCTTGGATGATGAGCTGATCCGGGTCGATCTTTTCCGGATCGCACTAGGGTCAGGACCCATTGATTTCCGCGTAGGGGCGTGATTCACGGTTCGAAAACCGAGCGGAGAACATGTCTGATCTTTTCTGGCTGACGGATGCGCAGATGGCGCGCC
>NZ_JBXWRV010000019.1:0-52723 GCF_059613065.1 Ruegeria sp. BHSC026 | reverse complement strand
TTTGCCTGGCACCAGGAAAAGGGCGGAAAGCTCTGGTGGGTTCTGGAAATGGGCACCGGCGGCTGACCTTGCCGCGCGCGGCCAGCCCACGAGGGCCACACCGCCACGTCAGCGGGATCAGGCCGCCTGCACCGATTGCGCAGTGGTCAAAATCGCATACAGCTTGACCGGATCAGGATTGGCCCGCAGCTTGCTGCAGACAGATGTGTCACGCAGCGTCCGCGAAACCAAGGCCAGCGCCTTGAGGTGCTCGACACCGGCATCCTCGGGGGCAAACAGGGCAAAGGCCAGATCCACAGGCTGCCGGTCGACTGAACCGAAGTCGATCGGCTTTTCCAGCATCACGAACACGCCCGCCACGGCGTCCAGGCCCGACAGACGGGCATGCGGCAGCGCCACTCCGTGTCCGACACCGGTCGGGCCGAGGCTCTCACGCTCGAGCAGATTATCGACCACGGTCTGAGCATCCAGCCCCAAGGCGCTGGCGGCGACTTCCCCGATTTCCTGAAACAGGCGCTTCTTGCTGGATGCGGCGGACAACACGCGCACCGCTTCGGGCTTCAATATGCTCGAAAGCTCCATTATCTTGCTCCACGGCATTGCCCCCGCCGGTGCGGAGGCAGTGCCTTTATCCTTGCCTGTTACGGATCGATCCAGCCGATGTTTCCATCGTCGCGACGATATACGACATTCAATCCGTCCTTGTTTTCGTTCCGGAACACCAGCACCGGCGCGCCCGCAAGTTCCATCTGCATGACAGCCTCACCAACGCTGAGCGATGGGATCTTGGTTTCCATCTCGGCAACGATGATTGGCTGCAAGGAGTCGGGTTCCTGCTCCGGCTCCGAATCGTTCGAGGCGAGGATATAGGACGACGCCCCGAAGAGTTCAACCGGCTCGGACCGCTCGCGGTGGTGGTCCTTCAGGCGGCGCTTGTAGCGGCGCAACTGCTTCTCCATCTTGTCACAGCACGCCTCGAATGCCGCGTAGATCTCAGTGGCATGGGCCTTGGCCTGAGCCGTCAGGCCGGTGGACAGATGCACGGTGGTTTCACACACATATTCATGCGCTGAACGGGAAAAGACGACGTTGGCGTCCGTTGCGCGCTGGGCATATTTGCCCACAACCTCGCCCAGTTCGGTCTGCACGTGGGTCTGCAGGGCCGCACCGATGTCGATCTGTTTGCCGCTGATTTGGTAACGCATGTGATCTCCTTCACAATTCACACCCCTGTTTGCGCCGCATCATGCGGCAGGCTTGTTGTTATGGGGTGGGGGGTCGAGACGCTGTACGGGGTTGCCGATCATCGCGCCCTTCAACGAAGGGGGATCGAGATCCAGACTGAATCCACGCAAGCGCCATATCCCAATTCAGCCAACAGGCGGCAGCAGAGTCAATCAAAACACGAGCACAGATTCGAGAAAACTGTCGCGGAATCCCTCCGTCATCCGACAAGTTTATGAAATTCTGAAGTTTTCGCCCAAATAGACGCGGCGCACGTTCTCGTTCTCGACGACCTCGTCCGGGGTGCCCGACATCAGAACCTGCCCGTCATGCAGGATATAGGCGCGATCCACGATTTCCAGGGTTTCGCGTACGTTGTGGTCGGTGATCAGCACGCCGATTCCCCGCTTTTTCAAATCGGCCACAAGATGGCGGATGTCCCCTACGCTTATTGGGTCCACCCCCGCAAACGGTTCATCCAGCAGCAGATATTTCGGATCGGCCGCCAGGCAGCGGGCGATTTCGACCCGCCGCCGCTCGCCGCCCGACAAGGCCAGCGCCGGCGCCCGCCGAAGGTGCTCGATCGAAAAATCCGACAGCAGTTCCTCCAGCCGCTCCTTACGCCGATGCGCATGTTTGACCGAGATATCCAGAACCGCGGCGATGTTGTCCTCGACGCTGAGACCGCGGAAGATCGACATCTCCTGCGGCAGATAGCCGATTCCCATCCGCGCCCGCCGATACATCGGCAACGTTGTGACGTTCTGACCGTCCAGCGTCACCGAGCCAGCCTCGGGGAAGACCAGCCCGGCCACGGAATAGAAGGTCGTGGTCTTGCCCGAGCCATTCGGCCCCAGCAGCGCCACGACTTCGGACCGGTCCAGCGTCATCGAGACATCCCGGATCACCGTCTTCTTGCGATAGGATTTCCGCAGCTTGTCGATCTTCAGCCCGGACGCCCCTTCAGCAACGGACAGTTTCGGCCCCGCCATCAATCACCGCCCGACTTGAGGATTGTCTTGACCCGGCCGGTCATGGTCGCGGTTCCGTCCGCCAGATTCGCGACCATCCGATCGCCGCTGATCGTGCTGGGCCCCTGGCTCAGCAGAACGTTGCCTGTCATGACGACAACCCCGCTGTCGATCGTGTATTCCGCCCAATCCCCCTCGGCCGCATCCGGTGGGCTGACCAGCAGAACGTTGTCGGACGCCTCGAGGCGCTCGATCCCCGAGCGGTCCTCGTTGTAGATCACCAGAACCCGATCGGCCGACAGGCGCATCTGGCCCTGCACGACGACGACATTGCCCAGAAACTCGGCCGACCCGTCCTCCTGGTTGACCTTGAGCGTCTCCGACGTGACCTCGACCGGCAGGCTGGGGTCTGCTGCGGCTGCCCCGAACGCCACTTGGGCTTCCTGGGCGCCCGCCGGGGCCGCCCCAAAGGCCAATGCGGCACACAAAGGAACTATTCGAAAATCAAACACGGGTTATCTTTCGGTCTTTTTCGGCTCGTATATCAGCTTCACGCCGTCTGTAAAAACAATATGGACGGGGCCGTCGGAATTTTCGGCACCGAAGGTCATCCGCCCGGCCGTGAAGTTGCCGATCGGCCCGGTCCCAGCAACCTGCCCCGGGGTGTCGCCTCGAATCTCGTCTAGCGAGGTGTTCAGAAGATCGGTCGTGACCCGGATACCATCGGTCGTGGTGATGACCACATCGTCGGAGAAGGTCGCCGTGCCCTTGTCGGGGCGGATCAGGCCGGTGTTGGAATCAAGGGTGATGACGCGGCCGCCGTTCAGGCCAAGCTGCCCCTTGAACTCGGCCGCCGTGGGCGCCTCGTCCGCGGTCCCGCGGCTGGCGCGGACGGCTTCCACCTGAATATCCTCGCCCTTGCGGGTGACGCCGCGATAAATTGGCTGCGTCACAAGCTGATTGTTCAGGCGTTCGTCGATATCCTGCTGCGAAAACGGAACCGCCACCTTTGTCTCGATGCTGCGCGACAGCAGAAACACCATCGACAGCAGCAGGATGGCCGCCAGCGGCAGCAGAACCTTGAGGAACTGCACCATGCGCGAATAGCGATCCATCCCGGCCCTCACTCAACCCAGCCCGACGCGCAGGCAGTCGTGGATGTGCAACAGCCCCTGCGCCCGGCGCGGCTGCTCCGGGTCCACTACAAACAACGAGGTGATCTTGCGCGCGTTCATGATCGCCACCGCCTCTTCGGCCAGCGCGTCGGGCGCGATGGTCGTGGGGTTGGCAGTCATGACCTGGGCCGCCGTGTTGTTCAGCAACCCGTCCATATGCCGGCGCAGGTCGCCGTCGGTGATGATGCCGACCAGGGTGCCCTCTGCATCGGTCACGCCGACCACGCCAAAGCCCTTCTGGCTGATCTCGATCAGCGCGTCGCTCATCGGGGTGTCGGCCGACACCAGCGGCAGTGCGTCGCCGCTATGCATCAGGTCGCGCACCGCGCTCAGCTGCGCACCCAGCTTGCCGCCGGGATGGAAGGCGCGGAAATCTTCGGGCTTGAAATCGCGGTATTTCATTAACGCGATCGCCAGCGCATCGCCCATAGCCAGTGTCAGCGTGGTCGAGATCGAGGGCACCATGCCGTATCCGCAGGCCTCGCCCAGCGCGGGGATCAGCAGATGCACGTCAGCCTGCTTCATCAGCGTACTGTCCAGCCGGCTGGACAGGCCGATCAGCGGAATCCCGAACCGCCGGGTAAAGGCCAGCAGGTTGGCCAGCTCGGGCGCCTCGCCGGAATTCGATATCGCCAGCACCACGTCATCCTTCGACACCATGCCCAAGTCGCCGTGGCTGGCCTCGGCCGGATGCACGAAATAGGCGGGCGTGCCGGTGCTGGCCAACGTGGCCGCGATCTTGTGCCCGATATGACCCGACTTGCCGATGCCGCTGACGATCAGCCGGCCTTTGGCCTGCAGGATCAGCCGCACCGCGTCGGCGAAACGGTCATCCAGCCCTTCGGCCAGAACCTCGAGCGCGCGGGCCTCGTCGGTGACGACCTGCCGGGCGGTTTTCAAAAAGGAGTCGGTATCGGTCATGAGTGCGCAAAAATGTCGGTTTCGGGCCAGCCCGCCAGATCCAGCCTGGCTCGCATCGGCAGGAAGTCGAAACAGGCCCGCGCCATCTCGGTCCGGCCCTCGCGTTCGAGCCGCGCATCCAGCGCCGCGCGCAGCTGGTGCAGGTACAGAACGTCCGAAGCGGCATAGTCCAGCTGCGCCCCGGTCAGGGTCTCGGCACCCCAGTCGCTCATCTGCTGTTGTTTCGAAATGTCGATGCCCAGCAGCTCTTGGCACAGGTTCTTCAACCCGTGCCGGTCGGTATAGGTGCGCACCAGGCGGCTGGCGATCTTGGTGCAATAGACCGGCGCCGCCAGCGCGCCGAAAGCGTGGTACAGCGCGGCGATGTCAAAGCGGCCGAAGTGGAACAGTTTCAGCACCTCGGGGTTTTCCAGCATGGCGCACAGGTTCGGGGCCTCGGTCTGACCCTTTTCCACCTGCACGATGTGGCTGTGGCCGTCGCCGCCCGACATCTGGATCACGCACAGACGGTCGCGATGCGGGTTCAGGCCCATGGTTTCGCAATCGATGGCCACGACGGGGCCCAGGTCCAGCCCGTCGGGCAGGTCGTTCTTGTAAAGGTAGTTCGCCACGAATGTTTCCTTTGCACGGTGGTGTCACCGAAATAGGGTGTTTGACCCGCAAACTCAACGCCATCCGCCCCATGGCGGTACTCGGGTGTCATTGCGGTTGAGGCATCTACGTCCGGCGCATAGGGTCGGGTCATGACTCAACCGTCCTGTGCCTCGTCTGAACAAACTACCGCCCGCCCGGGCGACGGTGGCCCCCACGACGCGCGCCGGGCCGTTTCAGGGTTTGCGCGGTGCTGAACATTCTGCGGAACCGGACGTACCGTCACCTTCTGGCCGCGCAGGTGGTGGCGCTGCTGGGCACCGGGCTGGCGACCGTGGCGCTGGGGTTGCTGGCCTATGATCTGGCCGGCGAGTCCGCCGCGATGGTGCTGGGCACGGCCCTGACCATCAAGATGATCGCCTATGTCACGATTGCACCCATCGCCGCGGCTTTTGCCGAAAGGCTGGACCGCCGCCGCATGCTGGTGACGCTGGACATGGTGCGGGCCGCGGTCGCGCTGTGCCTGCCTCTCGTGACCGAGGTCTGGCAGGTCTATGTGTTGATCTTCGTGCTGCAATCGGCCTCGGCCGGGTTCACGCCCGCGTTCCAGGCCACGATACCCGATGTTCTGACCGACGAGCAGGATTACACCAAGGCCCTGTCGCTGTCGCGACTGGCCTATGATCTGGAGAACCTTGTCAGCCCGATGCTGGCAGCGCTGCTGCTGCTGGTCGTCAGCTTCGACAGCCTGTTCTGGGGAACGGCGCTGGGCTTTGCGGCCTCGGCCTTGCTGGTGGTCTCGGTGGTCCTGCCCTCGCCCACGCCCCGTCAGCCACGTGGGGTCTTTGACCGAACAACACGCGGTATTCGCATCTATCTGCGGACACCGCGCCTGCGTGGCCTTTTGGCGCTGAGCTGGACCGTCGCCGCCCTCAGCGCGATGGTTCTGGTCAATACCGTGGTGATCGTGCGCAGCGACCTGGGCCTGCAGGACAGCGCCGTGGCGATCGCCCTGGCCGGGTTTGGCGGCGGGTCGATGCTGGCGGCTTTCGTGCTCCCGGCGCTGCTAGAGCGTCTGCCGGATCGCCGCGTGATGCTGGCCGGCGCAACGCTGGCGACCGCGACCATGGCTACCGCTGCGCTGCTGTCCGCGGTGGTGCCGATTTCGCTGGCGATGCTGACCACGCTTTGGGCGCTTGTGGGTTTCGGCTATTCCTGCACGCTGACCCCATCCGGGCGGTTGCTGACCCGATCCGCCCATCCCGAGGACCGCGCGGCCGTGTTCGCCGCCCAGTTCACCCTGTCACATGCCTGCTGGCTGGTTCTGTATCCGCTGTCGGGCTGGCTGATGACGCAACATGGGGCGACAGTGGCGATGGCCGCGCTGACCGTTATGGCCTTGGGCGGCCTGATGCTGGCCGCCTGGACCTGGCCCGCATTCCAGCCGCGGTCCATCGCGCATGACCACCCGGACCTGCCGGCCGATCACCCGCATCTGTCCGGGCCCGATCCGCATGCGCACCCAATCATCATCGACGACCTGCACCCCCGATATCCGCACAAACCTTGAGGGCGACCGCCCTATTGCCGTAGACCCGAACCACTCGACCGACAGCCGAAAGCCCCATGGACCAGCTTGACCGCCGCATCATCGCCGCCCTACAGCACAACGCGCGCGCCTCGACCACGCAGATCGCGGCGCGTCTGGGCGTGGCCCGGACCACCGTGCACGAACGTATCCGTCGCATGGAGGAAACAGGCGTGATCGCGGGCTACTCGGTCCTGCTGGGCCGGACCGACGACACGCCCAGGGTGCAGGTCGTGGTGCTGCTCGAGGTGCAGCAGAAAGAGACATCGCGCATCATCAAGCGGCTGGAAGCCTATCCCGAGGTCAAGCTGTGCCTGTCGATCAACGGCGAATTCGACCTGCTTCTGTCGGCCGAAGCCCCCCGGATCGAGGATCTCGACATCTTGGTGGACGAGCTGGCCAAGATCCCCGGCGTGCTGCGCACCAATACCAGCGTCGTGTTCGGTCGCAGGATCGACCGGAGCTGATCGGCGCTAACCCTCTGTAAACCGAAAGCTGGCTAGTTTGGCCCGGTCAGAAGAATCCCGGACCGGCAGAATGCCAGAACTCAAGATCGTTTTCCTATCGCTGTGGGTGCAGGCCATGGTCGCCACGGTGGCCTTGGCCATACCGGACATGCGCACCGCCGACATCTGCGACCAAGCGGCCCGGCGTGCCGCCCGGGCCGAGGGTGTCCCGCTGGATGTCATGCAGGCCATCACCCGGGTGGAAACCGGGCGCCGCGTCGATGGCAGCCTGCACCCCTGGCCCTGGACCGTGAACCTGGAAGGCAAGGGATACTGGTTCGGGTCCGAGGCCGAGGCCAAGGCCTATGTGTTCGAGGTGTTCAAATCGGGCGCCCGCAGCTTTGATGTGGGCTGTTTCCAGATCAATTATCGCTGGCACGGCAAGGCGTTCCGGTCAATCGACGCGATGTTCGACCCCGATCAGAATTCTGCCTATGCGGCGCAGTTTCTCAAACAGCTTTATGCTGAACATGGCGACTGGTCGGCCGCTGTCGGCGCCTATCACTCACGCACCCCAGAATATGCTCGCAGATATGTCACCCGGTTCCAGACGGTTCTGGCCGCGCTGTCCGACACGCCCGAACCGGCCGCCCGTCAGGCGGTCGACCCGTTCCACCGCTCCGCGCTTCCGTTGATCCCGCTCGGCCCCTCCCCCACCAAGGTCGACCGCCCCGCCCTGGGATCACTTGTTCCGGTATCCGGGACCGCAGTGGCCTTCATCACGTTCGATCAGGAGTGACGCGTGCTGAAACTTGACCCAAGGACCTTGTTTTCACCCACGGTTCTTCTGGCGCTGGCGCTGATGACCGTGATCGTGATGATGATTCTGCCAATGCCGTCCTGGGTGCTCGACATCGGGCTGGCGGCCTCGTTCGCACTGGCGATTTTGATCTTCACCCTGACCCTGTTCATCGAGCGCCCGCTGGATTTTTCGTCCTTCCCGACGATCCTGCTGGCCTCGCTGATGCTGCGGCTGTCGCTGAACGTGTCCTCGACCAAGCTGATCATCGGGCAGGGCCACACTGGCCCCAACGCCGCCGGCGACGTGATCGAAGGCTTTGCCCAATTCGTGATGAGTGGCAGCATCTTCCTGGGTCTCGTCGTGTTCGGTGTGCTGCTGATCGTGAATTTCATGGTCATCACCAAGGGCGCCGCGCGCATGGCCGAGGTCGGCGCAAGGTTTGCGCTGGACGGGATGCCGGGCAAGCAGCTGGCCATCGACGCCGACATGTCGGCCGGTGCGATCGACCACCAGCAAGCCAAAGAACGGCGCGAGCTTGAACAGCAGGAAACCACGTTTTTCGGCTCGCTGGACGGGGCGTCGAAATTCGTCAAGGGAGATGCGGTCGCCGGGCTGCTGATCACTCTTCTGAACCTCGTGATGGGGCTGATCATGGGGGTGATCGTGCATGGCATGCCGGTTGCATCGGCGTTCGAAACCTATGCCATCCTGACCGTGGGCGACGGGTTGGTGTCGCAGATTCCAGCCGTGATCATCTCGATCGCATCGGCCCTGTTGCTGGCGCGCGGCGGCACGCAGGGCGCGACCGACAACGCGTTGTTCTCGCAACTGGGCCGGCATCCGGCGGCGCTGGGCACGGTTGCGGTGCTGATGGCGCTGTTCGCGCTGGTGCCGGGCCTGCCCTTCCTGCCCTTCATTCTGGGCGGGGCGGTCCTAGGCTATGCCGCCTATCACGTTCACAAGAAACAGAAGGCCGAGGCCTTGGCCGCGCGATCGCCGGCTCCCGAAGCCCAGGCGCCGTCCGCGCAGGCGATCGGCGATGTTCTGGACCTGGACGATGTGCATTTGGAGTTCGCGCCCGATCTGGTCAGCATGGTTCTGAACCCCGGAACCGGTCTGGATGCGCGGATCGCCAACATGCGGACCTATGTCGCCTCGAGCTTCGGCTTGATCCTGCCCGAGATCCGCCTGACCGACCGTGCCGATCTGCCGATGGGCACCTATGTGATCAAGGTGCAGGGGGTCGAACAGGCCCGCGGCGTGCTGCACCCCGACCTGATCCTGGCGCTTGTGCAGGAAGGCGCTGATCTTCTGCCCGACGGCAATGATGTGACCGAACCGGTCTATGGTGCCCCGGCCCGGTGGATCCTGCCCAAGGACCAAGAGGCCGCCGCCCTGAGCGGTGCCACCATCGTGACCCCACCCGAGATCCTGGCCACACACCTTCTAGAGATCATCAAACAGAATTTCTCGCGCCTGCTGACGCTCAAATCCTTGCGCCGCCTGCTGTCCGAGATGACCCGCCTCAGTGATCCCGCACGGGCTGAGGCCAACCGCAAACTGCTGGACGAACTGATCCCCGACAAGGTTCCGATCGACACGCTGCATGCGGTGCTGCGGCTGCTGCTGGACGAGCGGGTCTCGATCCGCAACATGGCGCTGATACTCGAAAGCGTGGCCGAGGCGCGGATGACCACGACCCAGCCCAAAGCCATCTGCGAAATTGTGCGCCAACGGCTGGGCTTCCAACTGGTGGCCGAACTAAAGCGCACAGACGGCTCGATACCGCTGATCCAACTGGCACCGGAATGGGAAGAGACCTTCGCGACCTACCAGATCGACGCGCCTGGCGCCGGATTGGATGTGGCGCTGCCGCCCAACCTGTTCAACAAACTTGCCGACGGAGCCGTGCAGGCCTTGGCCAGTACTGCGGATCAGGGGTTGCATCCGGCCCTGGTCACATCCACCCGCCGCCGCAGATTGTTGCGTACGATCCTGCAGGCGCGCGGTGTGTCGAACCCGGTTCTGTCGTTCGAGGAAATCGGGCTCGAGGCGCGGCCAGCATTGGTCGGGACGGTGCCGGCATGATCGCCCTGCCTCCGGCGCTGCTCGACCAGTTGGGAGCCGGGCTTTGGCTGGCTTTCGTCGTGTTTCTGCGCGTTTCGGCCTTTGTGTCTCTGCTGCCCGCCTTCGGCGAGCGCAGCATTCCCACCCGAGTCAAACTGGGCGCGGCCATCGCCTTCACCCTGCTGATCGCTCCGGCGGTACCGGGGCCGGAAGTTTCTGCAGGCCTGCTACCGCTGGTGAAGGCAATCCTGACGGAGACCCTGATCGGGCTGTTTCTAGGTTTTGGTCTGCGGTTGTTCGTGCTGGCGCTGCAAACCGCCGGTTCGATCGCGGCCCAGGCAACCTCGCTGTCCCAGATCCTGGGGGGTGCTGCGGCCGAGCCGGTGCCCGCCATGGGGTATCTGATGACACTGGCCGGGCTGGCATTGGCGACGGTGATGGGCCTTCACATCCGCGCGGCGCAATTCCTGATCTACAGCTACGCGCTGTTTCCGATCGGCAGCGCACCCGCAGCATCAGATCTGTCGCAATGGGGCGTGGCCCAAATTTCCCGCAGCTTTTCCCTGGCCTTCGGGCTGGCAGCCCCATTCGTCATCGCCTCGCTGATCTACAACCTGGCCCTGGGTGTCATCAACCGGGCCATGCCCCAGTTGATGGTTGCCTTCGTGGGAGCGCCCGCGATTACCTTCGCCGGCCTGTTTCTTCTGTTTGCCGGAACGCCCATCATCCTGTCCACCTGGAGCGACGCTATGTTCGCGTTTCTCAACGACCCGGTCGGAGCCAGCCCATGAGCAGCCAGGACGACGACACCGATAAGTCGTTCGAAGCCACACCGCAGAAGCTTCGGAAGGCACGCGAAAAAGGCGAGGTGGTCAAGTCCAATGACCTGTCCGCCGTGGCGGCCTATGCCGGGCTGACGATCGCACTGATCGTTGTCGGCCACTACTCTGCAGAGCACTTGGGCTCGGCCTTCGTCGTTTTGATCGACCAGTCTTTCGCCCTCGGCCCGCTGCTGGTCACCGGATCGTCCAGCGGGCCGGTGGGAGGATTGATGGCGGTCGTTGCAAGCTCGGCCGGTGCGCTGCTGGCCGTGCCCGCCATCGTGGTACTTCTGAGTCTTCTGGCGCAAAGGGCGCTGGTCTTTGCCCCCAGCAAACCGAAGCCGAAACTGTCACGCGTTTCCATCCCGTCAAACGCAAAAAACAAGTTCGGCCGCGGAGGTTTGTTCGAGTTTGCCAAAAGCTTTGCAAAGCTGGTCATCTACAGCGTCTGCCTGGCATTATTTCTGCACGCAAACCTGTCCCAGATTCTGTCGGCCGCAGCGGCGCCGCCCAAGGCGTCGATCATTTTGCTGATGAACCTGCTGCTGCGCTTTCTCTTCATCGTGGTTGCCGTGACGCTCGCGATCGGCGCCATCGATTATCTTTGGCAATACGGCGAACACATGCGAAAGAACCGGATGTCGCGAAAGGAGCTGCAGGACGAAACCAAAGAGTCCGAAGGCGACCCCCACCTGAAGCAGCATCGCAGACAGCGCGCACAGGAAATCGCGACCACGCAAATGATGGCGGACGTACCAAAGGCCGACGTGGTCATCGTCAACCCTACGCATTATGCCGTTGCACTGAAATGGTCGCGCGCGCCCGGAACGGCGCCCGCCTGCGTGGCCAAGGGGGTCGATGAAGTTGCGGCGACGATCCGAAAAACCGCGATCGAGGCCGGCGTTCCCATCCATTCCGACCCGCCGACGGCGCGCGCGCTGCATGCGACGGTCGAAATCGGTCAGGAAATCCCGGAAAACTACTATCGCCCCGTCGCCGCGGCCATCCGCTTTGCCGAAGCCATGCGCAAACGCGCCAGGAAAGGTATCTGATGAAGGCAGACAAGCTCTCGGACCTTGTTGCGGTGACCGCTGCCGCCTTTGAAAAGGAACATCAAAAGCTGCGCCCGATCCTCGAACAGGAGGCCCGTGTTCGAAACCGGATCTCGCAACTGGACGCACAGCTGGCACAGGTCCGTTCGACGGCCGCCGACGCGACGGGCTACAGAATGGCCGGCGCCGACGTCATTTGGTACGGCTGGGAGGCATCAACACGCAGGCAACTGAACGCCGAGCTGGCTCGGATCCGGTCGCAGAAGCTTGCGATGATGGACGGGTTGCGTCAGGCCTTCGGGCGGAAACAAGCATTGGAAAATCTCGTGGAACGGCAAGCGACCGCGCTGCGGCGCGCACACCTGCGAAAAACCGATTGAGGCGACACCGCCACGACTGGAGAGGAGCCGTCAGGTATCCTGACGGCTCATGCTGACGATCAATACGCGGTTGACGTCATCCCCAAGGTCTTTCCTGGCGGCCTCCAAAAGAGATCGGCGCAAGGTTTCCATGTTGTCCGAATGGGTGAACGCCCCGTCAAACCCCCCCATGTTCGCATGGTCGAACAACACCTGAAGGAACGCGTCACGTAACTTCGGTTCGAGCCTGTAGAACGTATCTTCGTTGCCGGGCTGGGCTTCGAGGCTGAGCGACACAGTGACCAGGGCGGAAATCCTGTCATCCTCCACCAACGGCACAACGAACTGCTTCGTCAGCTTGAGGTACTCATAGCTCGCTTCCTCGCCTTTCTTCCCATGCGCACTTTCATCATGAGAACCCGCCGGCGCAGTTTGGGTCTGTGGTATTTCCTCTTCGGCTTTGGGGGGGGCCTTCTTTGCGCTCTCTCCATTTCCCTGGGCTTCAGCCGACTTGTTCGACGCAAGGAAAAGGCCGGCTGCGGCGCCCGCGCCCAGCCCCACGACCAAAAACACGATGGGCACCAGTTTTTTCATCTCGCGTCACTTTCAAAACGGCAACAGGGCGTCCAGAACCTGCTGCCCGTACCTGGGCTGCTGGACATCGGTGATCTGGCCGCGGCCACCGTAGGATACGCGGGCCGAGGCGATCTTGTCGTAGGTGATCTCGTTCTGGCGCGAGATATCCTGCGGTCGCACATAGCCCGAAACCAGAAGTTCCCGCAGTTCGAAGTTCACCCGCAACTCCTGTGACCCGGAGATCGACAGAACGCCGTTGGGCAGCACATCCACCACGGTTGCAGCCACGCGCAGCGTCAGCTTTTCCTTTCGCTTGACCGATCCCTTCCCCTTGCTTGAGGATGCCGAGTCGATGGAAACGGCCTCATCTAGGGATGCGCCCTCGGGCAAGTGACCGGCCGCCCGCTGCGGCAGGCCGAACAGGCCCGGTATCTTCAGCTCGTCCGACCCGCTGCGCGAGCGGCTGGTGTCATTCGAAATTTCCGCTTTTTCGTCCAATTCGATCACAACCGTGAGGATATCGCCCTTTTTCATCGCACGTTGGTCACCCAACAATGATTGCTGACCACCGCTCCATAGCGACGCACGATCGACCGCGCGCTGCGGTTGCGTGTGCAGAGGCAGGCCGGGCCACAGCATGGCGACATGTTCAGGCGATTTCGTGTTGGGCGACAGGCTTGGCGGCTTGCCCAGATGGTCCAGACGCCCGCAGGCGGCCAATGCCAGGATGGCAAGAAGCCGTGTTGAGACTTTCATGATCAGTTCACCTCGATTTGGCCATCCGGCTGGATTTCGCCCGACACCGTCGTGCGGGATGACAGGTTCATGACCCTGATCCGCTCGCCGGCGGCCCCCCGACCCAAGGCTCGGCCCTCCGCGGCAATGGTCAGGCCGTTCCGGGAAAACTTCAGCGTCACCAGGTCATTTCGGTCCACGATTGCCGGCGGGCCAACGTCAGATGGGTGAATCGGACGACCCGGATAGAGCGCTGTTCTTGCCTCTTTCCCGACCAACTGTTCCAAGGACCGGGCTGCACCGGCCACATCGCCCGGCTTGGTCTGCAGATCCGTTTCCGCGATGATTTCCTTGGGCCGGATCGTTCGGGTCGGCACGACGATATCGGCGAACGCGGAAAGCGGGCTGAGCAAACACAGGGAAAGAAGCACCACCTTCATCAGCGCACCTGCGTCGTCGCGCCCATCATCTGATCGACGGCCGAGATCACCTTGGCGTTCATTTCGTATCCACGCTGTGCTTCGATCAGTTCGGTCACTTCGCGCACCGCATCCACCGAACTGTCTTCCAGATAGCCCTGCCGAAGCGTACCCAGACCATCTTCGCCCGGTGTTCCCACGATCGGCGCACCCGAGGCTTCGGTTTCCTTGAACAGGTTGCTGCCGATCGCTTCGAGCCCTTTGGCATTCGAAAAACTCGCCAGCGTGAACTCGCCCAATAACTGCCCTTCGGCGGTGTCGTCGAAATAGGCATAGACCTCGCCGGCGGCGTTGATCGAGATTGACCGGGCATCGTCCGGAATGGTGATTTCCGGTGCGACGGCGAACCCGTCCGATGTGACGATCAACCCTTCGGCCGAACGCTTGAGGCTGCCATCGCGGGTGTAGGCCGATTGCCCGTTGGGCAGCGTCACTTCCAGATATCCACGCCCTTCGATGGCGATGTCCAAATCGCTGCCCGTCGCCGAGAGCGCACCCTGGGCCAGTTGCACGGTGACCGCCGCCGGACGAACCCCCAAACCCAGTTGGATTCCCGTCGGCAAAACAGTTCCGTCCGAGGCGTTGACCGTTCCGGCCCGCGCCATCTGTTGATAGTGCAGATCCGCGAACTCGGCGCGCCGTGCGTTGTAGCCGGTGGTGTTCATGTTCGCCAGGTTGTTCGAGATCGTCTCAACCCGCATCTGCTGGGCCGACATTCCGGTCGCGGCAATCTTGAGAGCTCGCATTTCACATTCTCCTGCTGTTTGAGATCAGCGCATCAAGGTTTTAAGGGCGCCGCGGACTCGGTCGTCCTCGGCCTCGAGAAAACTCTGGCCCAGTTCGTAGGCACGCTGAATCTCGATGAGCTTGGTGACCTGGTCGATCGCATTGACATTCGACCCTTCGAGAAACCGGTTCAGCACCACTGGTTCCTCCACCGGCTCGACTTCGCCTTCAGGCCGAAACAGTGTACTGGCTTCGCGCACCAGCCGCGTCCCGTCCGTGGGGCGGTAGACCCCGATCTGGCCCAACAGCTGCCCATCGATGCTGAGCGTTCCATCGCCCCCGACATCGATCGTCGCTGCGTCGGGCGGAATGAAGACAGGCGCCCCGTTGCTGTCCAGAACCCGATATCCGTCGGGGGTGACCAGATCTCCGTTGGCGTCGGGCGCAAAGCTGCCCGCGCGGGTCAGACGGTTGCCGGACGGAGTCTCGATCAGGAAGAAACCGTCACCCTCGATGGCAAAGTCGAACTGACCGCCAGTTTCCGTCAGAATCCCCTGCTGGAACGAAGTGTTGCGCACCTGCGCGCGACTCATGGACAGCGACGGGCCGCCCGACATATCCCGAACGAACTCGGAGAACACCAGCCCTTGCTGGCGATAGCCGGTGGTATTGGCGTTGGCGACGTTGTTCGCCACGATGCGCATTTCGCTCATCAACCCCGACTGCCGGGACAAAGTAACATAGGCGGTATCCATCAGCGGCCTCCTGCAATCAGCGGAACCAGTGTCGAGGTGAAGAAGGTGACCAGCGTCTGGGTCATGAACCCCATCGAAATCCAGAAGACGATCACGATGGCCACCAGCTTCGGAACGAAGGTCAGTGTCATTTCCTGGATCGAGGTCAGCGCCTGGAACAGGCCAACCGCCAGGCCGGTGACCAGCGCCACCGTCAGGATCGGAACCGAGGTGATCACCGCGATCCACAAGGCCTGGCGCACGATGTCATAGAACAAACCTTCGCTCAGCATGGCTCAGACCGGCATCCGAAGGATTTCCTGGTAGGCCTCGACCACCTTGTTGCGCACGACGACCGCCGTTTCCACGGCAAGTTCGGTCTGGGCCAAAGCCTGCACCAGCGCATGTGGATCCGCCTGGCCGACCATCGCGTCCTTCGCCACGCTTTCGCTGTGTTTCAGCGTCGCGGCAAAATCCTGGAAGGTGGCCCGCAACCCTTGCGCGGCGCCGGACCGCTCCGGGTCGGCCTGTGTGGCCGGACGGGCGTGAGCATAGTTCTGTGCGGCGTTGATCGTTCGGATATCCATTCTGGTCGTCCCTTATTTTCTCAGCAATTCCATCAGGCTGGATGACATCTGTCGCGCCTGATCGAACATCTTCAGGTTGGCCTCGTAACTGCGCTGCGCTTCGCGCGCGTCAGCGATCTCGATCATCAGATCCACGTTCGACCCCTGATAGTGGCCGCTTGCATCCGCCAGCGGATGGCTGGGGTCATAGATCTGCGACAGCGCTTTCTGGTCCAGCTGGACGCGCCCGGTTCGGACCAGATCGACACCTTCGTCGTTCACCGCCTCGAACGAGACGGTCTTGCGGCGATAGCCCGGCGTGTCCGCGTTCGAGATGTTCTCGGACACATGCCGCAGCCGCGCCGACTGGGCCCGCAATGCGCTGGCCGTCACTTTGAGGGAATCCGAAAAGTCACTCATCTCCCGCTCCTCATGCTTTGCCCAGGCTGGTGCGCAGGATGCCGATCGACGATTTGTAGATGGCCAGAGCCCGGTCATGCTGGCGCTTGACCTCGACGGCCTTCAGCATCTCCTCCTCAAGCGAGACGCCGTTGCCGTTGGGGTCGACGGCCCCCGCGCGGACCTGTTCGGCCCACAGCCTGCCATCCATACCCACGCCGTTCAGGTGGCCAGGCCGTGTGGCGACCATCGCCGGCGTGGATGACGTGTTTTCGAATGCTTTGGAAAACGGCTCGATATCGCGAGCCCGATAGCCGGGCGTATCCGCGTTGGCCATGTTGCGCGAGACCACGGCCTGCCGCTGACCGGCATGGGTTGCCATGGCGTACGCAACTTTAAAGACGTTCAGGTCCGAGAACATCGGGGCTTCTCCCTCGATCAATTTCAATCAAGGCTTAACCCCGATTCCTTTAGAAACCGTTTTCAGAAACCAGTTGGAGCCAACACCATGTCAGACCTCGATCCGTCGATCCTGAAGCCCCTGTTCGACCGGCTTTCACCGGCGCGGCGCATGGGTCTCGTCAACGGTGTCACCCGCGGAGTGATCGAAATCGAGGGTCTGGAGAACGCGGCCCGAATCGGTGACCACCTCACCTTGCAGCGGCAATCCGGTCCGGATCTGGCGGGTGAAGTGCTGCGGGTCGAAAGCGGCGTCGTTCACATGCTCCCCGCCGGCGCGCCCGATGGCGTCCGCCTGGGCGATCGCGTGTTTCTCGAGCCGACCCCGGTCTTTGCCCCCGGCATGCATTGGCTGGGCCGGGTCGTGGACCCGTTCGGGCAGCCGCTGGACGGCAAACCGCTGCTGCCGGGCACGACCCCACGCGACATCATGGCCGCGCCCCCGCCGGCGGTCGATCGCAAGCCGCTGGGTGAACGCATGGCATCCGGGCTGGCCGTTCTGAACACGGTTCTGCCCATCGTGCGCGGGCAGCGCATCGGCTTGTTCGCGGGATCCGGTGTCGGCAAATCGACTTTGCTTGCCACCCTGGCCAGATCGATGCAGGCCGACGCGGTGGTCGTGGCCCTGGTCGGCGAGCGAGGTCGCGAGGTCAACGCGTTCGTCGAGGAGGCCCTCGGGGCGGACGGGCTGAAGAGATCGGTCGTCGTGGCCGCGACATCGGACCAGTCGGCCCTGGCCCGGCGCCGCTGCGCCTGGTCAGCCATGACCGTTGCCGAATATCTGCGCGATCAGGGGTTGAACGTTCTGTTTCTGGCGGATTCCGTCACCCGTTTTGCCGAAGCCCACCGCGAGATCGCCGCCGCCATGGGCGAGGCGCCATCGTTGCGCGGTTTCCCGCCCTCGACCACACCCCTGATCGCTGGCCTGTGCGAACGGGCCGGCCCCGGCACCGCGCAACAGGGGGACATCACCGCCGTTTTCAGCGTGCTGGTGGCCGGGTCAGACATGGACGAGCCGGTGGCCGACATCCTGCGCGGGGTTCTCGACGGCCACATCGTCCTGAGCCGCGAAATCGCGGAACGTGGACGTTTCCCGGCCATAGATCTCAGCCGCTCGGTGTCGCGGTCACTGCCGAACGCCGCAACGGACGAGGAGAACCGGATGATCGCCGAGACCCGCAGCCTGGTGGGCAGCTATGAACAGTCCGAGGTTATGATCAAGGCCGGGCTGTACACGCCGGGCACCGATCCCCTGCTGGATCAGGCGGTGCGCGCCCATGACGAGCTGGATGGATTCTTCGCCAAGCCGGACCCCGACGGGATCCGAAACAGCTTTGACCGCCTGGCCGTCATCCTGCGCCGCGCCAAGGCCGGAACTGCGCTCTAACACTGAGATCGTTTCTTAGAATTTTAAGTGTTAAGCGGACCTTAAGCCCCTTCCGATAGTTCTGAACACCGGGTGAAAAAGGGTGGTGGAGATGGGTGCGCAAACGAATGCGCCGCCGATCATCATCAAGAAGAAGCGCGCATCAGGTGGCGATGGCCACCATGGCGGTGCCTGGAAAGTCGCGTATGCCGACTTTGTCACGGCGATGATGGCCTTCTTCATGTTGATGTGGCTGCTGAACGCAACGACCGAAAAACAACGCAAGGGACTGGCGGACTATTTCTCACCGACGATTCCGGTGCACCCGGTGTCGGGCGGTGGCGACGGCGCCTTCGGGGGCGAGAACATGTTTTCGGAGAAGACCATGGTGATGGATGGCTCCGGCGCAACGAACAAGAATCCGACCGAAGCGAAACGGGCCCGCGGATCGACCGGGGTCGATTCCCTTGGCGACGGGCGCGGCGCCTTCGAGGATTTTTCGACGCTCGAAGCGCAGTTGTTGGGCCGGGCCGGTGAGAGCCTGGTCTCGAAGAAGGCTCTCAAACACATCGTGACGCGGGTCACCGATGAAGGCCTGGTCGTCGAACTTTTCGCGACCGAGTCCGAACCGCTGTTCGAACCGGGTACCGACACGCCGACGCAGATGATGCGCGCGTTGATCCTGCTGGTCGCGCGGTCCTCGGATCTTGTGACCAACGCGATTGCGGTGGACGGCCATGTCCGATCTGCTCCGGTGGTTCTGGCCCAGGATCCTGCGTGGGATCTTTCCACGTCCCGCGCGCAGGCGGTCCGCAAATTGCTGCAGGACGATGGTGTCGATGCCCGCAGGCTGGACCGCGTGACCGGCCATGCCGACCGGGAACTGGCCGTCGAAAACCCGATGGCCCCGCGAAACGACCGGATCGAGATCGTGTTCCTGCGCGACCCATGACCGGAAATGATGCGTCGCATTTTACCTGTTAGCGCGCTGTTAAGGCCCGGCGCGTTAGCTGTTGCGGAAAGATTAGACGCAACAAAAGGGCGTGCCGATGACAATTTCTTCTTCGCTGAATGCCGGCGTGGCCGCATTGAAGGCCAATGCCAACCGGCTTGCGACCATTTCGGACAACATCGCCAACTCCTCGACCTACGGATACAAGCGGGTTGAAACGGATTTTCATTCCATGGTCACGTCCGGACAGGGCGGCAGCTATTCCGCCGGCGGCGTGCGCACGACCAGCCAGCGCCTGATCGACCAGCGCGGATCCCTCGTGACCACCAACAATTCCACCGATCTGGCCGTGCGAGGCCGCGGCATGCTGCCGGTTCGGTCCAGCTCTCAGATCGGCACATCGTCAAACGAGATGCTGCTGACCACGACCGGCTCGTTCCGGACCAATGCCGAAGGTTACCTTGTTACCGAATCGGGGCTGGTACTGCTGGGCTGGCGGGCCAATCCCGACGGTTCGATCCCCAACGTCTCACGCGACACGCCCGCCGCGCTGGAGCCGGTGCAACTGAGCGTCAATCAGCTGTCGGGCTCGCCAACGACCGAAATGAACCTGCGCATGAACCTGCCGGCAACGGCCACCGATGCTGGTGCGCCCGGCGATCCACAGCCCCTGTCGGTCGAATATTTCGACAACCTCGGCAAGCCCGAGACCGTGGATATCGAGCTTGTGCCGACCGTCCCGACCACTGGCTCCAGCAACCAATGGACGATGACCCTGCGGGATTCGGCTTCGGGCGGGGCGATCATCGGAGAATACGTTCTGACCTTCACCGACAGCCGCACCGCAGGCGGAACCCTGGCCAGCGTCACTGCGGTTTCGGGTGGGGCCTATGACCCCGCGACCGGAAGCTTCGTGGTCAACGTCGCGGGCGGGCCGATGGAGGTCAATGTCGGGCTGATCGGCGACCCTGACGGCATCACGCAATTGTCCGACACGTTCGCCCCGGTCTCGATCACGCGCGACGGTTCCGCCGTCGGCACGATGTCGAGCGTGCAGGTTGACGAAAATGGTTATGTCTATGCGCTGTACGATACAGGAGTGACGCGGCGGATGTACCAGATCCCGCTGGCGGATGTTCCAAACCCCAACGGCCTGACCGCGCTGGACAGCCAGACCTATGCCCCCTCGCGCGAAAGCGGCACCTATTTCCTTTGGAACGCGGGCGAGGGCCCGACCGGTGAACTGATTTCCTTTGCCCGTGAAGAATCGACAACCGATGTCGCCACCGAACTGACATCGATGATCCAGACGCAACGCGCCTATTCGTCCAGCGCCAAGGTGATCCAGACCGTGGACGAGATGCTTCAGGAAACCACGAACATCAAACGCTGAGCCTGACCTGAGCACCTGAAAGGAGCGGTCCCATGAGCATGTCAACGGCATTGAACAACGCCCTGGGCGGGCTGAGCGCGGCCAGCCGTGGCGCCGCCGTCGTATCCGGCAATATCGCCAACGCGCTGACCCCCGGCTATGCCAAGCGAACGCTGGAATTGGCCACAAGTCAAATCTCGGGAAACGGGGTGCAGGTTGTCGGTGTCACCCGGCACCACGACCCGGTTCTGGCCGCCAATCTTAGGGCAGCGGATGCCAATCTGGCACTGAATTCGGCCATCGCCGATTTTCACGCTGCTTTTGAAACGCTGGTCGGCAAACCCGGCGACGCGGCCTCGGTATCGGCGCGGCTGGTCGGCTTCGAAAACAGCCTGATCACTGCGGCCAGCAATCCCGGCTCGGCCGAGCGGTTGGATCAGGTCGCGCGCGCCGGCGACGATCTGGCCCGGGCCCTAAACGATGCGTCGGAGGGGCTGCGGGACATGCGATCCGATGCAGACCGCAAGATCGGAAGCTATGTCGATACGCTGAACGCCACTCTGAAGGACATCGAAGACCTGAATGCCCGTATTCCGGCCGTTCAGAACGCCGGCGGCGACATCAATGGCCTTCTTGACCGACGGCAGGTTCTGATCGACCAGGTCAACGAGCTGATTCCCGTGAACGTGGTGGCACGGGACAACAACCGCGTGTCCTTGTACTCGGACGGGGGCCTGATCCTTCTGGAAGGGCGCGCAGCCGAGTTCACGTTCACGACGACGGGCGACACCAAACCGCACATGACGATCGGCAACGGGCTGTTGTCCGGCCTTGAGATGAACGGGCAACCGGTCCGCACCAGCGGCGAAACCGCGCAGATTCGGGGCGGCGCCCTGATGGCTCAGTTCCAGATCCGGGACGAGCTTTCGATCGAAGCGCAGGCCCAACTCGACGCCGTTGCTCAGGACTTGATTGAACGCTTCGAAACGCCAGGCCTGGACCCGACGGCCCTAGCAACCGATCCTGGCCTGTTTACTGACGACGGGGCCCGGTACTCCGCAACCGCGCCCGCAGGATTGGCCTCGCGCCTTGAATTGAACGCCGCGGTCGATCCAGATGCAGGGGGGAACAGTTGGAAGCTGCGCGCGGGTCTGGGTGCCGCCGCCCCGAACGATCCCGGCGACGCCACGCAACTGCAGGCCTTCAGCGCAGCGCTGAACCAGGCGCGCCCGGTCTCCATGCCGGATTTCGGCACCGGCAATCTGCGCGCGGCCGAACTGTCCGAGGCGCTGCTGTCCAAGGCCGGCACGAATGCGCAAACGGCCCAGTCCCGTCAGACCTATGCGGCCAGCTTACACCAGCAGATGGAACAGTTGGTCGCGGAACAAGGCGTGGACAGCGACGCCGAGTTGCAGCTGATGATGCAGATCGAACAGGCCTATGCCGCCAACGCCCGGATCATCTCGGTCGTCGATGAACTGATGGAAATGCTGCTGAGGATGTGAACATGACATTGAATGCCATCGGCGATCTGGCGCGCGGCCTGACCCTTAGGACCCGCAGCACCGAGATCAAGTCGCAGATTGAAACGCTGTCTTATGAAATGTCTACCGGCCAGGCGGCGGATATTTCCGGCCGGGTCGGCGGAGACTATTCTCACCTTTTGGATCTAGACCGGAAAATCGCGCAGCTGGGTGCTTTCTCGGTTGCCACCTCCGAGGCCCGCCTGTTCTCGGACGCAATGCAGCTAAGCCTATCGACATTCAGCGATTCGCTGGGCGAAGTATCCAGGTCTCTTCTGGCGTTCGGCACGTCGAACCAAGCCGTGACGCATGCCCAGGCCGCGGATCAGGCGCGCAATGAGCTGGACAGCATGATCTCGGCGCTAAATACGCGGGCCGGGGGGCGCAGCCTGTTCGCCGGCATCGCCACGGACGCCACGCCGCTGGAATCAGCCGAAACCCTTCTGAGCGCGCTGCGCACGCAACTGGCCGGCTTGACAACTCTGGCCGACATTCGCCAGGCCGCCCAGACCTGGTTCAACGATCCAGTCGGCTTCGAAGCGGTCATGTACCGCGGGTCGAATGCGACATTGGCGCCGATGCAGGTCTCGGAAACCGAGAGGGTCGAATTGCCGTTTACGGCAAACGATCCAGCCATGCGCGATGCCTTGCGCGATGTTGCGGTGGCCGCGTTGGCCTCGGATCCCAGCCTGGGTTGGCCACCGACCCTGCAGACCGCCTTGTTCACTGAACTTGGGGTCGATCTGGCCAACGCAAAAGACGATACGACGACGATGCGTGCCCAGGTCGGCGCGGTCGAGGCCCGGATCGAACAAGCCGCGACGCGCAACTCGGCCGCCAAGACCAGTTTCGAGTACGCCAGAAACGAAATCGTGGCGGCGGACCCTTACGAAACTGCCGCCAAGTTGCAGACCGTCCAGTTCCAGCTCGAGAGCCTCTATTCGGTCACCGTCCGCAATTCAAACCTTTCACTGGTGAACTTCCTGAGATGAGACTCCTGGCTTTTGTTTTGATGCTGCTTCCTTCCGTTGCATTCTCGGGTGCCGTGCGCCTCAAGGATCTGGTCGATTTCGATGGAGTGCGCGGCAACGATCTGGTGGGGTACGGCCTGGTCGTCGGGCTGAACGGCACCGGGGACGGTTTGCGCAATTCCCCGTTCACCGAAGAGATCATGTCGAACATTCTCGAACGGTTGGGCGTCAACGTGAATGGCGAGGATTTTCGGCCAAAGAACGTGGCCGCGGTTCTGGTGACCGCGACACTGCCCCCGTTTTCGAGAGTCGGAAGCCAAATCGATGTCACGGTTTCGGCCATTGGCGATTCCAAAAGCCTTCTGGGCGGGACCCTTGTGATGACCCCGCTGAACGCCGCCGACGGACAGATCTACGCGGTGGCCCAGGGGACGGTGCTGGCCGGTGGAGCCGTGGCCGAGGGCGAGGCCGCATCCGTCACCCGAGGAGTGCCGACGTCGGGTGTGATACCCTCGGGTGCCCGGGTCGAACGCGAAATCGACTTCCAGCTCTCGGGCCTGACGCAACTGCGCCTTGCTCTTCGCGAGCCGGACTTCACGACCGCCGGCCGCATCGAGGCGGCGATCAACCGCGAGTTCAACCGCCCGGTCGCGATCATGCGTGATTCCGGCACCGTCGAGCTGAGCATCGCCGAAACACGGGCGGCATCGACTGCCCATGCGATCGGTCAGATCGAAAACATCCTGATCGAGCCCGAGTCCAAGGCCCGGGTCGTCGTGGACCAGCGTTCGGGAACCATCGTGATGGGGCAGGATGTCCGCATTTCACGTGTTGCCGTCTCGCAGGGCAACCTGACCTTGCGGGTCGAGGAGGCCCCGATTGTCGTTCAACCAAACCCCTTCGCCGAGGGTCGGACCGTCGTGGTTCCGCGCACCGTTGCCGGGCTTGAGGAAGAGGAAGGCACTAGCTTGGCCGAGATTCCCGAGGCGACCACTTTATCAGAGGTGGTCGCGGGCCTCAATGCACTGGGCGTTTCACCGCGCGACATGATCGACATTCTGAAAACGATCAAGGCCGCGGGCGCGCTCCATGCCGAATTCGTCGTCAGATGAACTCTGCCGGTTCTCCTGTCGCGCCGACGCCGCTGGACTGATCGAACCCTATTTCGATTTCCGTCCCTCCCACCAGCGACGCAGGCCGGAACGCCGTTCCTCGATCGCGTCGCCCACGGCGTAAAGCCCATCCTCGGCTTGCTCAAGCAAAGGGTCTATCCGCGCTTCGCGGAACCGCCGCCAGCGTACCCAGATTGCCCAAACAAGGCCAAAGAAGACTGTCAGGAAGACAATGTTGAACCAGGGGATGATCCGCACGTCGGGGCCTTCGACATCTTTGATCGAGATGGCATTCGGAAAGATCGTAAGAAACTCGTTCCGCCATCCGTAGTGGGTCACGACGACCCATTCCGGATCGTCCTTTGAAGAAATCGCATCATTGGCTTCGGTATACAGGTTCGCGGTATCGAACTTGAAATAGGGCGGCCACCCCCACCCTGTGTCCTCATTTCGGTAGACGATCGGCCTGCCGTTCGCCCGCACGGCCTGAATGAACTGGACATCCCTGCTCGAGAGGTTGGTAGATTGATCCTCTGGCTCGGACCAGAACATGCGTGTCCAATCGTTCAGATCCTGCCGCTCTTCATAGGTGTTCACGATGCGCACGATGTCATGCTGCGGCAGGGCATAGTGAAGAATGGCGCCGACAGTGGCCCAAAAAACCACGATGATTGCCCATTTGGCATAGACCATTCCCAAGACCTCACAAGTAGTTCACGACATAGATTACGGCAGCGATGGCGACCCAGGGTACAATATAGACGCCGAGGATCAATTTGCGGCGGAAAGACCTGTCATAGGTCCTCAGTCCACGTTCGACGAAAGCCTCCTTGCCGCCCGTCTTTCCCTTTTTGTCCCACCTTTCCTCAAGCTTGCGTCGACGGGCCCGTCGCGCATACAGCGACAGCACCGTATAAGCAATCGTCTGTACCACGAGCAGACCGACAAACAGGCGCAAAGCTCCGATCATTTCACCCTTTCCCGCCCGCAACCCGTGCCGACACCAGGCCGCCTGTCCCCTCGGCTCCCGAACGAACTGTGCAGCACCCGATCCGGCATTGTCCACCGCATTTCGCGGTTCCGTACGCCGCACTGAATTCGTATTTTTGATCAAATCTGGATTGATCGACTCGTGCCGGTGGCGCTAGACATGACCAGCGCCACCTGTTTGGGTATGCGCAAACCCTATCCCTGCGCCGGAGACCGCCCCATGCTGGACACCACGACCGACCTGAAATCGCTGTTGAAGAACCCCGACCTTTTGGTCACCAAGGCCTATATCGGCGGTCAATGGGTCGATGGTGACAACGGCACCTTTGTTGTCACCAACCCGGCCCGCGGCGACGTGATCGCCGAAGTCGCGGATGTCAGCCGCGCCCAGGTGGCTGGCGCAATCGCCCAGGCCGAGGCGGCACAGAAGGAATGGGCCAAGCTGACCGGCAAGGAACGCGCCGCGATCCTGCGCCGGTGGTTCGACCTGATGATGGAAAACGCCGAAGACCTTGGCAAGATCCTGACCGCCGAACAGGGCAAACCTCTGGCCGAGGCGGTGGGCGAGATCGCCTATGGCGCTTCTTTCATCGAATTCTTCGGCGAAGAGGCCAAGCGGGTCTATGGCGAGACCATCCCCGGCCATCAGCGCGACAAACGGATCATGGTGCTGAAACAGCCGATCGGGGTGGCGGCCTCGATCACGCCGTGGAACTTCCCCAACGCGATGATCACGCGCAAGGCAGGCCCGGCACTGGCCGCCGGCTGCGCCTTTGTCGCGCGCCCGGCCACCGAAACGCCCCTGTCGGCGCTGGTGCTGGCGCTGCTGGCCGAACAGGCCGGCATTCCGGCGGGCGTGTTCAACGTGGTCCCCTCGACGCAGGCCAGCGAGATCGGCAAGGAGTTTTGCGAGAACCCTGGCGTGCGCAAGCTGACCTTTACCGGCTCGACCGAGGTGGGCCGGATCCTGCTGCGCCAAGCCGCGGACCAGGTCATGAAATGCTCGATGGAACTGGGCGGCAACGCACCGTTCATCGTGTTCGACGACGCCGATCTGGATGCCGCCGTCGAAGGCGCGATGCTATGCAAGTTCCGCAACAACGGCCAGACCTGCGTCTGCGCCAACCGCATCTATGTGCAGGCCGGTGTCTATGACGCCTTTGCCGCCAAGCTCAAGGCCGCGGTCGAGGCATTGAAAATCGGCGACGGCCTGTCCGAAGGAACAACGACCGGTCCGCTGATCAGCGACGAGGCGGTGGCAAAGGTGCAGGAGCACATCGCCGACGCCAAGGCCAATGGCGGCGCGATCCTGACCGGTGGCCTGCCGCACGATCTGGGCGGCACCTTCTTTCAGCCCACGATCATCACCAACGTGACCCAGGACATGAAGGTCGCGCAGGAAGAGACCTTTGGCCCGCTGGCGCCCCTGTTCAAATTCGAGGACGAGGACGAGGTGATCGCGATGGCCAATGACACGATCTTCGGCCTCGCCTCGTATTTCTACGCCAAGGATCTGAGCCGCGTGTACAAGGTGGCCGAGGCGCTGGAATACGGCATCGTCGGCATCAACACCGGTATCATCAGCTCGGAACTGGGGCCGTTCGGCGGCGTCAAGCAATCCGGCCTGGGCCGTGAAGGCAGCCATCACGGCATCGACGAATATCTCGAGATGAAATACATCTGCATGGCGGTCTGACCGAACCGGCCATGACACGAAGGGCGCCCGGAGGCGCCCTTTTTCTTCCGACAATCGAAAACCCCACGCTCCGAAGGAACGCGGGGCTGGCGATAATCGAGGGAGGAAGCGATTATCGGATCGGTCGGTTGCCGCCTCAGTTCACGGGCTTGGCGTCGACCACGTCCTTTTCGATGGCCTTGGCCGAGGTGATCGCGATCCGGCGCGGCTTCAGCGCCTCGGGCACCTCGCGTTTCAGGTCGATATGCAGCATGCCGTTTTCCAGGCTGGCGCCGGTTACGCGGACATGATCGGCCAAGGCGAAACGGCGTTCGAAGGCACGGGTGGCGATGCCACGGTGCAGATAGGTACGCTCCTTGTCGTCAGCGGCCTTCTTGCCGGCCACGACCAACGCGTTTTCCTTCACTTCGACCGATAGGTCATCTTCGCCAAAACCGGCGACGGCCAGCGAGATGCGATAGGTGTCGGCATCGGTCTTTTCGATGTTGTAGGGGGGATAGCTGGGTTGTGACACTTCGCTGGTCAGAACCCGGTCCATGATATCGGCGATCTGATCAAAGCCGATGGTTGCACGATGCAACGGTGCAAAATCAAAACTGCGCATTGTCGTCATCCTCATGTCAGAGCGATCTACGATTTGCCCTCCATCCGGACGGGCGGTGATGTTCAACGGGCCCCGATATGGCGGCCCGCCAGACATGAGATGGGAAGCGGTTCGGCGCGGTTCAAGACCCGCCCGGGCGGATGAATTTCGCGCCCGAGTCGGATTTGCCCGAGCCGACCTGCAGCCGCTTGATCGATGCCTTGGGCTGCGGCGCATCACGCCGCAGGATCGCCTTCAGGTCCGTCACGATCCCCGACAACTCCATTCCAAAGCCGACCTTGCCTCGACCGTCGTTGCCCACGGCCGAAACGACCGACAGGATCTGCCAGCGCGGCCCGTTGCGGGCCAGAATGGCCGACCCGGACGATCCGAAGGTGATGTCGCAGTTGAAGGTGATCAGGCCCTGCCGCCGCTCGAGGATCCGGCAGGACCGCTCGCGCGTGATCGCCTCGGACCGGCCCCGGCCATAGGACGCGATGCTGATCTCGTTTCCGGCCACCCGGCCGCCGTGCAGGGCAAAGGGGTTGGCGATGCCATAGGGGATGGGCTCTTCCAGCCGCATCAGGGCCACGTCGGCGCGCACGCTTTCCGGCGACAGGCCCGCCTTGGGGTCATAATCGGGATGCGCGGCGATCTGCACCACCTTGCGTTCGGCCAGCGCGTGGCCATTGCTGAGGCCCGCGCGAAACGTGACCTCGCCCGGCGCATAGGGCTGCCCGGTGGTTCGGTCCATCGCGCAGTGGGCTGCGGTCAGCACCAGATCCTGCGCGATCAAGGTTCCGGTGCAGAACGACCGGGTTCCGATATCCAGGCGCCCGATCGCCTCCCAGCCGTACAGGTCGTCGCGGTCGGTCAGGCGGCGTTTGCCGCTGTCCTGGGCCAGCGCGGCGCCTGCCAGGACACCCAGGCAAAGCGCTGCCCTGAAAATCGCCCCGATCATGGCCGCACGAACCTTGCGCCCAGGTTCTTGCCCGCGCCCGCCGTGCTGCCCGACAGGCCAAAGCCCCGCCCCGCGGACAGTTCGGCCTGCAATACCTCGAGCGACTCTTCCAACGCCGTGCCCAGCGCCACGCGCTTTCCTTCCAGTTCGGCCTTGGCTGAAACGACCGACACGATGCGTGGGTGATCGCCCGAGAAGGAAAAGATCGGCGCCCCCGAGGCGCCGAAATCCACATCGCAGGACATCACCAGAACCCCGGATTGCCGCGCCATGACCGAGCAGACCTCTTGCAGCGAGGGGGCCTCGGCTCGGTCATGCGCATAAGACACGACACCGACATCCTCGCCGCGCGACGGGCGATAGCCGGTCTCGAACGGAACGACGGCGGTGTTGCGGATGGGCTGCCACAGCTCGATCAGCGCGATGTCATGGCGCACACGGGTGACGGTGGCCCTGCCGTCATAGTCATAATCGGGGTGGATTACCGCCTGCCGCGCCGCACGATAGGCCGAGGCCCGTCCCCGCCGCCAACCGGCCAGAAACTCAATTCGCGACGGGTCGATACGTTGGCGCGTGGCCTTGTCGAACAGGCAATGCGCCGCAGTCAGGACAAGAGTCGGGGAAATCAGCGCACCGGTGCAGAACCCGGTGCCGTCGATGTCCAGCCGCCCGACCGCCATCCAGTCGCGCCCCGCCTCCGAGGTCTCGAGGCTTTGCAGCCCGGTATCCTGCGCCATGGCCGCCATCGGCAAGACACACAGCGCAATCGCCCTTATCCATCTGCGCACGCGGTTCTCCGGCTATTTGGTTTCGCGCCATGGTGGTACGCGCCGCGTTTGGCGAAAATAGGGCAGGGCCGAGCCACGACGATTCCTCCATCGACTGATGCGCCGGCGCACCAGGCCCGCTCACCGCAGGATCGGCACCGTATCCGCAGGCTGTCCGGCCCGATCCAGCGCAGGGGGCCGAGGCCCGCCCGTGGCCCAGTCCAACAGCTCGACCGTGTGCACGATGGGCAGTCGGGTGCCCGACCCGATCTGCATCATGCAGCCGATGTTCCCGGCCGCGATCAGATCGGGGTTCTTGGCCTCCAACGCGCGCACCTTGCGCTGTTTCAGCTTGGCCGAGATCTCGGGCTGCATCAGGTTGTAGGTGCCCGCGCTGCCACAGCACAGGTGGCTGTCGGCAGGTTCGACCACCGAGAACCCCGCCTTTTTCAGCAGATCCTTGGGATAGGTTTTGATCTGCTGCCCGTGTTGCAGCGAGCAGGCCGCGTGATAGGCCACCGTCAGCCCCTTGTCGTCGCCCTGCGGCAAGTCCAGCTGCATCAGGATTTCGCTGACATCCATGGCAATGCCCGACACCCGCGCCGCGTCCTCGGCAAGCGGGTCGTTGCGGAACATGTGCCCGTAATCCTTGACGGTGGTGCCGCAGCCCGAGGTGTTGATGACGATCGCATCCAATCCCTTGCCGTCCATCTCGCGCGTCCATGCGCGGATATTTGCGGCGGCGGTGTCATGGCTTTCGCGGGTCTTGCCCATGTGATGGGTCAACGCCCCGCAACAGCCGGCGCCCTTGGCCACAACGACCTCGCAGCCCAGCCGGGTCAGCAGGCGGATCGTGGCATCGTTGATGTCGGTGTTCAGCGCCTTTTGCGCACAGCCCGTCATTAGAGCCACGCGTTTGATCGCCTGCCCCTTGGGCGCAAAGCTTTGGGGGTCGTCATTGCGGCTGACCGGCGGGATGTGTTTCGGCGCCATGTCCAGCATCGCCTTCAGGCGCGCGTCGGGCATCAGAAAGCGGAACGGCCGCCCCAGCTTGGCCCCGATCAGCGCCCAGCGGAACCGCATCGGATAGGGCAGGATCCGTGCCAGAACCCACCGCAACGCCCGGTCCGAGAAGGGTCGCTTGTACCGGTTTTCGATATATTCGCGGGCGTGATCGACCAGATGCATGTAATGCACGCCCGACGGGCAGGTCGTCATGCAGGCCAGGCAGGACAGGCAGCGATCGATATGCTTGACGGTCTTTTCATCCGGCACACGCTCGTTTTCCAGCATGTCCTTGATCAGGTAGATGCGCCCGCGGGGGCTGTCCAATTCGTCGCCCAACACCTGATAGGTCGGGCAGGTGGCGGTGCAGAACCCGCAATGCACGCAGTTGCGCAAAATCTCGTTTGCGCGGCGGGTGCCGGGGTCTTTCAACTGGTCTTCGGTGAATGTGGTCTGCATCGCCCTATCCCATCAGCCCGGGGTTGAACACGCCGCGCGGGTCGAATTTCTGTCGAATCCCCTGTGTCAGAGCCGCAATGCCCTGCGGTTCCGGCTGAAACCGGCCTAGCCGGGCAAAAGTATCGGCCCCGGCCCGCACCAGCGTGGCGTGGCCGGAAAACGCGCCGATGCGCGCGCGCAGGTCGGTGCCTGCGGGCACCAGCGCCCAGATCAGCCCCCCGCCCCAGTCGAACAAGGTCCGATCGGCCTCGGCCCGCGCGGCGATTTCGGGCGCATCCCCGGGTTTGACCGAGATCCGCCAGACATCGCCTGGCGTGTCGGCAAAATCGACCGCATCGCGGATCCTCTGCCACAGCTCAGCCGATGGCTCGACCAGATCAACCGCGCCAAACTGGCCCAGCAGGTCCTGCAGGCGCCCGGTGCGATACGAGACGGACGCAGCAAACCCCTCGATCCGGATCAAGGCGCGCTGCTGCTGCGGATCATAGGCTGCTCCGGAGACTTCAAAGGGTGATTTCAGCGCCTCGGACAGGATGCGAACCGCAGTCGCGGCGTCCTTGGCGGGTACGGCCAGCGTCGCGCTGGCCTCGGGTTTGGGCAGCACCTTCAGCGACACCTCGGTCAGCACGCCCAGCGTGCCCCAGGACCCGGCCATCAGCTTGACCAGGTCATAGCCGGTGACGTTCTTCATCACCCGGCCGCCATTCTTGATGATCTGCCCTCGCCCGTCGACAAAGCGCACGCCCAACAGGAAATCGCGGCAGGCCCCGGCCTGGATCCGGCGCGGCCCCGAGACGTTGGCGGCCACGACACCGCCGATCGTGGGCGCGCCCGAGGACCCCAGCAGGGCGCGATGGTCCATCGGCTCGAACGCCAGTTGCTGGCCTTCGGCCTCCAATGCCGCCTCGATCTCGGCCAGCGGCGTTCCGGCCTGCGCAACAAGCGTCAGCGCCCCGGGCTCGTACAGGGTGATCCCGCGCAGCCCTTCGGTGCCCAGCACCCGGTCGGGGCTGGTCACACCGCGCGTGCCGCCACCGAGAACGCGTATCGGTTCGTTCAGGCCGGTCACGATTTCGGCCAGTTCAGACTCTGATTCAGGTCTCATTGCGAGGTCCGTTCTGTCTTGGGATTCATTCCGCCGCCATCGGCACGACGCGTCGGTCCGCGCTGGCATCCAGCGGGAACACCTTGGCGGGGTTCAGCAGCCATTTCGGGTCGAACACGTCCTTGACGGCCATCTGCGCCTCAAGGTCCTGAGGCGCGTATTGATGATGCATCAGGTCGCGCTTCTCGATGCCCACCCCATGCTCGCCGGTCAGGCAGCCGCCGGCATCCACGCACAGTTTCAGGATCTCGGCCCCGAAGGCCTCACATTTTTCCAGATCGCCGGGCTTGTTCGCATCGAACAGGATTAACGGGTGCATGTTGCCGTCGCCGGCATGGAACACGTTGCCGACCGCCAGCCCGAATTCCTTGCTCAGTTCGCCGATGCGGCGCAGCACCTCCGGCAGGGCCGACACTGGGATCGTGCCGTCCAGGCACATATAGTCGTTGATCTGCCCCATCGCACCAAAGGCCGATTTCCGACCCAGCCAGATGCGGGCGCTTTCCTCGGCCGACTGGCTTTCGCGCAGCTCGACCGGGTTGTGGCGTTTGGCGATCTCTACGATCTTGGCCAGCTGGCTGTCGATCTCGGCGTCCGAGCCTTCGACCTCGACGATCAGCAGCGCCTCGCAGTTCGGATAGCCGGCATGGGCAAAATTCTCGCAGGCCTCGATGCACAGCCGGTCCATGAACTCGATCGCCACGGGCAGGATACCCGACTTGATAATGTCCGAAACGCATTCGCCCGCCACCGCATTGTCATCAAAACCCATCAGGACCGGGCGCGCGCCCTCGGGCTTGCGCAGGATGCGCAGCGTCGCCTCGGTGACGACCCCCAGCTGCCCTTCCGAGCCGCAGATCACGCCCAACAGGTCCAGCCCGCCGCAATCCAGATGCGCGCCGCCGATCTCGACCACGCGGCCATCCATCAGCACCATGGTCACGCCCAGCAGGTTGTTGGTGGTCACGCCGTATTTCAGGCAATGCGCGCCGCCAGAGTTCATCGCGATATTACCCGCGATGGCGCAGGCCAGCTGCGACGACGGATCGGGCGCATAGAAGAAATCCTCCTCTTCGACCGCGCCGGTGACGCTTAGATTGGTGCGGCCGGTCTGCACGCGGATGAAGCGGTTGTCATAGTCGACCTCGAGCACCTCGTTCATGCGGGCCACGCCCAGGATCACGCAATCGGCGGTGGGCAGCGCCCCACCGGCCAGCGAGGTCCCAGCCCCGCGCGGCACGACCGGCACGCCTTCGTCATGGCAGATGCGCAGAATGTCCGAGACCTCCTGCGTCGAGGACGGCAGAACCGCGATCATCGGCGCGCATTTGTAGGCGGTCAGGGCGTCGCACTCATAGGCGCGGGTTTCGGCCGGGTCCGCGATGATCGCGTCTTCGGGCAGGACCTGCCGCAGACGGGCAAGCACGTTAGCCTTGCGGGCCAGAACGTCGGGGTTGGGCTTTGGCATGTCCATGGCGGGTCCTCCAGTTTGGTAAAATAATATTACCAATTTCTGCATCTGGCAAGTTGCCTTCGTCGGACGTACTGTCGCGCCATGACATTGACCGAACGCGCCCTGCTGTTTTCGCCTCTGGACTACGCCGCCGTCCTGTTGTTGCTGATCGCCTGGCAATGGATGGGCTGGCGGATCGAGAACCCCGCGCCAGGCAAGCGCTCGGTCGCGGTGATGATGGACGAATTCCGCCGCTGCTGGATGCGCGAAATGGTGACCCGCCAGCCCCGCATGTTCGACGCCCAGGTCGTGGGCACGATGCGTCAAGGCAGCACGTTCTTTGCCTCGACCACAATGATCGCCATCGGGGGCGGGCTGGCCCTTCTGGGCAATACCGAGCGGCTGTCGGGTGTCGCCAAGGATCTGGCGATAGGCAGCGCGCCGGCCATGGTGTGGGAGGTCAAGATCCTGACCGTGCTGCTGTTTTTGTCGAATGCCTTTCTGAAATACGTCTGGGCGCACCGGTTGTTCGGCTACTGCGCGGTGCTGATGGCGGCGGTGCCGAACGACCCCGAGGATCCGCTGGCCTATCCCCGCGCGGCGCAGGCAGCCGAGATCTGCGTGACCGCCGCGCGCAGCTTCAACCGCGCCCTGCGCGCCACCTATTTCGCGCTGGCTTCGCTGGCCTGGATCCTGGGCCCGATCGCGCTGATCATCGGCACGCTTCTGACGCTGGGAGTCCTGTACCGGCGCGAGTTTGCCTCGCATTCCCGCGCGATCCTGCTGAGCCTGCCGCCGGACACGCAGACGTGATCGCGCCCCGCCCGATCAGACCCTAGACTGGCGAGATGCGACACCTGATCATCTGCCTGTTTCTGGCCGCCCCGGCCCTCGCCGACCCGCCGACGGTCGAAAATGTCACCGCGACGCGCACAGGCGAGACCTGGCGATTCGACGTGACCATCCGCCATCCCGATACCGGGTGGGACCACTATGCCGATGGCTGGCGCGTTCTGGCAATGGACGGGACCGAGTTGGGGATGCGAGTGCTGCATCACCCGCACGAGACCGAGCAGCCCTTTACCCGGTCGCTGGGCGGAGTCGCGATCCCCGAAGGCGCGAACCAGGTCCAGGTCCAGGCCCGGTGCAGTGTCGATGGCTGGAACGCGGACACCACGCTTGTGATGTTGGAATAATCGTCAGAACACGCCCAGCGACAGCCCGGCGCCAAGCGCTGCGCCGATCTCGCGGCATTTGTCCAGTTCATCCTCGGGGATGGTCTTTTCCGCCAATATCGCCTCGGGCGTCTGGGCATGGGTGCAGACAATGAGGGGCGGCTGCACCTCTTTCAGGCGCCAACCGGTGGTGATGCGCGCCAGTTGCCGCGCCGCGTTCTGACCGTCGGACCCGGCGCAGATCATCTGCGCATAGGGCCGCCCCTCGATCCTGCCCAGAACCGGGTAGTAGCAGCGGTCGAAGAAATCCTTCATGACGCCTGACAGCGCTGCCAGGTTCTCGGGCGCGCAAAAGACGTATCCGTCGGCCGCCAACAGATCGTCGGACCCCGCCTGCGCGGCGGGCTTCAGGCTGACCTCGGCCTCGGCGCTGGCCGCCTGTGCGGCCGCCTCGGCCATCTGTCGGCTGCCGCCGGTGCGCGAATGGTAGACGATCAGTAGACGGGCCACAGCGGTCAGGCCCGATGATACGGGCCGCCCGACAGGATCGTCGCGGCACGATAGAGTTGTTCGGACAGCATCACCCGGACCAGCATATGCGGCCAGACCATCGCGCCGAAAGAGATCGAGAAATCGGCTTCGGTCCGTAGCTCCGGGTCGATCCCGTCGGCGCCGCCGATGACAAAGGCCAGATCCTGCCGGCCCATGTCACGCCACCCGGCCAGCTTCTGCGCGAAATCGGGTGACGACATCACCTTTCCTCGCTCGTCCAATGTGCAGATCACCGCCCCGCCGGGCAGCGCCTTGCGCAGCAAGGCGGCCTCGGCGCCCATACCGGCGTTCTTCTTGTCTTCGACCTCGATCACGCGCGCAGGCCCCAAACCCAGGCCGCGGCCGGTCCGTTCGAAACGGGTCAGATAGTCGTCAAGCAGGGTCTTCTCCGGTCCGGCGCGCAATCGCCCGACCGCACAAATACTGATACGCATCTCGCTCTCGCCGCCGGCCCTTCAATACGGGCCGGGATGGCGCCTCAGTTGGCCGAGGCGCTGCCGCCCTGAGGCAGCCACATCTTTTCCAGCTGGTAGAATTCGCGCACTTCGGGGCGGAAGATATGGACGATCACATCCCCCGTATCGATCAGCACCCAGTCGCCGGCATCCTTGCCTTCGACCTTCGAGGTGAACCCGAATTCCTGCTTGATGCGATCCGTCAGCTTTTCCGACATCGCCGACACCTGACGCGTCGACCGGCCCGAAGCGATGACCATGTAGTCGGCCACCGAGGATTTTCCGCGCAGATCGATCTGCACGACGTCTTCGGCCTTGTCGTCGGAAAGAGAGGAAAGAACGCGCTCAAGCAGCTTTTCGCTGATTGGCTGAGACTGGGCCATCACCGTGGCCCCATCGTCGGCGGGCAAACCCGCCTGTGTATGCAGAGACAGGACATGGTCCTCCTTGATAAAGCGCCGCCAAACCCCGGCGCCGGGGTAGTAATAAGGTAGCAAGCCGATTGCAACAATTCAATGAATCGCGGGCCGTGTGCGCACAGGCGTGATCACTCCGTGTCGATTTGTTGCGCAACCACGCCGGTCTGCCCCTGACCCAGAAGGCGCACCTCGCGCTGCGGGAAGGGGATCGAGATGCCCTCGGCCTTGAACGCGTCCCACAGCGCCAGATAGACATTGCCGCGGATGTTGGTCAGGCCGGCGGTCGGGTCGCGGATCCAGAACCGCAACACGTAGTCGACGCTGCTGTCGCCGAATCCGGTGATGTGGCAGACCGGTTCGTGCTTGCCGCCGCTCAGCACGCGCTTGACCGTTTTCACCGTCCGCACGGCGGTCTCGCGCACCGTGTGCGGATCGTCGCCATAGCTGGTGCCGAAGGTCAGATCCAGCCGGACGAACTCGTCGGAATGGGACCAGTTCACCACCTGTCCGGTAATCAGATCCTCGTTCGGGATCAGGTATTCGCGCCCGTCGCGGGTGACGACCGAGACATAGCGAGCGCCCAGCGCGTTGATCCAGCCGAACGTGTCGCCCAGCGAGATCACGTCGCCCGGCTTGATCGACCGGTCCATCAGGATGATGATCCCCGAGATCAGGTTCGACACCACCTTCTGCAAGCCGAAACCGATGCCCACGCCCACCGCGCCGGACAGCAGCGCGATCCCGGTCAGGTCGAAGCCCAGCGTGCGGATCCCGACCAGAAAGACCAGCCCGTACAGAGCCACCTGGATGCCCTTGGCCAGCAGAACCTGCATCGAGGGCGAGATGTCGTCGTTGCTTTTCAGCCCCCGTTCAGCCGCCCGGGTGCCCAGTCGGGCCAGAACCAGCAACGTGCCAATCAGCAAGATTGCCTTGAGGATCCCGAGAACCGAGATGTGCATCTCTCCGATCGTGATCGCGACCCCGTCCAGAAACTCGGCCACGTCGTCGGTCAGGCTCAGTGCCACCAGCGTAGCATAGACCCACATCGACCAGCGAAAGATACGCCGGATCGTGCGGTTGCGTACAAGATGCGACAGCAGCGCAATGACCAGCCACGCGGTTGCCAGCGTTGCCAGAACGCCGATGATATAGCTTCGCGACGGCCATGTGACCTGCTGCATCACCAGGTAGACGCTCCAGGACAGAAGCACGAAATAGACCAATGTCAGCCGCCGCATGAACTGGACCAGAGTCCGTAGCCGCCATTTGGGCCAGCCGCTTCGCGCCCTTGCCCATGTTTCCCATCTGCCAAGTGTGGCGGCCTTCAGAACAAAGGACGCGGCCACCAGAAGCAGCACGATCAACAATTGATACTGACGCCATCCCGGGGTCACGATCAGCTCGATCAGTGCTCCGAACTGAAGCAGGAATGCCTCGACCATTGTATCGAACAGCTCGGAAATCGAGCGGGGGATCAAGTCGTTGTCCAATCGCGCCTCCTGCCTGCCAGATTGACCAGCTATGCGCCGGTATGCAAGGCACTTGGCGGCCACTGGATTGAACCTTGATTGACAGGCGCTCGCGATATATCTGGATCGCATGAGATTAAATCAGGCCCCTGCTCCCAACCTGCAAGACCGCGCGCGCCTGCGTGAACGGTTCTTCGGGGCCGCCCGCACGGTTCTGGCCCGCCTATAATCGGCGCCCAGCCACTCGCCAGCATTTCTCAATACAGACGGGAGAGGACCGATGTCCCCCAAAACACTCTATGACAAGATCTGGGATGCCCATGTCGTGCACGAAGCCGACGATGGTACCTGCCTTCTTTATATCGACCGCCACCTGGTGCACGAAGTGACCAGCCCGCAGGCGTTCGAAGGCCTGCGCATGGCAGGCCGCAAGGTGCGTGCGCCGGAAAAAACGATCGCCGTGCCGGACCATAACGTGCCCACCACACCCGATCGCGTGAACGGGATCGAAAACCCCGAATCGCGCATTCAGGTCGAAGCGCTGGACAAGAACGCCCGCGATTTCGGCATTCACTACTACCCGGTGAATGACATTCGTCAGGGCATCGTTCACATCGTGGGCCCCGAACAGGGCTGGACCCTGCCGGGCATGACCGTGGTCTGCGGCGACAGCCACACCGCCACTCACGGCGCTTTCGGCGCGCTGGCCCACGGCATCGGCACCTCCGAGGTCGAGCATGTTCTGGCCACTCAGACGCTGATCCAGAAGAAATCCAAGAACATGAAGGTCGAGATTACCGGCAAACTGCAGCCGGGCGTGACCGCCAAGGACATCACCCTGGCTGTGATCGGCGAAACCGGCACCGCCGGCGGCACCGGCTATGTGATCGAATATTGCGGCGAGGCGATCCGCGACCTGTCGATGGAAGGCCGCATGACGGTCTGCAACATGGCAATCGAGGGTGGCGCACGGGCCGGCCTGATCGCGCCGGACGAAAAGACATTCGAATACGTCAAAGGCCGCCCGCACGCCCCGAAGGGCGCGCAGTGGGAGGCCGCTCTGGCCTGGTGGAAGACGCTCTATTCCGATGACGACGCCCATTGGGACAAGGTCGTCACCATTCGCGGCGAGGACATCGCCCCCGTGGTCACCTGGGGCACCAGCCCCGAAGACGTTCTGCCGATCACCGCCACCGTACCCAACCCCGAGGATTTCGAGGGCGGCAAGGTCGAGGCCGCGCGCCGTTCGATCGAATACATGGGTCTCAAGCCGGGCCAGAAGCTGAGCGACATCGAGATCGACACGGTCTTCATCGGCTCCTGTACCAACGGCCGGATCGAGGATCTGCGCGCCGCCGCCGAGATCCTGAAGGGCAAAAAGATCAAGGACGGCATCCGCGCCATGGTCGTGCCCGGCTCGGGTCTTGTCCGCGCTCAGGCCGAAGAGGAAGGCATCGCCGAGATCTTCAAGGAGGCCGGCTTTGAGTGGCGCCTTGCGGGCTGCTCGATGTGTCTGGCCATGAACCCCGACCAACTGCAGCCCGGCGAACGCTGTGCTGCCACCTCGAACCGCAATTTCGAGGGCCGTCAGGGACGTGGCGGGCGCACCCATCTTCTCAGCCCGGCCATGGCTGCCGCCGCAGCAATCACTGGAAAGCTGACAGATGTGCGCGAATTGATGTAAGCTTCCCTCATCATTGATTTTTTGAGGGAGAGAATGAAATGAGTGATTGGGTCAAATGGCTCCTGATGGGGCTGCTGTCGGTCGTGTTCGGCATCTTCGTGCTGGGCGCGCCCATCGTGGCATCGGTGGCGGTGACCGTGGTCACCGGGGCGCTGTTGCTGGTCTCGGGCGTGCTGCAGGTCGTGGGCGGGTTCTCGGTGGAAGGCACCGGCAACAAGATCCTGGCCTTCATCATGGGCGCCGTGATGCTGTTTCTGGGCTGGTCCTTCCTGGATCATCCGCTGCAGGGCGTTCTGACGCTGGCCACGGTGGTGATGATCCTGTTCATCGCCGGCGGTCTCGCCCGGATCATCCTGTCGTTCCAGATGCGCGGCACGCAGTATTTCTGGCCCACGCTCATTTCCGGCCTGCTGTCCCTGGCGCTGGCCGCCTACATCATGGCCAATGCCTCGGTCGGACTGGCGCTCAGCCTGCTGGGTATCCTTCTGGGTATCGAGATGCTGTTCAACGGGTTCGGCCTGATCTTCATGGCGTTCTTCGTCAAGAACGCCGGCAACGAAACGACGGAAGCGAAACAAGCTTGAAACGCGGGGCATGGGGCCGGGCCTCTCCCGCAGGAGTGTGAACATGGAAAAGTTTGAAAAAGTCCACGGCGTGGCCGCCCCCATGCCCCTGATCAACATCGACACCGATATGATCATCCCCAAGGTCCACCTGAAAACGATCAAACGGTCGGGCCTGGGCGTCGTGCTGTTCGACGAAATGCGCTATCACGATGACGGGCGCGAAAACGAAGAGTTCGTTCTGAACAAACCCGCCTATCGCAACGCCGAGATCCTGGTGGCCGGCGACAATTTCGGCTGCGGCTCGTCGCGCGAACACGCGCCATGGGCGATCAAGGATTTCGGCATCAAGGTCATCATCTCGACCAGCTTCGCCGACATCTTCTTCAACAACTGCTTCAAGAACGGCATCCTGCCGATCGTGGTCGAGGACGAGCATCACGCCATCCTGATGGAAGACGCCCACAAGGGCGAAAACGCCCGCATGACCGTGGACCTCGAAGAGCAGAAGATCGTCACCTCGGACGGGGTCGAGATCACCTTCGACATCGACCCGCACCGCAAGCACTGCCTGCTCAACGGCCTGGACGATATCGGCCTGACCATGGAGAAGGCGCATCACATCGATCAGTTTGAATCCCAGGCCAGCCAGGCCCGCCCCTGGGTGTGACGCGGGCGGCGAATCTGCCGACACTCAACCAGACGGGGTCGCCGCGGCGGCCCCGTTCGCGTCTTAGGGGTTGACGGTCAAGCAACCACAACATGTAGTCGCGCCCGACAAGCCAGCGACGATTCTGCGGCGCAATTGATGCAAAGCCGCACCAGTTTCGCCATCATTTTGCCCGAAATCACCTGTTTTCTGCCCACCGGCTTGAGCGAAATGCCGCTTATCGCTGATGATGGCGTCAAACGGCATCCGCCATTTGGGAATGGGCGGGCACAAGTTGGAATTGAGTCGGCAAAGAAACGACGGGTCCGGTTTGGAAAGGGTTCGGATAGTGATTGCACGCACAACAGGGGCGGCAGTTCGTGGGATTTTGGTGGCGCTTCTGGTGCTGACCCCCGCGCTGTATCTGCCGGTCTCGGCCACTAACGGTACCGAAGTTGTCGTCTTCGTCGCCATCCTGGCGTTCATCCTGACCTTTGCCGAATACAACTCGACCTTCCCCAGCTTCATCGAATTCCGCGACGCACCGCCCGTAAACCGGCTGAGGTTCGTCGGGCTGATGTCGATGGTGTCGATCCTGACCTTGATCTGCAAGAACGCCTACACGCCCACGGAGCTGTCCAGCGCCGCCTATTCCGTGGGCCTGGCCGTGGCCAATGTCGTCGACTTCCCCTATTCGCCGGTTCGCCTGGTGGTCCTGATGCTGCCGGCCGAGGCCAGCGCACCGCTGACCGAACTGGTCCGCATCACCGCAAGCGTCGCCTATGTCGCGGCGCTGGTGACGATCGCCAGCTTCGTCTATGCGGTCAGGGTCCGGGGATGGCCCACGGGGAACGGGGCGTTCAACGTCTGGACCAACCTGCCCCTGTTCGACCCGACCAAGGGCGGGGACGTGGTGACCCGCCTGCAACGCGACGGGCGCCTGAACATTTCGATCGGCATCCTGCTGCCGTTCCTGATCCCTGCGCTGATCAAGCTGCTGACCAACGTCATCGATCCGCTGACCCTGGCCAATCCGCAGACCCTGATCTGGACCATGAGCGCCTGGGCCTTCCTGCCCGCCAGCATGATCATGCGCGGCATCGCCACGCTGCGGATCGCCGGGCTGATCGTCGAAAAGCGGCGCGCCTATTCCACCTCCGAGGCCACCCAGACCGCATGATCCGCATTCTGGTTCTGGCGCTGCTGCCTTTTGCGGCCCAGGCCGATTCCCTGCGCGTGGCCAGCTTCAACACCGAGTTGCAGCGCGATGGGCCGGGGCTGATGCTGCGCGACATCCGCAAGGAGACACCGCAGGTCCGCGCCGTCGTCGATGTTCTGCTGGCCACTGCGCCGGATATCGTCGCCCTGCAGGGGCTGGACTGGGACCATGACAACGTGGCTCTGTCGGCGTTGGCCGATCTGCTGGCGGCGGCGGGTCTGGATTATCCCTATCGGTTCGCCCGTCAGCCCAATTCGGGGTTGATGACCGACCTCGACATGGACGGAGACGGCAGGCTTGGCGGGTCGGGCGATGCGCAGGGCTGGGGGCGATTCACCGGCAACGGGGGGATTGCCGTCCTGTCCCGGTATCCGATCATCGAAGATCAGATCGCAGACCACTCGGCCCTGCTGTGGCAAGATCTGCCCGGCGCAACGCTTCCCAGCCGGGACGGCGCCCCGTTTCCCTCGCAGCAGGCACAATCGGTCCAACGCCTGTCCTCGACCGCGCATTGGGTCGTTCCGATCGACACGCCGCAGGGCCGGTTGACCCTGATGACCTTCCACGCCACCCCGCCCGTCTTTGACGGCCCCGAGGACCGCAACGGCCTGCGCAACCGCGATGAAATCCGGTTCTGGTCCGTTCTTCTGCGGGGCGATCTGGGGCCGGCGCCGACCCGCCGCTTCGTAATCGCCGGGGATGCCAACCTGGACCCCGGGCGCGGCGAAGGCCACATCGAGGCCCTGCGCGCCCTGCTGACAAACCCGTTGCTGCAGGATCCGCGACCGACGGATGCAACCGGCGCAGACACGACCGTCACCTGGAAAACCGTCGGAGACCGCCGCGTCGACTATGTTCTGCCATCGGCGGATTGGGTGGTCGAAGATGCCGGCGTGTTCTGGACCGGAGCGGACGGTCAACCCCATCCCGCGGCCCGGGCGGCAAGCCGGCACCGGCTGGTCTGGGTCGACCTGACCAGAGCGGGCGCGCAGGACCGGCAGGCCGGCACCGACTGAAGCGCCGCCCACCCCTGCTGACCTGCGCCCGCATGACGCGTGATACCTGGGCAAAACGGTCGGAACGCCTCATTGACCAGATGCCCCGCAAACGCTAGGCCCGGTTCTGAAAAACGCAAGGAGACCGCTCATGTCCAACCCCTCGCTCCTCATCCTGCCCGGAGACGGAATCGGCCCCGAAGTGATGACCGAAGTGCGCAAGATCATCGACTGGTTCGGCGCCAGGCGCGATCTGAAATTCGACGTGAGCGAGGATCTGGTCGGCGGTGCCGCCTATGACAAGCACGGCGTTCCTCTGGCGGATGAGACGATGGCCAAGGCGCAAGAGGTCGACGCGGTTCTGCTGGGCGCCGTAGGCGGCCCGAAATACGACGATCTGGATTTCAGCGTGAAGCCCGAGCGCGGCCTGCTGCGCCTGCGCAAGGAGATGGACCTGTACTCGAACCTGCGCCCGGCCCAGTGCTTTGACGCGCTGGCCGATTTCTCGTCGCTGAAAAAGGACGTGGTCGCCGGCCTCGACATCATGATCGTGCGCGAGTTGACCTCGGGCGTCTATTTCGGCGAGCCGCGCGGCATCTTCGAGGAAGGCAATGAACGCGTGGGCATCAACACCCAGCGCTACACCGAATCCGAGATCGAGCGGGTCGCGCGTTCGGCTTTTGAGCTGGCGATGCGCCGCAACAAGAAGCTGTGCTCGATGGAAAAGGCCAACGTGATGGAATCGGGCATCCTGTGGCGCGAGGTGGTGACCCGCGTGGGCAAGGATTACCCCGAGGTCGAGCTGAGCCACATGTATGCCGACAACGGCGCCATGCAGCTGGTGCGCGCGCCCAAGCAGTTCGACGTGATCCTGACCGACAACCTGTTCGGCGACATCCTTTCGGACTGCGCGGCGATGCTGACCGGGTCGCTGGGCATGCTGCCTTCGGCCTCGCTGGGGGCGCCCATGGCCAACGGCCGGCCCAAAGCGTTGTACGAGCCCGTCCACGGCTCGGCCCCCGACATTGCCGGGCAGGGCAAGGCCAACCCGATCGCCTGCATCCTGAGCTTTGCCATGGCGCTGCGCTATTCCTTCGACCAAGGGGCCGAGGCCGACCGTCTGGAAGCCGCCATCGAGAAGGTGCTGGCCGATGGTGTCCGTACCGCCGATCTGCTGGCCGAAGAAGGCGTGCAGCCGGTGTCGACCACCGAGATGGGCGACGCGATCGTCGCCGCGCTGGACGCCAGCCTCTGAGCTTTGATCCGGGCGGCGCCGCGCGCCGCCCGTCCGATCATCCGCGGCCTAGTTGCCGCCGAAGATATCCTTCAACAGATTGTCGACCGCCCGCGCGAAACTGCCCTGCTGTCTGCGGCGGGGCTGGGATTGCTGCGTGGTCTGAACCGGAGCCGCCGGCGCCAGCATCGGCAGGGGCGTGGGGGTCATGCCCTCGGTCACGCGCAGCATGGTTTCCCGCCAGATCTCGGCCGGCAACCCGCCGCCGGTGACGCCTTTCAGGGGCGTATTGTCGTCATAGCCCATCCAGACGCCGGCCACATAATCGGCAGTGAAGCCGATGAACCACGCATCCCGCGCGGCCTGGGTCGTACCCGTTTTGCCCGCCACCTGCCATCCGGGCAGCTTGGCCCGCTGACCGGTGCCTTCGGACACCACTCGCTCCATCATCCAGATCAGCTGTTTGGCGGCCTCGTCGCGGATCACCCGTTCGCCGATCCCGGTCGTCGTCACCATCACCGGCGTGTCATCGCCCAGCAGCTTCAGCTCGGTCAGGCCATAGGGTTCCACCGCCGAGCCCCCGTTCAGGATACCCGCATAGGCGCCGGTCATCTCGATCAGCGTGCTTTCCGACGCGCCCAGCGCCAGCGCAGGACCCGCCGCCAGATCGCTTTGGATGCCGAAGCCGCTGGCCACCGTGCGCACATTGTCCAGCCCGGCCACCTCGGCCACCTTGACGGCCGGAATGTTCAGCGAGTTCTTGAGCGCATCCGCCAGCGTAACACGACCGTAGAACTTGTTGGTATAGTTCTTGGGGCACCACTGGCCGGACCCCGGGATGTCGATGCAATAGGGCTCGTCCACCACCGTGGCCAGCGGTGAGTAGCCAAGCTCCAGCGCGGTGGCATAGACGAAGGGTTTGAACGAGGACCCGGTCTGGCGCAGCGCCTGCGTCGCGCGGTTGAACGCGCCCGACACCTTGGTCTTGCGCCCGCCCACCATGGCCCGGACCGCACCATCGGCCGACATCACCACGATCGCGGCCTGCGCCTTCGACCCTTCGCTGACCTTTTCGTCGAACACCTGTTTCAGCGCCGCCTCGGCCGCCTGCTGGATCCGCTGGTCCAGCGTGGTCTTGATCACCACGTCCTCGGTGGTGTTGCGGGTAAAGAACTCGGGGCCGCTGGCCATGACCCAGTCGGCAAAATAACCGCCAGCGCGCGCGGCGGCGGCCTCGGACAGCTCGGCCGGGTTGTTGCGCGCCGCGGTCGCCTGTGACGCGGTCAGGTAACCCTGATCCTCCATCAGGCTGATCACCACCTTGGCCCTGTCTTGCGAGCGCTGCAGGTTGTTGGTGGGCGCATAGCGCGTGGGCGCCACCAACAGCCCCGCCAGCATCGCCGCCTCGGCCGCGTCGACCTCGGCCGCGGACTTGCCAAAATAGCGCTGGCTGGCCGCCTCGAACCCGCGTGCGCCGGCCCCCAGAAATGCCCGGTTCAGATAGATGGTCAGGATCTCGTCCTTGGAATACTTGACCTCCATCGCCATCGCGTAAATCGCTTCCTTAGCCTTGCGCCACAGCGACCCCTGGCGGCAGTCAGCCTCATACGCCGCTTCCGACTCCCACTGGCTCGGATCATACGGGACACCCAGACACAGCAGCTTGGCCGTTTGCTGGGTGATGGTGGACCCACCATGCCCCGACAGCGGCCCGCGCCCTTCCGACAGGTTGATCCTAACCGCGCTGGCGATGCCGCGCGGGCTGATGCCGAAGTGACGATAGAACCGCTTGTCCTCGGTGGCGATGACCGCGTTCTTCAGATGGGGTGACACGGTATCGGCGGTGATGACGCCGCCGAACTGATCACCGCGCCAAGCGAAGACCTTGCCGTCGCGGTCCAGCAGGGTGACCGACCCACGCGCGCGCCCGTCCAGCAGGGCATCGACCTCGGGCAACGTGCTGTAGACGACGCCGACCGCCAGCGCAATCAACAGCGCCACCACCGCCCCCACGCGCCAGGTCAGGCCCCAGATCAGCCGTCCGATCCATCGGAGCAGCCGGCGAAAGAAACCGCCCTGCCCGCCACCCGAACGCTTGCGCCGGGTTTTGCGCGTTGTGGTCTTGCGCGCCGTCGCCTTCTTGCCCGCCGGTTTCGCCGACCGCTTGGTAGACGCGGTCTTGCGGCCTCCGGACGGATACCGTTTGTCCGCCACCAGCGGTTTTCGACGCTTGGACTCAGTCATGCTCAAACTCTGCCCGTTTTTGCTTTTGTGGCACCATACCGTGCTGTCGCGCCCATGTAGAGGTGTGAAATAGCAGCAATTCCCCTCTCACATTTGCCTGTTTTTTGATCACTTCACATATTTTGTGCAAAAAATGTGCAACTTTGACCCTCTTCCCCAGCGTCTTTTTGCCGAAATCGTTCCTTGAGCGGCCATGTCGGGCTCTTTTTCTGCAGGTGCAAAGCCGGACCCACCGGAACAGAAGAGGGGAAAGACGTGAAACTGATCATTGCGACAATCAAGCCGTTCAAGCTCGAGGAGGTGCGCGAGGCACTGACCGAGGCGGGCGTGCGCGGCATGATGGTGACTGAGATCAAGGGCTTCGGCTCGCAATCCGGTCACACCGAAATCTATCGGGGTGCCGAATACGCGGTGAACTTCGTGCCCAAGATCAAGCTGGAAATCGTGGTGCCTGCCGCGATGACAGACCAGATCGTCGAGACCATCACCAAAACCGCCAAGACCGGCAAGATCGGCGACGGCAAGATTTTTGTCCTCGATGTCGAGCAGGCCCTGCGCGTGCGGACCGGGGAACTCAACGAAGAGGCGCTCTGAGCGCCGCCACCGACAATCATTCGAGGACTGAACATGAACCTGATGAAATCACTCATCCCTGCCGCCGCGATCGTCGCGCTGCCGCAGATGGGCCTGGCGCAGGAGACCGCCGCAACCGGCGAAACCGCGCAGCATACGCAATATATCCTGACTTCGCTGCTGTTCCTGATGGGCGGCTTCCTGGTGTTCTGGATGGCCGCGGGCTTTGCCATGCTCGAGGCCGGTCTGGTGCGCTCCAAAAACGTGGCCATGCAGCTGGTCAAGAACATCGGCCTGTTTTCTTTTGCAGCCATCATGTACTGGCTGGTCGGCTTCAACCTAATGTATCCGGGCGACGGCTGGACCATCACCGGCATTCTGGGTGCCTTCTCGCCCACCTCGTTGGAACCGGTCGGCCTTGAAGGCGTCGAAACCGATCTGTCCTATGCGTCGGTCGGTTCGGACTTCTTCTTCCAGCTGATGTTCTGCGCCACCACCGCCTCGATCGTGTCGGGCACCATGGCCGAGCGGGTCAAGCTGTGGCCCTTCTTCATCTTCGTGATCGTCCTGACCGGTGTCATCTACCCGATCGAAGCCTCGTGGCAGTGGGGCGGCGGCTGGCTGTCCGAAATGGGCTTCAGCGATTTCGCAGGCTCGACCCTTGTGCATGCCGCAGGTGGCTTTGCCGCACTGGCCGGTGCGATCGTGTTGGGCCCCCGGATCGGCAAGTACAGCAAGGACGGAAAGGTCGTTCCGATCCCCGGCTCGAACCTTGCGCTTGCCACCCTGGGTACGTTCATCCTGTGGCTGGGCTGGTTCGGTTTCAATGGCGGCTCGCAGCTGGCCATGGGCACGATCGGCGACATGGCTGACATCAGCCGCATCTTCGCCAACACCAACATGGCCGCAGCCGCCGGCGCCGTCGCTGCCCTGATCCTGACCCAAGTGATGTATGGCAAGGTCGACCTGACCATGGTGTTGAACGGCGCGCTCGCCGGGCTGGTCTCGATCACCGCGGAACCGCTGGCACCGTCGCTGTTCCAGGCACTGATCATCGGCGGCATCGGTGGCGTGATCGTGGTCTACACCGTGCCGCTGCTGGACAAGATGAAGATCGACGACGTGGTCGGCGCCATCCCGGTTCACCTGATCGCGGGCTTCTGGGGCACCTTCATCGTGGCCTGGACCAATGGCGACGCGTCCTTCGTGACCCAGATCATCGGCTTTGCGGCCATCGGGATCTTCGTCTTCGTGGTGAGCTTCATCCTGTTCTCGATCCTCAAGGCCACCGTCGGCCTGCGGGTCGGCGAGGAAGAAGAGATCAACGGCCTCGACATGGGCGAGCTGGGCATGGAAGCCTATCCCGAGTTCTCGAAGGGCTGAGCCCTTTTCAAACCAAACAAAAAACCCGGGCATTCGTGCCCGGGTTTCTTTTTTGAGAAATGTCTGAGCTCAGACGCCGACGTCGATGATGGCCTTGGCCAGGATCGGCACGGTGGCCTCGTTCAACCCGGCGATGTTCATGCGGCTGTCGCCGACCATGTAGATGCCGTGTTCGACCCGCAGCTTCTCGACCAGCTCGGGCGCGGCGCCCAAGCGCGAGAACATGCCGCGATGCTGGGCCAGGAAGCCGAACCGGTCCGATCCGCTCAGCCGCTGCAGCTCATCCGCCAGTTGGCGGCGCAGGCCCAGCATCGACAGGCGCACCTCTTCCAGTTCGGCCATCCAATCAGCGCGCAGGCCCTCATCCATCAGGATCGTGGTCACCACGCGCGCGCCGTGATCCGGCGGGAACGAATAGTTCTGGCGGTTCAGAAACGCCAGCGTGCCCTGGTTCAGCGCGGTCTGGCCCGCATCGGCGCTGACAGCCATCAGCAGGCCGGTGCGCTCGCGGTAGACACCGAAATTCTTCGAGCAAGACGCCGCGATCAGGCATTCCTTGACCGAAGAAGCGACCAGCCGGGTCGCCTGCGCATCCTCGTTCAGACCGTCGCCAAAGCCCTGATAGGCGATGTCGATCATCGCCACCAAGCCGCGGTCGTTGATCAGGTTCACCACCTCTTGCCACTGCACCATGTTCAGGTTGGCGCCGGTCGGGTTGTGACAGCAACCATGCAACAGCACCACGTCGCCCGCCTTGGCAGTCTTGAGGTCCTCGATCATTCCGTCGAAATCGACGCCGCGGGTTTCCTCGTCGAAATAGCGGTAGGCGACGGTTTCGATGCCCAGATAGTTCAGGATCGAGATGTGATTGGGCCAGGTCGGGTTCGACACGAACACCCGGGCCGAGGGGTTGGCCATGCGGATCAGTTCGAACGCCTGACGGCAGGCACCGGTGCCGCCCGGGGTGGCCACGGCGGCAATATTGGCGCGCGGCACGCTGGTGCCCAGTATCAGCGCGATCATCGCATCGGCATAGGCCGGGTCACCGGCCAGCCCGGTATAGGCCTTGGTCTGCTGTTCTTCCCAGATGCGATGCTCGGCGGCCTTGACCGCGCGCATGACGGGCGTCACGCCCTCGGCATTCTTGTAGACGCCGACGCCCAGGTCGATCTTCTGCTCGCGCGGGTCATCGCGATACATCTGCATCAGCGCCAGGATCTTGTCGGCTGGCTGCGGCTTGAGGTTCTCGAACATCAGGAGTCTCCGGTTGCGACGGGCAGGGTCGGGAAGGCGCCCCATTCGGCCCAGCTGCCGTCATAAAGTGCATGGTCTTTCTTGCCCATGCGCTCGAGCGCAAGGCTGAGGATCGCGGCGGTCACGCCCGACCCGCAGGTGGTGATCGCAGGTTTCGACAGATCGACGCCTGCGGCTTCGAACACCGCGCGGCAGTCCTCGGGCGATTTCATGGTGCCATCGGGGTTCAGCAACTGTCCGAAGGGCACGTTGCGCGAGCCGGGGATGTGCCCTGCCCGCAAACCTTCGCGCGGTTCGGGCTGGGTTCCGGCGAAACGGTCGGCCGCGCGGGCGTCGATGATTTCGTGATCGGCCAGCTTGGCGGCGGCCGATACCTGGGTCACGTCGCGGACCAGGTGGTTCTGCACACGCACGGTCATGTGGCGGTCACGGATGACGGGGGGCAGATCCTCGATCTCGCGCCCTTCGGCGACCCATTTGGGCAGGCCGCCGTCCAGAACCGCGATGTTCTCTTGCCCCATCAGGCGGAACAGCCACCAGACCCGCGCCGCCGAAAACAGGCCCGCGCCGTCATAGACCACAACCTGATGGCCGTCGCCCACGCCCATGGCCCGCAGGCGCGACATGAATTTCTCGACCGGAGGGGCCATGTGCGGCAGGTCCGAGCGGTGGTCCGAAATCTCGTCGATGTCGAAGAACCGTGCGCCGGGAATATGTCCGGCCTCGTACTCGGCCGGGGCGTCGCGCCCTTGCTGCGGCAGGTACCACGAGGCGTCGAGGATCCGCAGATCCGGGTCCTTTAGGTGGGCGGCCAGCCATTCGGTGGAAACCAGGGTTTTTGGATCGTCCAGCATCAAAGCCTCCCCTATACGCGCAAGGATTTCCCTATACGCGCAAGGGTGCGGGTTCAAGGCTGGATCGGGTCCCTGCGGCCCTATCGCACCCGTCGCAGGCGGAAATGCTGGATGATGCCGATCACGCTGATGGCGATCCAGAAGCTTTCGATCAGCATTGAGGCCAGGTTGAAGTTCTGCAGCAGCGAATAGACGATCAAAACCGACCCCACCAGGTTGACCACCGGAAAGGCCAGATCGTCGGAATTCATCATCCGCATCTGGGTGGCGAAATAGGCCGCAACCACGATCAGCGCCCCGAAGGACCCGATGCCATCGGCCAGCGTCAGGCCGTTCAGGAATTCCGCCATCAGGTTGTCCCTTTCTGCCGTATCAACCGGCCGCAGCGGTCGCGGGCCGATGTCCGTAGTGATGCATGTTCAGAAACGCCGCGCCCTCGGGCCCGGCGCGATAGCCATGCGGCAGGTCGGCCGGAAAGCGCAGCCCCTGGCCCGCGCTCAGCGGCACCCATTCGCCGTTCCGCAGCACCTCGAGCGCGCCGCTCAGTACAAAGACTTCCTCGGTTACGCCGGCGGCATGGGCGGGGGATTCGTGGCATTGGTTGCGGTCCAGTTCGACGTGAAAGGTCTCGGCCCCCAGAACCGGGTCGAAGGGAAAGACGATCTTGACCTTCAGACTGCCCGGAAAGGTCACGGTGCGGAACCGGGCCGCATCCGCCGGGTCGCGCAGGGCGCTGGTGCCGATCAGCGCGCTCAGCGGCATCTGGAACCCCTTGGCGATCTTCCACAGCGTCGCGATGGTGGGGCTTGATTCTCCGCGTTCGATCTGGCCCAGCATGGCCTTGCTGACCCCGGTCAATTCGGCCGCTTTGGCCAGGCTCAGCCCCGATGCCGTCCGGACGTCTCTGAGTTTCAGGGTGATGTCGTCCGATTCCATGGCCACGTCCCGCGATTTACCTTGTGCGTTATAACGCACATGTGCTACGTGCGCTATAACGCACGCAACCCTGGTTTTGCAACCGGGCAAAAGGGAAACAGCATCATGCCAATGTACCGATCCAGAACTTCGACCCATGGCCGCAACATGGCCGGTGCCCGCGGCCTGTGGCGCGCCACCGGGATGGGAGACGACGATTTCGGCAAGCCGATCATCGCCATCGTCAACTCGTTCACGCAATTCGTGCCGGGGCACGTCCACCTCAAGGATCTGGGTCAGATGGTCGCCCGCGAGGTCGAGGCCGCCGGCGGTGTAGCCAAAGAGTTCAACACCATCGCCGTCGATGACGGCATCGCCATGGGCCATGACGGGATGCTGTATTCGCTGCCCTCGCGCGAGATCATCGCCGACAGCGTCGAATACATGGTCAACGCACACTGCGCCGATGCGATGGTCTGCATCTCGAACTGCGACAAGATCACCCCGGGCATGCTGATGGCGGCGATGCGGCTGAACATCCCGGCCATCTTTGTCTCGGGCGGCCCGATGGAGGCCGGCAAGATCGACATTGCTGATCTGGATGTGAAGAAGATCGACCTGGTCGATGCCATGGTCGCCGCCGCCGATGACAAATACACCGACGAGCAGGTCAAACATATCGAAGAAAACGCCTGCCCCACTTGTGGGTCGTGCTCGGGCATGTTCACGGCGAATTCGATGAACTGCCTGGCCGAGGCGCTGGGCCTGGCGCTGCCGGGCAACGGCTCGACCCTGGCCACCCATGCCGACCGCAAGGAGTTGTTCCTGGAAGCCGGTCGCCGCATCGTCGAGATCACCAAGCGTCACTATGAACTGAACGAAAAAGGCTTCCTCCCACGCGAGATCGCGACCTTCGAGGCCTTCGAAAACGCCATGAGCCTGGACATCGCCATGGGTGGCTCGACCAACACGGTGCTTCACCTGCTGGCCATCGCGCATGAGGGCGGGGTGAATTTTACCATGTCCGACATGGACCGGCTCAGCCGCAAGGTGCCCTGCCTGTGCAAGGTCGCGCCCAACACTGAAAACGTCCACATGGAGGACGTGCACCGCGCGGGCGGCATCTTCTCGATCCTGGGTGAGCTGAGCCGCGCCGGTCTGCTGCATGACGACTGCTGTACGGTGCATTCGGCCACAATGGCCGAGGCGATCGCCAACTGGGACATCAAGGTGACCAACAACCCCAAGGCGCAGGAGTTGTTCAAGGCCGCGCCGGGCGGTGTGCGCACGACACAGGCGTTCAGCCAGTCGAACCGCTACAAGGAACTGGACACAGACCGGGCAAACGGCGTGATTCGGTCCAAGGAACATGCGTTCAGCCAGGATGGCGGTCTGGCCGTTCTGTTCGGCAACATCGCGCGCGACGGCTGCATCGTGAAGACCGCAGGTGTGGATGAGAACATCCTGAAATTCACCGGCACCGCCTATGTCTGCGAAAGCCAGGACCAGGCGGTGAACGACATCCTGACCGGCAAGGTCAAGGAAGGCGACGTGGTCGTGATCCGGTATGAAGGCCCCCGCGGCGGGCCGGGAATGCAGGAGATGCTGTACCCGACCTCGTACCTGAAATCCAAGGGCCTGGGCAAAGCCTGTGCGCTGCTGACCGACGGGCGGTTCTCGGGCGGCACCTCGGGCCTGTCGATCGGCCACGTCTCGCCCGAGGCGGCCGAAGGCGGCGAGATCGGTCTGGTGCAGAACGGGGACACGATCGAGATCGACATCCCCAACCGCTCGATCCACCTGGCCGTATCCGACGAGGAACTGGCCGAACGCCGCAAGGCGCAGGACGCGAAAGGCTGGGAGCCGGCCCAGCCGCGCAAACGCAAGGTGTCCACGGCGTTGAAGGCCTATGCGAAGCTGGCCACCAGCGCCGCAAAAGGCGCCGTGCGCCAGGTCTGAATCCTGCCGGCCCGTGCTATGCGGGCCGCACTGCCCCCTGACCCCGAAGGGCTCCCGCGCCTGAGTGGATCCATCGGCTGCGCCGCTGCCTCCGTCAGCCTTGGGCCGGGCGCCGCGCTGT
>NZ_JBXWRV010000018.1:0-53778 GCF_059613065.1 Ruegeria sp. BHSC026 | reverse complement strand
AGGCGCGCCATCTGCGCATCCGTCAGCCAGAAAAGATCAGACATGTTCTCCGCTCGGTTTTCGAACCGTGAATCACGCCCCTACGCGGAAATCAATGGGTCCTGACCCTAGTCGGGGAATCATACGAAGTTCCGCTCCATAGTGCGAAACAAATCTCCTGTCTTCTAAAAAGAGAATTGCCCTTTCAACATCAAACAAATACCTGTCACACGGTGGCAGAGATCGACCCCACCAAAACCAGTAATCAGATTGATAGTTTATGACAGCCACTGCGCTACTCAGGCTTTTATTTGCGTGAAGGAGCTTCTTTTTTATGTTTAGGTTTATTTTGACCATTGGAGTGCGCGATCTTATGTCTATGGATCTGAAATGAATTTGCCAAGGCTTAGCAAGACAGTGACGAGAAGCCAAGCACCCCACACTCCACCCTTGCAGCCCAGCGCCCTCTCCTCCACGTTTGAAATCACAAATTGTGATTCCAAACGGACGCTATGACGAACGCCAAGAACCTGCCCTCCACGCATGAGGTCCAAAGCGCCATTCACCGGGTGCGCGGCACCCGCGTGGTGCTGGCCGAGGATCTGGCACGGTTCTACGGAAAATCCGTGAGCGCCTTCAATCAGGCCGTCGCGCGCAACAAGGACCTGTTCGAGGGCTACCGCTTTCAGCTGACCGATGCCGAGGTCGCCGATTTGATATCACGGAATGTGATTTCAAAGCCCAAAGGCCGCGGTGGGCGGCGGGTCAATCCGTGGGTCTATACCGATTACGGCGTGGCCATCGCCTCGACCCTGTTCAAGGACCCGCGTGCGATCAAGATTACCCGGATGATCACCGAGGCCTTCGTCGACGGCGCCAACGCCCTGGCTGAAACCCCACGCAGCGCGCCCGAGATCCTGCCGCCCGAAGGTACACCCGCCCCACTGCTGCCCAATGGCGAGCAGTTGAGGGCGCTGGCCGAAAACATCCTCGATTCCGGGCAGCAGAGCCTGGTCGACTACATCGCCAACCCCACCACCAAGCGCCAGCAGGCGGTGGCGGTGATCATGAAGACGCTGGCCGAAACCGCAGGCGAAGAGGTGCGCACCCAGCACGAGCGCCTGCGCCTGCGCATCGCCGAACGGTTGGCCGCGGGCGATTACGCCGATGACGATGATCGCAAGCGGCTGATCGAACTGTTGCAGGCGATGAAGGGCTAAAGCCCCAGCTCTGCCCGCATCTTTTTCGTCAGCCTGGCCACGACCATCTCGTAGGACGTCACGATGTGGTCGCGCAGGGACGCGTCGCTCATCCCGCGTTCGTCGTAAACCTGCAGCCATTTCATGCCGCGCGAGGCCAGGTAGGGCGCGGGCCGGATGCCGGGCTGATCCTGCAGTACTTCGTAGGTCAGATCGGTGGCCTTGAAAGTAAAGGCGTCCTTGCCGTCGTTCCAGCCGCAGATCGCAAACACCTTGCCGCCCACCTTCCACACATCCGCGTTGCCCCACTGCACAACGTGGCTCGTGGCCTTGAGAGAGGCGCAGAAGGCGTTGAATTCGTCCCGGGTCATGGGGCGCAGTGTCACCGACCCGCTCAACACTGGCAAGCGGGTAGCGATGGCCATGCCAAAGGGATCAGCCCTTGTCCCAGTGCGCCACCACATCAAAACCGGCCGGCGAGGGCGGTCCTTCCATGAATTCGGCGAAATGGCCCCACAGCTCGGCCACCTTCGGCGCATTCGCGTTCGAGGTTTCCTCGCTCTCGACCACCGAAATCACATATCCGCTGCCGTCTTCGTTCATCACGTTGGTAAAGCTATGCATGCCGGGCATGCCCATTATTTCGGCCTTCAATTCATTCATTTTTGCCGTGGCCGCCTCACGCGTTCCAGGCTTCATCTTGAATTGGGTAATTCTTGCAAACATGGTTTTTCTCCCTGTCTGTGGGCGAAATTGCCGCTTGCAGCTTAGCATACACGGGCAATTTTCCGTACAGACACAGGCAGAACGATCGCTGCATGCGGACGAGACAACCGCAGGTCAATCCACTTGGGGACGAACGAATTTGGCAGCGCCAATCTTACGTTGAGTTTGGCTGTTGGACCGGTCGGGCCTCGGCGCGACCGATTGAACTGGCGCCGGCGCGTTGAACCGATCTGTCGCGCCGGTTTCGCAGGCGATCCCGTTGCCACCGGGGTCGTTGCGCTCGTGATACCCCAATTGCCCCTTGCGCATCGGGCCAAGCCCGACCGAACGCGCCGCCTCGCAGCCCGCCAGCGCCCAAAGGTGCATCATCGCACCGGTGCGGTCATACTCGGACGTGCGCAGGTAGATACCCAAGGCGATGCCCGCAACGGTCACCGGCAGGGTCAGCACCATGAACAGGATGCGCCACGGTGAAAGCGCCCGCCGCCGCGTGGCATCCGCCCTGCGTTGCCTCCGCAAGACACGTCTGTCGGTAGCCGAGCCTTGGGCGGCCTTCGTTTCATCGATCATGCGCCGTTTCTGAACCAACACTGTGGCAATGCCGTGGCGCCGACACCGAACCGGCCCACGGCGTCAACGCACCACATGCACCGCGCATTTGGCGTGGCGCACCACATGGGTCGCCGTCGACCCCAGCAGCAGATCCTGCATGCCGGGCCGGTGCGAGGCCAGAATGATCAGGTCAGGCTTGTTGGACTCGGCCCAGTCAAGGATCGTACGGCCTGAATGACCCTCAACCACGACGCCCTTGGCGTTTGGCAGCTTTGCGGCCAGGGTGTTGAGCTCGTCCTGGATCGCCTTGCGCGCCTCGGTCAGATATTCTGCCGGCATATAGGAAATCGCATAGTCGGGAATGTGCTCGACCACATGCAACAGCGTCACCTTCGCATCCGGTGTCGCCAGGATCTTCGCCAGTTTCAGCGGCGCCGAGGTGTCACGCTCGGCATCGAAGGAAATCGGGACAAGAATATTGTGATACATGGCTCGCGCCTCCTTGAGTTTCGCCGGCAGAATGAAACGCCCGGCGGAAACGGACCTTGATCCAGGTCACGGTCAGTCGAAAGTTTCGGCAACGTCGTACATCACCGGCTCGAAACTTTTGCACAGTTCGTTGATCCGACGGTTGCGCTCTCGCATCTCGGGCGTCCGCAGCATGGCCAGAAAGTCCTCGCGCCGCCGCCACTGGGAATAGTTCGCGATCCGCGTCTGGGCGTCGTTGACATGCAAGCCCGCGGCAATGAACCCGGGCTGCTTGGAAATGAAGTTCGCATAGGCGTCCGTCAGCGCTTCGAGCAGGTCCTGGCATGTGCCCGGCGTCATCTCGAACGTGGTGATAACGGTCTGAACATTCGCATCTTTTGAAATCCTGGGCATCTTGCTCCTCCTGTTTTGAGATCAAGATTATCACAGCTTTTCGTAAGGTCTCGGTTTTCCTGCATTGGCGGGAACGCCCCGGTTCAAATGGCATTCAGAGAAATGAAAGCAAAGCTAACACTCTGTTAACCAAGATTGACGAATTTGCCTTCATGACCCGTTTGATCGCGCTTCTGCTCTCTTGTCTTCTTGCGTCCGGCCCGGCGCTGGCCGGTGCCTGGCTGCGCGAACAGAACAAGGCGTTCACGGCCCTGTCCGTGACCGGGTTCCGCCAAGAGGATGGCGCAACCGCCTACAAGACGTCGCTGTATGCCGAATGGGGGCTGCGGCCGAACCTGACCATAGGGTTGGACGCCGAGGAACACCGCGATCTCTACGGCCATGCGCTGGTGTTCGCGCGGGTTCCTGTGGCGGATCTCGAAGAGGCGGGGCGTTTTGCCGCCGAATTCGGCATCGGCGCCCATCATCGGCAGCTTCAGGCCTGGGCGATGTACAAGGCGACATTGTCGTGGGGAAAAGGGTTCAAGACCCGGGTCGGCGGAGGGTGGATGGCGGTGGACGCGTCTTTTGAATACCGAACCCACGAGGCGGTGATCCGAAAGCTGGACTTTACCGCAGGCCTGTCCTCGCCGCGGCGCATCGACCCGCTGTTGCAGGTCGAAACCTCTTATGTGTCCGGGCGCCCGTTCTATTGGAGCGCCCGGCCATCCATCATGTATCGCCCGAAAGACGGCCCAAACACCTGGCTCGTGGGGCTCGAGAAGAACTCGTTCAAAGATTCGGTCGGCCTCAAGCTATCCCTGTGGCGCGATTTCTGATCGCAGGCGACCGGCAGCGCCGAGACTGCCGGTCAACGGGCGATCACCTCTCGACGCGCATGACCACAGTGACCTGACCACTCAGGCTTTCTGGCCACCGCAACCGCACCCGATCCTCTGCGCCACCCTGTTGCAATTGTACGTAAGGGGCCGCATAGCGAACCGCGCCCAGCGATGACTTGAGCGCCGCAACGGCCACGACACTGTCGCAACCGCGGGCTTGCCCGCCAAAGGGCAAGGCGCCACCGGAATCGACCAACCAGGCTTGCGCGGCCGAGTTCTGTTCGTGGCGCACCCGCAGAGGGTTGGCGGTTTTAATGGTCACGTTGTGATAGGTATTGTTGGCGAAGGTGACGTTGACAAAGCGGTCTGGGTCCAGCCCGGCAAAGCTGGTGTCGACGCGATCCACCCGATCGATCTTCCCATTGGCGGTACGGAACTTGTTGCCCGTAACCGTCAGCCCGTTCAGGAAGTGGCCGCTTCCATAGGGCCGGATAACGATATAGCTGAACCAGGCCGCGACATCGCTGCTGTAGAAGATGTTGTCAGTGATGCTCATGGCGCTGAACGAAAAGCCCGAGGCATAGTCAGGCGCGGCATCTCGTTCGTTGGTCCATTCGACAAAGCAGTTGTCAATGTAATTCTCGGCAATGGCCGAGCTGTTGTACGTGCCGGTCATGACCAACCCGGCGTTCCGCACCCCGTTCGGAACGCTGTCCCCCTGAAAGAAGTGGTTGCCTAGAACAAGGTTGTTGTCGCCGCCCAGCACCGCAAAGTGATGGAACCGCACCGCCCGGTTGTGGCGCAACTTGACGTCATTGGCGTTGGCATTCAGCGCGATCGAACTGCGATCCGGCACATCAAGGGCCTCCTCGCTGGACAGAAACTGACACCCGTCGATCAGCATCCCCTGGCAGCCCACCCCGATCGAGGTGATGCCGCGATCCTTGGGCCGGCTGACGAAACAGTTCTTCAATACGAAGGTGTTGCCACCCGGTGCCAAGCGAATGCCGCTGGACCGGCCGTTGCACTGGAATTCGATGTCCTCCATGCCGAATTTCTGCAACGCGCTGAAGCCGCTGAAGTCCAGCAGATACTTGAAATCCACGAAAGTGTAGGTCTGTGTTCCGGCGGCGTCATGGATCGGAGCGTTCAACGTGATCTCGCCCGCGCCTTCGTTTTTGGACCGCACATAGATTTCGCGTCCGACGCCGCTTCCCTGGACCAGGGCGCCGACCGGAATGTTGGCAACGTTTGCCACGTTGGTCAGCCTGTATGGATCCGCCGGATCATAGGTCGCGGTCGAGGTGAACGTCTGGGTATCCCACGCAGTGCTGTCCTTGACGTCGAACTGCCCGTTTCGGATCACGCGGCGGGTGGAATAGCTGGAGCGGTTTGGCACGGCGGCCTGCATGTCGATGGGGGCCGAGACCGAAATCTTGCGGCCGCACAGATCCAACGACTCATGATCGACGTTGTTCAACAGCGCCTGAAACGCCTTCTTGAAGGCAAGTGTTTCGTCGCCAAACGCTGTGACATAGGTCGACAGGTCGAAATTCTTGGTCAGCAGCAGCATCCGGTCATCGGGCATAATGACCGTACCTTCGAAATCGACCTCCGAGTCCAGCCCCACGTCCTGCCCAAGGTAATAGACGCCCTCGGGCACATAGACCCGGCGGCCGTTGGCGGCTTGATCGGCGGCCTTGAAAGCCGCGGAATCATCGGTGACCCCGTCGCCCACGGCACCGAAATCGCGCACGTCCACCAGGCTGATCATGTCGCGCAGAAACACGCCAGTTACGTCGGTGATCTCGATGTCATCGACGCGCACCACGGCCCCGTTGGCGCCTTCGATATCCAGCCCGAAATGCCCATAAATGGCCGACATGCCCCACGGCATGTCCACGCCGGAGCGCTGGCCGGTGCCGACGATGGCCGTGATCTCGTGAACCAAGCCATAGGCCGTCAGTTGCGTGTCAGGCCCCTGTTCAACCAGTCCCGGAACATGCATGTCGCCGGCACCGCCGGCCCAACCTGCAATCCGTACTCGCGGCAGCGGACCGCTGACCGCCTTGACCCGTGCCTTGATCTGCAAATAGCACCCTGGCAACAGCGGTGTCTGTCCCATATAGCGCAGCTGCTGGATTGTATTGACCTTCAGGATCTCCAGGCACCCGCCGAAATCCGCATCCGCCGGCACGAACGCCCCCGAACCCGATCCATCGTATGTGGGCGTACCGGGCGTCCCGTCGCCGCTTGACCATACATCCAGACCATTCGCGAATTGCGGCGGCATGAACACGATGCCGTCGGTGATTGCCTTGTTCATTGAATACCCTTTCCCAATCGCGCCACGCTCCAACGCGGCACAGGCCAACTCCCCGGCCCGGATGTTTCCGGACACGCGGGCTTGAGATATCGGAAAGGATTTAACCGCCGCTCACGGCACCGTGACGGTGGGTGTTGCGTCAGGCCGCGGGGTCGGCGTTGCCCAGAAGGAGAACGCCATTGATTTTCCAACCGTTCTCCCGCTGCACCATCTGATAGTCCAGGATATGCGCCCGACCGTCACCATCGACCACCATAACCTTTTGCCACCACTGGCCGTCGATCTGACGCAGGTCGAGAAACCTGACATCGGCAGGTCGCCAAACCATCGGATAGCCGTTGCGCACCATGGCACCGAAGTTTTCGGGCGTACGAAACAGGGTCTGGATTCCGGGGCTGGCGTAGGTGAAAGCGGTAACGAAGTCATCCGCCTGGAACGCCCGCATCTGGGCGCGGATATTCGCCTCGATCTCGGCGTTCTGGGCCAGGGCACCGGTTGCCATACCGGCGATCAGAGAAACGGCAATCAACAAACGACGCATGGGGCCACCTCCTGTGTCAGAGCGTAGCCCCGGGCGCGTTCGGGTCAAATCAGGCCAATTCTCCGGCCAGGGCCTTATCGATCAGGGCGATGGTTTCCGGCACGCCATAAAGCGCGATGAACCCGCCGAAGCGCGGCCCCTGGCTGGCGCCCAGCAGCACCTCGTACAGCGCTGTGAACCAGGCGCGCATCGGATCGAACCGTTCGCGGCCGATCGCATAGACCACCGATTGCAACGCTTCGTCTTCGACCGGGCCGTCATAGGTTTCCAACGCCGCCTGCAATGCCTCCAGCGCCTCGCGCTCCTGCTCGGTCGGCAGGCGGAACGTGCGGGTCGGCTTGACGAAATCGTTGTAGTAACGCACCGCGAACCCGGCCGCCTGATCCAGGTCGGGATGGGTCTCGGGTGTGGCCTCGGGCGCATAGCGGCGGATGAAGCCCCACAGCGTCTCCTTGTCCTCGGCGCCGGATACCGAGGCCAGGTTCAGCAGCATGGCAAAAGGCACGATAAGGGTAGATTCAGGCACCTCGCCGCCGTGGATATGCCAGACGGGGTTGTTCAACTGCGCCTTCAGCTCCTGCCCCGGATAGGCCCGCAGTTGCTGATGATATTCGTCCACCGCCTTGGGGATCACGTCGAAATACAGCCGCTTTGCCGTCTTGGGCTTCTGGTACATGAAGTACGACAGGCTCTCGGGCGCGGCATAGGTCAGCCACTCCTCCATCGACAACCCGTTGCCCTTCGATTTCGAGATCTTCTGACCGTGCTCGTCGTTGAACAGCTCATAGCTCAGCGACTCGGGCGGCTGCTTGCCCAGCGCCCGGCAGATCTTGGAGGATTGCGTGACCGAGTCGATCAGGTCCTTGCCCGACATCTCATAATCCACGCCCAGAGCGGCCCAGCGCAGCGCCCAATCGGGCTTCCACTGCATCTTGACGTGACCACCGGTGACCGGGATCTCGACCCGCTCGCCATCGGGTTCTTCGTAGACGATGGTGCCCTTGGCGACATTGCGCTCCAGCGTCGGCACCTGCAACACATGGCCCGTCTTGGGCGAGATCGGCAGGAACGGCGAATAGGTCTCGCGCCGCTCGGGGCCGAGCGTCGGCAGCATGATCTCCATGATCTTGTCGAACCGTTCCAGCGCCACCAGCAGCACCTCGTCAAAGCGACCGCTGGTGTAATACTCGGTGGCCGAGGCGAACTCGTAGTCGAACCCGAAACTGTCGAGGAATTCGCACAGCCGCGCGTTGTTGTGCTGGGCAAAGCCCTCATGCGTGCCAAACGGGTCACGCACCTTGGTCAGCGGCAGGTTCAGGTCCTGCTTCAGCTCTTCCTGCATCGGCACGTTGCCGGGCACCTTGCGGAACCCGTCCATGTCGTCGGAAAAGCAGATCAGCTTGGTGGGGATGTCGCTCAGCTGCTCGAAGGCGTGACGCACCATCGAGGTCCGCGCCACCTCGCCGAAGGTCCCGATATGCGGCAGGCCCGAGGGGCCATAGCCGGTCTGGAACAGCACATATCCCTTTTCCGGCGGAGCCTTCTGATAGCGTTTGAGCACCCGGCGCGCCTCTTCGAAAGGCCAGGCCTTGGACGACATCGCGGCTTCACGCAGTTCAGACATTTGATCGGGTCTCCATCGGGACAAACAGCGCCGGCCACCCCATGCAACCGGACCACCCCTCCTATTGTGCCGGTGCAGCATAAGTCAATAAAGCACGCCCCCTCTTGCCCGACAAAACTGCTGTTTTTCGCAGCAACCTCGCACCCGCCAGGTCCTGCCGCACACCAGGGTCGTTCGGCGCGTTCGCAAGAAGCGGTTGAACCCTGCTGCGCGCGCTCCTATCGTGCCGCGGCAGACAGCGCAATTCAGGACGAACCGATGACCCAAGCCGTTGCCCACCCCATGTCGCCCCAGGACTGCCTCGTGGCAATCATGGTGGCCGTCTCCGCATCTGACGAGAACATCCGCACGGCCGAACTGGTCAAGATCGAGGCTGCGGTGAACATGCTGCCGGTTTTTGCCGAATACGACATCGACCGCATGCGGCGCGTCTCGCAGATCGTGTTCGACCTTTTCGAGCAGGAAGACGGCTTGGATGCGCTGTTCGGTCTGATCCGAGACAACCTGCCGGAGCGGCTGCATGAAACGGCCTATGCGCTGGCCTGCGACGTGGCTGCCGCAGATGGTGCGCTAGCCGAAACCGAGCTGCGCCTGCTGGAAGAAATTCGCTATGAACTGAGCATCGACCGCCTGCATGCCGCCGCGATCGAACGCGGCGCCCGGGCCCGGCACACGGTCTGACGCGGTTCGGCTCAGCTTCCGTACAGCGCGCCCCAGCGTTCGATCAGCGCCTTCTGCAGCCTGCGAGACCGACGGTTCCAGCTGCGCGCGCCGTCGGGACGTTCCCGGGCTTGACGCGGGATAGTCGCACGGTGCGCCATGTCGGCGGTGAAGATCGCAAAAGCCAGATCGGTTCCGCCGGCCGTGGTCAGAAACCCGCCAAGACCGGACACGAAGTTCAACGTCCCGGTCTTGGCATCGACCCGGACCGGGTTTCCGACCACACGCCTCCCCTTGGCGTCCGTCAACGTGAACGGCTTGAGTAACGGCCGCAGCAGCCCATCCTGCCGGGCGGCGACCAGCGCCTTGACCAGATCCGAAGGCGCCATACGAGACGCTTCACCCAGACCCGAATGATCCACCATCGCAATCCGTCTGGTCCCGTATTTTGCGGCGGCCCAGCGGTTCATTTCGGCGGCGGATGCCGCCAATGAACCCGGGTACACCCCGCGCGCCCTTGTCGCAGCCATCCCCACCATCTCGGCCGTCAGGTTCGTGGAATATTTGAGCATGCCCTTCAGGATGCTGTCCAACGCATCGCTCTGATGCACAACCAGCACCTGTCCCCGTGGGGCCTGCCGCGTGACCTGCACCCGGCCCAGAACGATCCCGTTCACCCGGGCCAGCGTTCGGAAAACGTCGCCGGCATAAAGCGCCGGCTTGCGCACCGGCAACCACCGCGCGCCGCCCTTGCCCAACGCGCCCTTGGCCACGGTCCACCGGTCCTGCCGGGCGCTGCGTTTATATGTGTAGATCGGCAGACTGCGCGGCTCGACCCGAATCCGCGCCATGTCCACGGACGGGGTGTAGTTGGCACTTCGCGCATCCATCGACACGTCGTACCCCGAAGTCCCCAGTTTCCACTCGAAATGCACGCGGTTGAAGTTCAGCGAGATACCGCTGACCGACGGACTGTAACCCACATGGTCCGGCTGACCCGGGTCAATGCTGAACACATAGGGCAAGGCTCCGTCATACACCTTGAAGGCGCCGCGCACCTCGGTCACCCCGGCCTTGCGCAGATTGGCGGCCATACCTGCCAGCGCATCGGTATCCAACAGCGGATCACCGCCGCCCGCCAGAATCAGATCGCCCTTCAGGATACCGTTCTCGATGGGGCCATCCGCAATCAGCGCCGTCTCGAACCGATGGTCTGGTCCGAGCACATCCAGCGCGTAAAGCGCCGTCAGCGCCTTGGCGACGCTGGCTGGCGGCAACCCCTGATCGCCCCCGAAAGCCTCAAGTTCTGCGCCTGTTTCGACATCGGCTACGGCAAAGACCACCTCGCCTTTAAGGCCCGCCGCCGCAACGATCCTCTCGGCCGCGGAGAGCTCGGCACCCCGAGCAATCGGCCGCAACGACACCGCTGGCGCACCGGCCGCGCCGACTGTGGGGATCAAACTGGCCCCCAATCCCCCCAAAAATACACGGCGCGAAAAACGATCAGGCATGGGTCAATTAAAATCCCATAGATCAGAGCAGACAACTACTCAAATCCAATATGCGCCAACAGGGGCCATTCCGGCAACACTTCAACCTGTCCATTCGCCGCTGGAACGAATCTGGGTCGAACTGACGTCAATCATCGGCACGTTCACGAAACACCAAGCAGGAGAGTCGGCACGACCCAGCAGGTGCCGTGCAGTCCCGTCGATGCGATACCGCGCATAGATCCGCGCCGCGGGCGACATCCGCGCCGAGATCCTGTCTCCGGGCCGGGCAACAACACCGACCGAAACGTTGTCCATGATCCAGCGCCAGTCCTTCCAAAGGTGGAACTGCGCGAGGTTGTCGGCGCCCATCAGCCAGACGAACCGAACGCCGGGATACAGGCGGCGCAGGGCGGCCAGCGTATCGGCCGTAGCCCGCGTGCCGATGCGCGCCTCGATATCCGTGACCGCGACGCGGGGATGACGCAAGATCGCGCGCGCCGCCTCCATGCGGCGCATCAATGGCGCGGGACCGCGCTCCTTCAGCGGGTTGCCCGGCGTTATCAACCACCAAACACGGTCCAGCCCGAAGGCCTTCATCGCCTCCAACGTCGCGTGGACATGCCCCGCATGCGGCGGATCGAATGACCCGCCGAACAAGCCAACGACCTGCCCGGGCCGCGCGAATGGGATGGCGCTGCGAAACATCCTCCGTGGATGTTCAGAACCGGGCGGACTTGTCAATCCAAGGCCGCCACCGGACGGCGAGCGAATGCACGGAACGCATCAGCTTGCCCCGCCTGCCATGCTTGGCTATCAAGCGGGTCAACCCGAATTCCCCGATCCAGAGGACGTGACATGGCCGCCTATCAATATGTCTACCACATGCAGGGTGTCTCGAAGACCTATCCCGGTGGCAAGAAGTGTTTTGAGAACATCCACCTGAGCTTTCTGCCCGGCGTGAAGATCGGTGTCGTCGGCGTCAACGGCGCCGGTAAATCGACCCTGCTCAAGATCATGGCCGGCCTCGACAAGGACTTCACTGGCGAGGCGTGGGCCGCCGAAGGCGCCAAAGTGGGTTATTTGCCGCAGGAGCCGCAGCTGGACCCGAACCTGACCGTCCGTGAAAACGTCATGCTGGGCGTGGCCGAGAAAAAGGCCAAGGTCGACCGCTTCAACGAGATCGCGATGGAAATCGCCGAGAACTACTCGGACGAGTTGATGGAAGAGATGACCGCCCTGCAGGACGCGATCGACGCGGAAAACCTGTGGGATCTGGACAGCCAGATCGACGTGTCGATGGAGGCGCTGCGCTGCCCGCCCGACGATGCCGATGTCACAACCCTTTCGGGCGGCGAGAAACGCCGAGTGGCGCTGTGCAAGCTGCTGCTCGAAGCGCCTGACATGCTGCTGCTCGACGAACCGACCAACCACCTAGATGCCGAGACCATCGCCTGGCTGCAGCAACACCTGATCGACTACAAGGGCACCATCCTGATCGTCACCCACGACCGGTACTTCCTGGATGACATCACCGGCTGGATTCTGGAACTCGACCGTGGACGCGGCATCCCGTACGAGGGCAACTATTCCTCGTGGCTGGAACAGAAGGCCAAGCGGCTGGAGCAGGAAGCCCGCGAGGACAAGTCCAAGCAGAAGACCCTACAGCGCGAACTGGAATGGATGCGTCAAGGTCAAAAGGCCCGCCAGGCCAAATCCAAGGCCCGCATCAACGCCTACAACGAACTGGCCCAGCAATCCGAACGCGAAAAGCTGTCGCGCGCCCAGATCGTCATTCCCAACGGCCCGCGCCTGGGCAGCAAGGTGATCGAGGTCAACGGGTTGTCCAAGCACATGGGCGACAAGCAACTGATCGAGGATCTCTCGTTCAGCCTTCCGCCGGGCGGCATCGTCGGCGTCATCGGCCCCAACGGCGCCGGCAAGTCGACCCTGTTCAAGATGCTCACCGGCCAGGAAAAGCCCGATGCAGGCACCATCGAATACGGCGATACGGTGCAGCTGTCTTATGTCGATCAATCGCGTGACGACCTCAACGACAACGACACCGTGTGGGAGGCCATCACCGGCGGCGCCGAGATCATCCAACTGGGCGATGCACAGGTCAATTCCCGCGCCTATTGCTCGTCGTTCAACTTCAAGGGCGGCGACCAGCAGAAAAAGGTCTCGCTGCTGTCAGGGGGCGAGCGCAACCGCGTCCACATGGCCCGCCTGCTGAAAGAGGGCGGCAACGTCCTGTTGCTGGACGAACCCACCAACGATCTTGACGTCGAAACCCTGCGCGCGCTGGAAGACGCGCTGGTCGATTTCGCCGGCTGCGCGGTCGTGATCTCACACGATCGTTTCTTCCTCGATCGGATCTGTACGCATATCCTGGCCTTCGAAGGTGACGCCCATGTCGAATGGTTCGAGGGCAACTTTGCCGACTACGAGGAAGACAAGAAACGCCGTCTGGGGCCGGATGCGCTGGAGCCCAAACGGCTGAAGCACAAGAAGTTCGCGCGATGAGACGAAAGCTGATGCGCGGCGTTGCGGCTCTGCCGTCGCGCTTCGAAAAATGGCGACGCAGTGCGCAAACGACGGCGTATCGCACAAAGCAGTTTGTGCGGAAGTCCATCAAACCCGACCGCTGCGTCATTGTTGCCAGCAATGGCAGGTCGGGTAGTACAATGACCTACGAAGCCCTGTTGGAAGGGCTTCGGAAGCAGGACGTCGGCGCAGCAAAAAAAGCGACCTTCATCGCTCGGCTCCGAGACGCTGAATTCAGCGCCCCGTTCTTGTACAAGACACATGATTTTCCTGACGCCTTGAAAAGCGGTCCCAAGAATGTCCGTGTGGTTTTCTGTTTCGGCCCCACCAAGGATTCGACCTTTTCCGTCTACACCGCCAAGGACCGCTATGGGCCGGACTGGATCCGCCAGCACTTTTATCACCTGCATGCGACGGGAACCTTTGACGATCTATTTGCCAAGGACGTGCTGCAGCAGGCCCGTCAGATTCGCGAATGGACGACGTTCGAAGATGTTCCCGTGCTGTGTGTTCGCTATGATGCTATCTGGAAACACAAGGACGACATTGCCAAATTCACGGGGCTTCAATTCCAGCCCCCCGAACGTCGCGCACGCGAACCCAAGCAGATTCCGGAAGAACTGCAGCAGGCGGCAAGCCAGATCTATGATCCGATCGATAAGGTTATCGACGCATTGCCGGATTGCTTCCTCGCATCTCGGTCATATGAAAGGGTTGTCTGCAAACTTCCGATCTAGGCGAGCCTTTACGACACCATTCGGACTGTGCGTTTTTCTCTACCTCAGACTATGCTGACGAAAAGTGAAATCGCGATGAGAAATTGGTAACATTCACCAACACAACCGCCCGATACCGGTCGAACCAGAGTAAAAGAATACCGTCCATGAAGAAATTTCGTAATCTATTCAATAAGAACCATGAAAACGGGCCATCGGATACTTCAGCGGTCGCCCCGAATGTGGTCGCCCCATCTATCATAAACGCGCAAAAACGCATTTTGTTTGCACAGAACAGGAACAAGTCCAGATCCTCAGTTTTGTTCTTCACGACGCACAAATGCGCATCCACATTCGTGACTGCTCTGCTGGACGAACTGGCAGATCAAAGCGACTATGAAACCTTGAACCATGAAGCCGCATATTGGGAACTTGGCGACCAAGTAGACGCAAGCAATATGCACATCAGCGATTTCCTTATGCAGAACTACGACGCTATGTTTCGCAAGCACGGAGAGATCTATGGCCCGTTGCGGTTCGCCGTCGACTTTCCCGGCCGAAAGAATTTCAAGCACATCTTTTTCTTTCGGGATCCACGCGATGTTCTGGTTTCCATGTATTATTCCTTCGGGTTCACACATCCCGAACCGATCAATGCGGAAGTCCGGCAACGTTTCCTCAAGAACCGTGCGGAAATTCAAGCCCAAGGAATTGATGAGTATGTCCTTAAGAAGGCTGCAGAGAACCTCATTCCTAGATTTGAAGGATTTCGAGAACTGGCCGAAAACTCTCCGGGTTTCTTGAATCTGAACTACGATGAGTTCTCGCAACACACGGATGTCTTCCTGCGCAAGGTCACCGACTATCTTGAGATCGACCTGAGCGAGGAAAGCATTGAAAAACTGTCGAATTTTGCAAGCCCCATCCAGAAAGGCGCGCCAAAGCTGGAACACAAACGTTCGGGCAAAAGCGGGCAGTGGAAAAATGAGCTCAAGCCGGAAACCGCCGACGAACTGAATCGGATTCTTGCTCCGATTCTGGACTATTGGCGTTTTTGATCCCGACATGTTCGCCCCGGTCGTGGTGACAATCGCCCTTGTCACCTGACCCGGGCAATGCCATATACGGAAGGCTTACGTTTTTCTACTTCGACCTACTGTCTCCGATCTCGGCGTTCAGTCTATCGATACAGACAACGACGCCAGGCTGCCGCACTTCCGCGGGCAGCACCAAAACAGGAGACTACGGAATGCCTGCAGGCACCGTGAAATGGTTCAACACCACCAAAGGCTATGGCTTCATCGCACCCGAAACAGGCGGCAAGGACGTGTTCGTGCACATCTCGTCCGTCGAGCGTTCGGGCCTGACCGGCCTGGCCGACAACCAGAAAGTGACGTACGAGCTGCGTTCGGGCCGTGACGGCCGCGAAAGCGCCGACAATATCGAACTGGTGTAAGACCCTAAGGGTGGGCGCTCAAGCCCACCCTATCCCTTCACCCACGCCACGATCTGCCCGTCCCGCATCGCGCCGGACTGCCGCTTGGTCTCTTTCCCCCGCTGAAACTCCACCATCGTCGGGATACCCCGTATCCGATACCGCGCACCGGCGGATTGGTGTTTCTGAGTGTCCAGCTTGACCAACCGGGCCTGCCAGGCCAGCGTGTCGGCCGCTTTCGAGAACTCGGGTGCCATCATGCGGCAGGGTCCGCACCACGGCGCCCAGAAATCGACCACCAACGGCAGGTCGTCATGTTTTGCCGCCTTCTCCAATATGGCCGGGTCCACTTCGACCGCCTTGCGCGGAACCAACGCAGCGCCACAGGTCCCGCATTTAGGACCGGCCGCCAGTTTTTCTGCGGGTACGCGGTTGAGTTGACCGCATTCCAGACAGGTCAATGTCTTGTCAGCCATTCCGGCCCTCCATATTCAACTTCTCGAATGCATATAGGCAGGATGGCCGACCGTGCAATGGCCGCACCAAACACGCTCCATCCGTATTTCACGACCAAGCAGCACAAGGCAATCAGTACTGAAACGTCGGTGCATCAGAAAGCCCGCGCGAACTTTCTAGCGATCCTCTTTGACGGCTTCGACCAGCTCCAGAACCCTCGGGCCAAGGTTTTCCACGATCAACGCCACCCCTCGAGAGTTGGGATGAATGCCATCGGGCTGCATGTATGCCCGGGCCGCGCCCGGGTCGCCCCCAGCCGACAGCCCGGCAAAAAAACTGGGCGCAAAGATGGTGCCGTATTGTTGGGCCAGCTCCGGATAGATGGCGTCGAACGCGTCTTTGTAGTCCGCCCCGTAATTGCCCGGCGCCTGCATGCCGATCAGCAGAACCGGAACGCCCGCGGCCTGGGCCGTCTGCAGAATGCCCTCGAGATTGGTGCGCGACACTTGCGGCTCGATCCCTCGCAACAGGTCGTTGCCACCCAGCGCGACGATCATGGCGTCGACATCCGGCGTCAGAGTCCAGTCGACCCGCGCCGCGCCGCCCGCCGTGGTATCGCCCGAGACCCCGGCATTGATCACCCGCGCCTCAACGCCGCGTTCCCGCAACCAGCGGGTCAACTGCGGTACGAACCCGTCCTGCTCGATCAGCCCATAACCCTGCGTCAACGAATCCCCCAGCGCCGCGATGACGACCTGCTCGGCTGTGGCCGCAAAGCCGCAAACGGCAAATGCGCCCGCCGTCAGCACCTTGCGCAAATTCCGCATCGCTCCATATCCCATCTAAATCGCTCCAGCCGGATTGCCCGATGACTACACCCGTTCTGACCCTTGAAAATGCCGCTTTGACGCTGAATGGCAATGCCGGACCCATCGAAATCCTGCACGACATCTCCCTTTCGGTAGGCCGGGGCGAGTCTCTGGGCCTGATCGGCCCGTCCGGATCGGGCAAGTCGTCTCTGCTAATGCTGATGGGGGGGCTCGAACGGGCCTCGGCGGGCCGAGTTACGGCGCTGGGGCACGACCTGACCACGATGGACGAAGACGCGCTGGCCCGCTTCCGCCGTGATGCAATGGGTGTCGTCTTTCAGAATTTCCACCTGATCCCGACCATGACCGCTTTGGAAAACGTCGCCACACCGTTGGAACTGGCCGGCCACCGCGATGCCTTTATCCGGGCCGAGGCCGAGCTGGACGCGGTGGGCCTGTCGCACCGGCGCGATCACTACCCCGCGCAGTTGTCCGGGGGCGAGCAGCAGCGGGTCGCCCTGGCCCGCGCATCGGCGCCGCGCCCGCGGATTTTACTGGCGGACGAGCCCACCGGCAACCTGGACGAAGCCAACGGCGCCGCGATCGTCGATCTGCTGTTCGGCCTGCGCGACCGCCACGGCGCGACGCTGATCCTTGTCACCCACAGCCGAAGTCTGGCCGCCAGATGCGACCGGGTCGTGCACCTGCGCGACGGCCGCATAAACGAAGATACCGCGCAAGAGGCCGCGGAATGAGCCTGGGTCAGGCCGCGCGGCTGGCCCGGCGCGAATTGCGCGGCGGGCTGAACGGATTCCGGGTATTCCTGGCGTGTCTGACCCTCGGCGTGGCGGCGATTGCCGCGGTGGGGTCCGTCCGCCAAGCCATTCAAACCGGCCTGACGCAAGAGGGCGCGGCCCTTTTAGGGGGCGACGCGCAGATCGAGCTGACCTATCGCTTTGCCGATGATGCCGAGCGCGCATGGATGGAACGCACCGCGGCGCAGGTGTCCGAGGTAGTCGATTTCCGCTCGATGGCCGTGACCCGAAACGGGCCCGGCCCCCTGCGCGGACTGACGCAGGTCAAGGCGGTAGACGACACCTATCCCCTGATCGGCACGGTTGTCCTGAATCCCGATATCCCGCTCTCCCGCGCGCTCGATGGTGAAGGCACCCGTCCCGGTGCTGTGATGGATCCGGTTCTGATCGAACGGCTAGGTCTGGCTATCGGCGACCGTTTTGCGCTGGGAACCCAGGAATTCATCCTGACCGCCGCCTTGATCCACGAACCCGATGCCGCTGGCGACGGGTTCACGCTGGGCCCGCGGACCCTTGTCCGCACGCGGGATCTGCGCGCCTCTGGCCTGCTGCAACCCGGCACGCTGTTTTCCACCAAGTACCGGCTCGACCTGCCGCCCCAAGCGGATCTGGCCGCTGTATCGGCGCAAGCGGCGCAGGTCCTGGACGGGTCCGGCATGCGCTGGACAGATGCGCGCAACGGGGCGCCGGGCATTGCTGAATTCGTGGCGCGTCTGGGCGCGTTCCTCGTACTGGTCGGCCTGTCCGGGCTGGCAGTGGGTGGTATCGGCGTCTCGGCCGCGGTGCGCGCCTATCTTGCCCGCAAGATCGAAACCATCGCCACGCTGCGAATCCTAGGCGCCGACCGGGCCACGATCTTTCAGACCTACCTGATCCAGATTGGCGTTCTGTCGGTCTTCGGAATCGCCGCCGGCGCCTTGCTGGGCGGTTTGGCACCGGTTCTGCTGGCCCCGGTGATCGAGAGCCACCTTCCCGTTCCTGCGGTATTCGCGCTCTATCCCATGCCCCTGTTCGAGGCCGCGCTTTATGGCCTGCTGACCGCGCTTGTATTCACGCTCTGGCCGCTTGCCCGCACCGAAGACGTCCGTGCCGCTACCCTGTTCCGCGATGCGCTGTCCGCGGCCCGGTTCCTGCCGCGCCCGGCATTCCTGTTGGCCACGGCCATGGCCCTTACTGCACTGATCGCCACCGCTGCAGTGTTCAGCGGATCCACGCGGCTGACGCTCTGGACGGCTGCAGGGTTCCTTGGCGCCCTGACGCTGCTGGCCCTTTCGGCCTTCGCTATCCAGCGGGTTGCACACTGGTCTGCCCGGCGGGCCCGAGGCCGCCCGGCCTTGCACTGGGCACTGGCCGCCATTTCCGACCCGCGCGAAGGGGCGGCCCCGGTCGTTCTGTCGCTGGGGCTGGGCCTGTCGGTTCTGGCAGCCGTCGGCCAGATCGACGGAACCCTGCGCAACGCGATCTCGGGCAACCTGCCCGACGTGGCGCCCTCGTATTTCTTCGTGGACATCCAGAAGGACCAGATGTCCGGGTTTCTGGACCGGCTGGAAAACGATCCCGGCGTTACGCGGGTGGAAAGCGCGCCGATGCTGCGCGGCATCATCACCCGGATCAACGGCCGTCCCGCGCACGAGGTGGCCGGAGACCATTGGGTTCTGGAAGGCGACCGCGGCGTGACCTATTCGGAACGTCCACCGCGGAATGCACGCATCACGGCAGGCGACTGGTGGGCGCCGGACTATTCCGGCCCGCCGCAGATCAGCTTTGCCACCGAAGAGGCCGAAGAGATGGGCCTGAAACTGGGCGACACCCTGACCGTCAATATCCTGGGCCGAGACATCACGGCCACGATCACCTCGCTGCGCGAGGTGGACTTCTCGACCGCCGGCATGGGCTTTGTCATGTCGATGAACCCGGCCGCACTGGCCGGCGCGCCGCACAGCTTCATCGCCACCGTTTATGCCGAGGAACGGGCCGAGGCCGCCATCCTGCGCGATTTGGCCGATCAATTCCCCAACATCACCGCGATCCGCGTGCGCGACGCGATCGACCGCGTCTCGGGCCTGTTGGCGGGGCTGGCGTCGGCCACATCCTATGGGGCGGGCGTGTCGCTGCTGACCGGGTTTCTGGTGCTGATCGGGGCGGCGGCCGCCGGTGAACCCGCCCGGCGCTACGAGGCCGCGATCCTCAAGACCATCGGCGCGGACCGCCGAAAGATCCTACTCAGCTTTGCGCTGCGCTCGGCCTTGCTGGGCTTGGCGGCAGGCAGCATCGCGCTGGCTGCAGGCGTACTGGGCGGGTGGGCCGTGGCGACCTACATTTTCGATACCCGGTACACGATCATCTGGCCCGCGGCCCTGGGGATCGTGGCGGGGGGGTTGATCGTCACACTGCTGGCGGGCCTTGCCTTCGCACTGCGCCCGCTGTCCGCCAGCCCGGCGCGCATCCTGCGCGCCAGTGACTGATAATCACCGAGCGCAAGTCACGGGCTGCAGAATCTTCAACAACGGATCGTTGTCACAGACCAACGCATCCAGCGTGATTTCGTCCAACGAAGCAAAAAACACCTCGGCCGCATCCTGCAGGGCCAGGCGCAACCGGCAGGCATCAGTCAACGGGCAGGTGTTGTCGGCATCCGCAAAACATTCGGCGATCGGCAAGTCGCCCTCGACATGGCGAAAGACCGACCCGATCCGGATCTGATCGGCCGAGCGGCCCAGTTCCATCCCGCCGTTCCGGCCACGCTGCGTGCTCAGATACCCCAGCTGGCTGAGCTGGTTGATCACCTGCGCCAGGTGGTTTTCCGAGATGTTGCACACCTCGGCGATTTCCGACTTGGTCACCAGCCGGTCGGGATGGGCGGCGCAATACATCAGCAGCCGCACCGCGATATTCGTTCGTTTGGTGATCCGCATGAGATCCTCCCCCCGAAAAACAAGATGCAGCCTTATTGCACGCACCGCAAAAAAACGGTTTGACATACATCAATCGAAACTTCGGACAGCGCGTGAATGACTGACCCGTATTTCTTTGGCTATGGCAGCCTCGTGAATCTGGCCACACATGACTTCCCCGACCCGCATCCGGCCCGTCTGCGCGGCTGGCGGCGCGCCTGGTGCCACACCGACCTGCGCCCGGTGGCCTTCCTGACAGCGGTCCCCGACGCAAAGTCCGAGATCGACGGGATGATCGCCCATGTTCCCAAGAACGACTGGGCCGCGCTGGATGAACGCGAATGGGCCTATGACCGGGTCGCGGCCACCGAGCAGGTCAGCCATCCCCTGCCGCGCGAGATCGAGATCGCGGTCTATGCCGTCCCGCTACAGCGGCAGAATGATCCCAACCGGAATCATCCGATCCTGCTCAGCTATGTCGACGTGGTAGTGCAGGGCTATCTGCGCGCCTTCGGTGAAACGGGTGTCCGGGATTTCTTTGACACGACGGATGGCTGGAACGCCCCAATCCTGAACGACCGGGCCGAGCCGCGCTATCCGCGTCACCAGCAACTGCGCCCGGAAGAAACCGACCTGGTGGATGCCCACCTGAACCGCATCGCTGCGCAGATCGTTCAGGCCGCATGACAAAGGCGGGTCCAGTTCGAGCCCGCCTTGTCGTTTGTTCGAGTTCACTCACGCCTGCACGGCACGGGCCTATGTGCGCGCGCGGATAACCTGCAGCAACGGCATCAGAGCCGCCATCTCGGGCCCCCGCTCCATACCGGTCAGCGCCTTGCGCAGGGGCATGAACAGGCCCTTGCCCTTGCGGCCGGTCGCCTCTTTCACAACCGCCGTCCACTTGCCCCAGGTCTCGCCGTCAAACGGCCCCTCGGGCAGCAGTTCCATCGCCTGCGCAACGAATTCGCGGTCCTCCTCGTCGATAAGCGGCTCGGCCCCGTCGCGGCACAGCTCCCACCAACCCTTCAGGTCGTTAAGCGTGGTGATGTTCTCGCGCGCCATCATCCAGAACGGTTCGGCCAGTTCATCGGGCACACCGGCCCCGGCAACCGCGTCGGCAACCTTCTCGAGCGGCAGCGTCTGCAGATACCGGGCCGTCAGCGGGAACAGGTCCTGCACGTCGAACTTGGTCGGCGCCGACCCGAACCGGGTCACGTCGAAACCTTCGATCAGCTCAGCCATGTCGCTGCGCAGTTCCACCGGATCTGACGACCCCAGACGGGCCATCAGGCTCAACAGCGCCATCGGCTCGACACCCTGCTCGCGCAGATCGCGCAGCGCCAGAGTCCCCAACCGTTTGGACAGCGCCTCGCCCTGCGGGCCGGTCAAAAGCGAATGGTGCGCAAAGTTCGGAACGGTTCCGCCCAGGGCCTTGATGATCTGGATCTGGGTCGCGGTGTTGGTGACATGATCGGCGCCGCGCACCACGTCCGTCACGCCCATCTCGGTGTCATCCACCACCGAAGCCAGCGTATAGAGAACCTGCCCGTCGCCGCGGATCAGCACCGGATCCGACACCGAGGCCGCGTCGATCGACACGTCGCCCAGAATGCCGTCTTTCCATTCGATGCGCTCGTGATCCAGCTTGAACCGCCACACGCCGTTGCCGCGCTCGGCCCGCAGCGCCTCTTTCTCGGCCTCCGACAGGTTCAGGGCGGCCCGGTCATAAACCGGCGGCTTGCCCATGTTCAGCTGCTTCTTGCGCTTGAGGTCCAGCTCGGTCGGGGTCTCGAAGGCCTCGTAGAACCGGCCGATCTCGCGCAGCTTGTCGGCGGCCTCGGCATAGCGGTCCAGCCGGTCCGACTGCCGCTCGACCCGGTCCCAGTGCAGGCCCAGCCACTCGAGGTCCTGCTTGATCGCATCGACATATTCCTCCTTCGACCGCTCGGGGTCGGTGTCGTCGATGCGCAGGATGAACGTGCCGCCGGCCTTGCGGGCGATAAGATAGTTCATCAGCGCGGTGCGCAGGTTGCCCACATGAATGTAACCGGTGGGCGACGGGGCGAAGCGGGTCGTTGTCATGGATGTCTCCTGTTGGCGCGGCTCTTGTCATATGGGCGCGTTTTTGTCCAGCGATTGCTGGGTGGCCGACGCCGCCCAGGGTTGCCGGGACGCGCGGCCACCCTAGTTCATCACGCGTGATCACACAGGGAGACAGTTCAATGACACCGAAATTCACCCGCCGCGCCGCTTTGGGTGCCGCAGCTGCGCTGCCCCTTGCCGCCTCGGTCAAACCAGCCCTGGCCGCCGGACCGGGGGCCATGGCCAATTCGGCCGCCGCCCGCAGCTTCATGCTGGGCGATCTCACCGTGACGACCCTGCTTGACGGCAGCCTGCCACGGGACGGCGCCAAGGAAATCTTTGGGGGAGGCGCCTCGGACGAGGAATTCGCCCGAGTGTCGGCGGAAAACTTCATCCCTGCCGACAAGGCCCAGTTCTTCTTCACGCCCACGCTTGTGAACACCGGCAGCGAAATGATCCTGTTCGACACGGGCCTGGGCCAAGGCGGCATTCAAAAGGCCTTGGCCGATGCCGGCGTTTCGCCCGATGACATCGACGTGGTGGTTCTGACCCACATGCACCCCGACCACATCGGCGGGATGACCACGAATGACGCTCCGACCTTTGCTAACGCGCGTTATGTCACGGCCGCGACAGAATATGACTTCTGGTCGGCGCAAGAGACCGGCAACCGCGTCGGTGACATGGTGGCAGCCAAAGTCACGCCGATGGCGGACAAGATGACCTTCGTGGAAGATGGCGCCGAGGTCGCGCCGGGCATCACCGCCATGGCCGCATTCGGCCACACGCCCGGGCATATGGTCTATCACCTGGAAAGCAACGGTCAGCGGTTGATCCTGACTGCGGATCTGGCCAACCACTATGTCTGGTCCTTCGCCCATCCCGAATGGGAGGTTCGGTTCGACATGGACAAGTCTGCGGCGACCGCGGCGCGGCGCAAGGTTCTGGGCATGCTGGCCGCCGACAAGATACCGATGATCGGGTATCACATGCCGTTCCCGGCCGCAGGCTTCGTCGAACAGCGCGGTGAAGGCTTCCGCTTCGTGCCCGTCAGCTATCAGATGATGGGGTAAACGACGGCGCACCATTGGACTGCCCGCGCTTAGCGCGGGCTTTTCATGGCTGGAAGTTCGACAAACAACAGTTGCTGGGTGCCGCTCTGCTGCTCTCAACGCTCGGTCTCGACGCACCCCGCCCGGGCTCAGGCCGCGCCTGCCAGTTCCGCCAGTTTCTGCCTGAAGGTCCCCACCAGGCTCGGCGCGGACTTCCCATCGTCGGGTTCCTCGTCGGCACGCAGATCAGGAAATTCCGGGCGCTTGATCGCTGCGGCCGGTGTTCGGCGTCGTTCCTTTTGCATAATATCCGCGATCGCGGCATCCACGTCCGCCACATCCAAATCTTGCGGCGGCGAATCCATCGCTTTGTACTGCAAAGGAGCATGCAGCGGCTTGTCATAATCGTTAAACATCTCAACACCAACCAACTAACGTTTGGCACCCCACCACGGATGCTTTACCAGCGGCCCTGTCTTTCAAGATGCACGCGGCCGAAACGGCCAATCAAGGCAGGACCTGTACCAAATTATGTCGAAAAGATGTCATCGCAGCAAGGATCTGCGGGGCCAAAGCCTCTATCCGGCCAACAAAACACACAATGATGGATATTCAGATGACATTGTTTCTTTTCGCAAAACTAAACTGTGCATTTTGCCGCCCAAGGCTCATCCCGGGCGTGCGGCTCACCCGCGATCCCGCCAGCGGTTCACGATCGGATAGCGCCGGTCCAGCCAGAAGGCCCGTTTGGTTAGCCGGGTGCCCGGCGCCGACTGGAATCTCTTGTATTCGCTGATGTAGATTAGATGCTCGACCCGGCGGGCATCGGCCTCGTCGAACCCGGCGGCGACGCAATCGGCGATCGAACCGTCCCGATCCACGAGAATCTCAAGAATGCCATCCAGCACCGGATAGTCAGGCAGGCTGTCGCTGTCCTTCTGATCCTCGCGCAGCTCGGCACTGGGCGGCTTGTCGATGACCGAGGAGCGGATGACCTCGCCCCCCGGCCCTTTCATCCAGTCGCGGTGATTGGCATTGCGCCAGCGGCAGGTTTCGAACACCCGTGTCTTGTACAAATCCTTGATCGGGTTGTAGCCGCCATTCATGTCGCCATAGATCGTGGCATAGCCCACGGCGACCTCGGATTTGTTGCCGGTGGTCAGCAGCATCTCGCCGAACTTGTTCGAGATCGCCATCAGCAGCAGACCGCGCAGACGGGACTGGATGTTCTCCTCGGCAATGTCGGCCGGTCGACCCGCGAACAGCGGCGCCAAGGTCTCGGTCACGGCGGCGCGCGATTGGCTGATCGGCACATAATCGTACTGCACGCCCAGCGCCTTGGCGACGGCCTCGGCGTCCTCGAGCGACGCGGCACTGGTATATTCCGACGGCAGCATCACGCAGCGCACGTTTTCAGCCCCCAGCGCATCGACCGCGATTGTGGCCACCAACGCAGAATCGACCCCGCCCGACAGGCCCAGCAACGCCTTGGAAAACCCGGTCTTGGCCATGTAGTCGCGCAGCGCCTGCACCATAGCGCGATAGTCCTGCTCCCACGTGTCGGGCTGTTCCGCGACCGCGCCCGGCGCGATGGTCCAGCCCTGTTCGCCGCGCTGAAGATCGACATGAGTCACCGCCTCGTCGAAAACCGGCATGCGGAAGGCCAGCGCCCCGCCGGGATTCAGGCCAAAGCTGCCCCCGTCAAACACCTGGTCGTCCTGCCCACCGACCATGTTGAGATAGATCACAGGCAAACCTGTCTCGACCACGCGCGCGACCATCTGGTTCAGGCGCACATCGTATTTGTCGCGGAAATATGGGGATCCGTTAGGGATCAGCAGGAACTCGGCGCCGGTCTCGGCCAGCGTCTCTGCCACGTCCTCGTGCCAACCATCCTCGCAGATCGGGCTACCGATCCGGGTGTTGCCCACGGCATAGGGCCCGCCCAGCGGCCCGGCATCGAACAGGCGCACTTCGTCGAAAACCGTTTCATTGGGCAGGTGATGCTTGAATACCTTGCTGACGATCCGCCCCTGGTTGAGGATCAGATAGGCGTTGTAGAGCTTGCCGTCCTCGACCCAGGGCCCGCCGATGGCCATGGCCGGCCCGTTCGCGCAGTCTTTGGCCAGTTGCCGCAACGCGTCCATGGCGGCGGCGTGAAAGGCAGGCTTCTGCACCAAGTCCTGCGTGTTGTAGCCGGTGACGAACATCTCGGGCAGTGCGACCAGATCGGCGCCCGCCGCACAGCCCTGCTCCCACGCGGCCCGGGCCTTGGCTACGTTGCCCGCGATGTCGCCCACCGTTGGGTTCAGCTGTGCCAGCGTGATGCGGAAATGGTCGGCCATGTTTGCCCTCTTGCCCTCGTCACCTGCCAAGGCATTTAGCAGATCGGGCCGCAAGTGAAAGGCCATAGCGGCAAAACCCGTTGCCCGACCGGATGCTGTGTCATAGTTTTGCACGAGCGAACCCAACAGATGACAACCGGGCAGGCGGGACCCAGATGAAACTTCTCAGGAATTCGATTGCCATCGCCGCGATGGGTGTGGCCGGCCAGTCTCTGGCGCAGCAGGGCCAGGTCATCGTTGCCGATGACGACGTGGGCGGTGTCTACGAGGGCACCTTCGAAAACGGTCTGCGCCACGGCACAGGCACCTACCGGCTGCCGGACGGGTTCGAGTATACCGGCGAATGGGTCGAAGGCGAGATCCAGGGCAAAGGGATCGCGCGCTACGCCAACGGCTCGGTCTACGAGGGCGACTTCGTCAAGGGCCGGCCCCACGGCAAGGGCAAGATCACCTTCGCCGATGGCGGCACCTACGAAGGCGAATGGGTGGACGGCGCGATCAACGGCACCGGTGTCGTGACCTATGCCAACGGCATACGTTACGAGGGCGGGTTCAAAAACGCGCAACACCATGGCAAGGGCGTGATGACCGACCCCGGAGGCTATGTCTATGACGGCGACTGGGTCGATGGCGTGCGCCAGGGCAAGGCCAAGATCACCTATGCCGATGGCGCCGTTTACGAGGGCGACATCAAGGCCGGGCAGCGCTTCGGTCAGGGCACGCTGACGATGCCCGACGGGATGATCTATGCAGGTGAATGGTCCGAGGACCGGATCAACGGAACCGGACGCCTGACCCAGCCTAACGGAGACGTCTACGAAGGCCCACTGGTCGACGGCCGGCGTCAGGGCGCGGGCAAGGTGACCTATGCCAATGGTGACATCTACGAAGGCGAATTCGACGATGACCGGCGCGACGGCAAGGGCACCTACACGGGCACCGACGGATATGTCTATTCGGGCGAATGGAAGGACGGCCAGATTCACGGGCTGGGCGAGGCGACCTATCCCGACGGGTCGGTCTATGTCGGCGATTTCAAAGCAGATCTGGCCGACGGGCAAGGGCGCATCACCTATCCCGACGGCTCCTCGTACGAAGGCGACTGGGTTGCCGGGGTAATCGAAGGCCGGGGTACCGCCACCTATGCCAACGGCACGATCTATAAAGGCCAGTTCAAAAACGCCCGCACTCACGGAAAGGGTGTTCTGACCCGCGCCGACGGGTCCAGCTATGACGGAGACTGGGTGGACGGCGTGCGCCAAGGCAAGGGCAAGGCGACCTATGCCGACGGCACCGTATACACCGGCGATTTCCTGAACGGCCAGCGCCACGGCCAGGGCGAGGTGGTGATGCCCAACGGGTTCAAATATTCGGGCGCGTGGTCCGAGGGCAAGATCACCGGATTTGGCGTTGCGACCTACCCCAACGGCGACGTGTACGAAGGCAATTTCGTCAATGGCAAGCGTCAGGGCAGCGGCACGATGCGCTATGCCAACGGGGAAGAAGAAACAGGCACCTGGGAAAACGGCGCGCTGACCGAATCCGGCGCCGAACAGCCGACTGAGGCTGAACCGCAAGCGCCCGAAGCCGAAACGGACCCGGATGCCGCCCCGTCGGACGGGTAGAACGTCACCATGGCACCAGCTTTCCGGCCCAGTCGAAGAACTGCCCTGTCTGCTCGGGACGTAGACCATCGACAACCTGCATCAGGTTGCTCGCCGCCTCGTCCGGCGGGACCGCAGGGTGCCGGCCCAGGTATTTCTGCGTGAACGGGGTCTTGACCGTTCCGGGGTGCAGGGCGACGCAGATCGCATCCTTGTGGGTTCGGGCCAGTTCGATTGCGGCCGTATGCACGATCTGGTTCACCGCTGCCTTGGCCGAGCGATAACTGACCCAACCGCCCAGACGATTATCCCCGATCGAGCCCACACGTGCCGACAGTACCGCGAACACCGACCGACCGTTGCGCGGCAACAGGCGATGCGCGTGTTTCAGCACCAGAGCCGGTCCCACCGCGTTCAGGGCGAATTGATCCATCATGGCCTTAGCCGAAACCGCCCGAATAGTCTTTTCCGGTTCCGCCCCGTCGATCTCGAGCGCACCGGATGCCACCAGAACAAGGTCGAACGGCCCTTCGACACGGCCCAGCATCTCGTCGGCTAGTTCCGGCTGCATCAGATCCAGCCCGTTTTCCGACCGCGACAGACCGACGACATGAACCGACCGCGACAGAAGCTCATTGCAGACGGCCCGGCCGATCCCGCCGCTTGCACCTATGACCAAAGCATTTCTCATCGCTCTCCAGCTAGCGGAGTTGCCTGCGCAATCAATCCCCGTTTCCGATCCTTTCGCGAAATCGGACGGCCGCGCATTTTCCTTCTTTTCATTCCCGGTTCGGGGTGTATAACCTCGAACCCATGATCAACCGCGCAGATATCCCCTCGTTCGACGCCACCGCCCGTGGCGCGTCCCTGCGTGGCCTACTGATCCTAATCCGCCTCTGAGCGTGCCATCCGGCGCGCCCGCTCAGAGGAGGACGCCTGCGCGCCAATGGCTTTAGGACAGACAAGAAAGTGACCCCCATGACCAACGTGACCGACCAAGACCGCGTCTTGATCTTTGACACCACTTTGCGCGACGGCGAGCAAAGCCCCGGCGCAACCATGACCCATGACGAAAAGCTGGAAATCGCCGAGCTGCTGGACGACATGGGCGTCGACATCATCGAGGCCGGCTTTCCAATCGCTTCCGAGGGGGATTTCAAGGCCGTGTCGGAAATCGCGCAGCGCGCGAAGAACGCCCGCATCTGCGGCCTGGCCCGTGCGAATTTCGCCGATATCGACCGCTGCTGGGAGGCGGTGAAACACGCCGAGAAGAACCGGATCCACACCTTCATCGGCACCTCACCACTGCACCGGGCCATTCCGAACCTGACTCAGGACGAGATGGCCGAAAAGATCCACGAGACCGTCAGCCACGCCCGCAACCTGTGCGAAGACGTGCAATGGTCGCCGATGGATGCGACCCGGACCGAATGGGACTATCTGTGCCGCGTGATCGAGATTGCGATCAAGGCCGGCGCGACCACGATCAACATTCCCGATACGGTGGGCTATACTGCTCCGGCGGAGTCGGCCGATCTGATCCGCAGGTTGATCGAAACCGTTCCGGGCGCTGACGAGGTGGTCTTTGCCACCCATTGCCACAACGATCTGGGCATGGCGACCGCAAACGCCCTGGCCGCGGTTGCCGGCGGCGCACGGCAGATAGAATGCACGATCAACGGCCTGGGGGAACGCGCGGGCAATACCGCGCTGGAAGAAGTCGTGATGGCCCTGCGTACCCGCAATGACATCATGCCGTGGAAAACGGGCATCGACACCACCAAGATCATGCATATCTCGCGCAGGGTGGCGACGGTTTCGGGCTTTCCGGTGCAGTTCAACAAAGCGATCGTCGGCAAGAACGCCTTTGCGCATGAAAGCGGCATCCATCAGGATGGCATGCTGAAGAACCGCGAGAATTTCGAGATCATGCGCCCCGAGGATATAGGCCTTTCGGGCACCTCGCTTCCGCTGGGCAAGCATTCGGGCCGGGCCGCGCTGCGCGACAAGCTGGAGACACTCGGCTACGAGGTCGGGGACAACCAGCTCAAGGACATCTTCGTGCGGTTCAAGGAACTGGCCGACCGCAAGAAAGAGGTGTTCGACGACGACCTGATCGCGCTGATGAGCGCTGATGACGCGACCAACGACCACCTGCAGCTGGTCTCGATGAAAGTCACCTGCGGCACCGGCGGTCAGGCCGAAGCCACGGTCGAACTGGAGGTCGACGGCAAGGATGTCATCGCCACCGAGCACGGGGACGGGCCGGTCGACGCCACCTTCAAGGCGATCCGAGTGATCTACCCGAACAAGGCGCATCTGCAGCTGTACCAAGTGCATGCCGTGACCGAAGGCACCGACGCGCAGGCCACGGTTTCCGTCCGTCTGGAGGAAGACGGCATGATCGCCACGGGCCAATCCGCGAACACGGATACCGTGGTGGCGTCGGCCAAGGCCTATATCAGCGCGCTGAACCGCTTGATCATGCGCCGCGAAAAGGCCGGCCCGGGCGCGGATGCACGCGAGATCAGCTACAAGGATCTGACCTGATCAGAAATGGCAGGCAGGGCTCCCGCGCCCGCGGCAGCCCGGCTTCGCCGCGCAGCCTGACGGCCTTGGGCCTGGCACCGCTCCCAAGGCGCGGTGCCGGGCCCAACACGTTTGGCGGCATCTTTGATGCTGTCAGACGGGGCGGGAGACCATCGCCCCTGAAGCGCAGTCAGATCTTTGCGAACAGGTCGGAAAGACGCGCCGCCTCGTCTTCGATCCCGAAGGGTGCATTGACCACGAACATGCCCGAACCGATCATCCGGTGCCCCTTCCGCGCAGGCGGAAACCGAACTTCGTGCACGAACGTTTTGGGAAGATCCAGGCTCTTCAGTGCCGACACCATCGAAACGTGCCGATCGTCCGTCAGGATCGGGTACCACAGGGCAATGAGGCCCACGTTCCACTTGCGGTGCAACTTGGCGATCAGCCCAGGCAGGCGGCCATAATCCGCCTTTACCTCGTAGCTGGGGTCAATCAGCATCATCCCGCGCCGAGGTGTGGGCGGCAGAACCGACTGAGCCAGCTCGAACCCGTCTTGTCTGTACGTCTTGGCACCGCGCCCAGTCAGAGCCTGGTTCAGCGCCGCGTATTCCTGCGGGTGAAGCTCGGCGAAATGCAGACTGTCCTGCGGACGCAGCAGGCTTGCCGCAATCAGCGGCGATCCGGGATAGGCCGTTTCGCCAAACTGCGCCTGAACCGAGTGCAACGCGCGTGCCAGCGGGTGATCATCGGCAAACCACCCGTTGCTCAGCGCGCGCCCGATCCCTGCCGCTGCCTCTCCGGTCTGCACGGCCTCGGGGGCATTCAGGTGATACAAGCCCCGCCCCGAATGAGTCTCGAGATAGCTGATCGGCTTGTCCTTGCGGGTCATGTAGTCCAGCATCCATGCCAACAAAGCGTGCTTTTGCACGTCCGCCAGATTTCCCGCGTGGTAAATGTGTTGATATGAGAGCATGTTGCCTTCTAAAGTCCCTGTCAGAAAGGCGGAAAGGCGCTGACTTACGCGGAATCAGCCCTTTTACCGGGCGTCTTGGCACCCTATAAGTCATCCGTCCCGGAACCGTCGAGTCGCGGGCAGTAGAAATTTCTGACAGACAGGATCAGGGGAAATATGGGGATCTTCGACAGTTTGGGCGGCCTGTTCACAGCGGATATGGCCATCGACCTCGGGACGGCCAACACGCTGGTCTATGTCAAGGGGCGCGGCGTGATCCTGTCGGAGCCCTCGGTTGTCGCCTACCATGTCAAGGACGGGGTCAAGAAGGTTCTGGCCGTGGGCGAAGATGCCAAGCTGATGCTGGGCCGTACTCCTGGCTCGATCGAGGCCATCCGCCCAATGCGCGAGGGGGTGATCGCCGATTTCGACACCGCGGAAGAGATGATCAAGCATTTCATCCGCAAGGTGCACAAGCGTTCGACCTTTTCGAAGCCCAAGATCATCGTCTGCGTGCCGCATGGCGCAACGCCAGTTGAAAAACGCGCGATCCGTCAGTCGGTTCTGTCGGCGGGCGCCCGCCGCGCGGGTCTGATTGCCGAGCCAATTGCCGCCGCCATCGGCGCCGGGATGCCGATCACCGATCCCACCGGCAACATGGTCGTGGATATCGGCGGCGGCACCACCGAGGTGGCCGTTCTGTCGCTGGGCGACATCGTCTATGCCCGATCGGTCCGCGTGGGGGGCGACCGCATGGACGAGGCGATCATCTCGTATCTGCGCCGTCAGCAGAACCTGCTGGTGGGCGAATCCACCGCCGAGCGGATCAAGACCACCATCGGCACGGCCCGGATGCCCGATGACGGGCGCGGCCAATCGATGCATATCCGCGGACGCGACCTGCTGAACGGTGTTCCCAAGGAAATCGAGATCAGCCAGGCTCAAGTGGCCGAGGCTCTGTCGGAACCCGTCCAGCAGATCTGCGAGGCGGTGATGACCGCACTGGAAACCACCCCACCAGATCTGGCTGCGGACATCGTGGACCGGGGCGTGATGCTGACCGGCGGCGGCGCGCTGCTGGGCGATCTGGACCTGGCCCTGCGCGAACAGACCGGATTGGCCGTGTCGATTGCCGACGAAAGCCTGAACTGCGTGGCTTTGGGCACCGGCAAGGCCCTGGAATACGAAAAACAGCTGCGCCACGCGATTGACTACGAAAGCTGAGGCGCGCACCCTCTGATCTGAGGGTCAACGATCGGGCACGAGCAGCACGGGAAGGAGTCCTGTGGCAAAAGACCGGGCACAGCGCGACGACTATACCACCCCCCTGCGCCGCTTGTTCACGGGGATCGTCGTCTTGTGCCTGCTGGGCATCTTTCTGGTCTGGCGCATCGACAGTCCTCGGGTCGAGCGGTTCCGGGCGCAGGTGGTCGATACGGTGGTGCCCTCGATGGATTGGGCCATGGTGCCGGTGACGGCCACCGTTAACCTGGTGCGGGATTTTCAAAGCTATCAGCGGCTCAGCGAACAGAACCGCGAACTGCGCAGCGAACTGCGTCGCATGCGCGCCTGGAAAGAAGCCGCGCTACAACTGGAGCAGGAAAATGCGCGCCTATTGGACCTGAACAATGTTCGACTTGATCCGCGTCTGACTTACATCACCGGCGTCGTCATGGCCGACAGCGGGTCACCGTTCCGGCAATCGGTTTTGCTGAACGTCGGCGAGCGCGATGGCATCGTCGACGGCTGGGCCACGATGGACGGCATCGGGGTGGTGGGGCGTATCTCGGGCGTGGGGCCAGACACGGCGCGGGTGATCCTGCTGACGGACGCGTCCAGCGCGATACCCGCCACCATTCAACCGTCCGGCCAGACGGCGCTGATCCAGGGGGACAACACCCCGGCGCCCGTGGTCGAATTTCTGGAAAACCGCGAACTCGTGCGTCCTGGCGACCGCGTGGTGACCTCGGGCGATGGCGGCGTCTTTCCGGCGGGCCTGCTGATCGGCCAGATCGCGGAAGACCCCAGCGGCCGCCTGCGCGTACGCCTGTCGGCAGATTTCGAACGCTTGGAGTTCCTGCGTGTGCTGCGCTATCACGCGGCCGATCCAATCCGCGATCCGGGCGGGTTGGTCGGTCCGAAACGCCCCGAAGCGTTGCTGCTTCCCAATGACGAGGCCGCCGATGGATAGGGCCGCGTCGCGCTTGTGGATGATGCGGGGCCTCTATCTGGCCTTGGGCATGCTGGTGATGTTTTTCCACCTATTGCCATTGGACACCCGCCCCGATCGCTGGCCGTTTCCCGAATTACTGATCGCCTTGACCTTCGCATGGGTCCTACGGCGGCCTGACGACGTTCCAACCCTCAGCGTGGCGTTCGTCATGTTGATGGAAGATTTGTTGCTGCAACGCCCACCGGGCCTGCTGGCAGCGCTGGTGGTCATGGGCGCGTCCTATCTTCGGTCGGCTGGGCCGGGCATGCGCGATATGGGCTTTGTAGCGGAGTGGACATCGGTCGGGGCGGTCATTGCGGCTATTTTCCTGTCAAACCGCATCGTGCTGGGGCTGCTATCGGTCGAACAGGGGGCGTTGGCGCCGGTTCTGGTCCAGGCGGCTCTGACCGTGATGGTCTACCCGCTTGTCGTCATCTTCGGCCAGGGCGTTCTGGGCGTCCGGCGCCCGTCGGCGGTCGACCCGACGATCCGGGGGGGGCAGGCATGAAACGCCCCACCAGGGACAAAGGCCTGGCCCACAAACGCCTGACCCGGCGGGCCCTGGTACTGGGCGGCATGCAGCTTGCCTTTGCCGGGGGGTTGGCGGCGCGCATGCGGTACATGCAGGTCGAACAGGCCGATCAATACCGGCTGCTGGCCGAAGAGAACCGCATCAACATCCGGCTGATCCCGCCGACCCGAGGTCGTATTTATGACCGGAACGGACAGGTGATCGCGCAGAATTCGCCTTCGTACCGGATCGTCATCGTGCGCGAGGACGCCGGCGACGTCGACAAGGTGATCGCTGATCTGGCGCGGCTGATCCCGTTGAAGGAAGAAGAGATCGAGCGCGCCAAGACCGAAATGCGGCGCACGGCCCCGTTCCTGCCCGTCACCTTGGCCGACCAGGTGACGTGGGAGGATATCTCGAAAGTGGCGATCAATGCCCCGGCCCTTCCTGGCGTCACGCCCGAGGTCGGCCTGACCCGCCAATATCCCCGCTACGAGGATTTCGCCCATGTGGTCGGCTATGTCGGACCTGTCAGCGACTACGACCTGAGCAAGATGGAAGACCCCGAGCCGGTGTTGATGATCCCGCGCTTTCAGATCGGCAAGGTCGGGCTTGAGGCCAAGAAGGAAGACCTGCTGCGCGGCAAGGCGGGCGCCAAGCGGGTCGAGGTCAATGCAACCGGCCGGGTCATGCGGGAACTTGACCGCCGCGAGGGCCAGCCCGGCGCTGACCTGCAATTGACCATCGACGCCGACCTGCAGGAATACGCGCAGGCCCGGCTGGCCGGCGAAAGCGCCGCCGTGGTCGTGATCGATTGTGAGACGGGCGATCTGCGGGCAATCAGCTCTACACCCAGCTTCGACCCCAACCTGTTCGTGCGTGGGATCTCGGTGGCGGATTACCAGGCCCTGACTCAGAACAACCATCGCCCGCTGGCCAACAAGACGGTTCAGGGCACTTATCCGCCCGGTTCGACCTTCAAGATGATCACCGCGCTGGCCGCGCTCGAGGCCGGCGTCGTGGGCCCGGGCAACACCGTCTATTGTCCCGGCTACCTGAAGGTGGGCAGCCGGCGATTCCACTGCTGGAAACGCGGCGGGCATGGGACCGTCGACCTTGAAACCTCGCTGAAGCGCAGCTGTGATGTCTACTACTATGACGTGGCCCTGCGCGTTGGGATCGACAGAATCTCGGACATGGCGCGCAAGTTCGGTCTGGGCATCAAACACGACCTACCGATGTCGGCCGTGGCCGCGGGTCTTGCCCCGAACCAAGAATGGAAACGGCGCGTCCACGGCCAGGAATGGCTGATCGGCGACACGGCCAACGCCTCGATCGGGCAGGGCTACATGCTGGCATCGCCCTTGCAGCTGGCCGTCATGTCGGCCCGGATCGCCACAGGGCGCGCGGTCACGCCGCGTCTGATCCGCAGCGTCAACGGGGTCGAACAGCCCACGGGCGAGGGCGCGCCGCTGGACGTGAACCCCCGCAACCTTGAACAGGTCCGCAAGGCGATGTTTACGGTCTCGAACGACCGTCGCGGGACGGCCTATCGCAGCCGCATCATCGCCGACGAGTTCCGGATGGCGGGCAAGACTGGCACCAGCCAGGTGCGCAACATCACCAAGGCCGAGCGCGCCGCTGGCGTGATCCGCAACGAGGACCTGCCGTGGGAGCGCCGCGACCATGCCCTGTTCGTCAGCTTCGCGCCCTATGACAATCCGAAATTTGCGGTGGCGGTGGTCGTCGAGCACGGCGGCGGCGGTTCCAAGGCGGCGGCGCCGGTCGCCCGCGACGTGATGCTGCAGGCGCTGTACGGTGGCACGCCCCCGCTCGAGGCCTATCCGGTGGCCGACCGAGAGCGTATCAAGGAACAGCAAAAACGCCTGGAAGGCGATCGGCGTCCCAAGGCGCGGCCCGAGAAGAAGGATCGCGCATGAGCTATTTAGAATATGCCGTAAAGACCACGCCGACCGGGCTGCGCAAGTTTCTGTACATGAACTGGCCCCTGACCCTGTTGCTGATCAGCGTCGCCAGCGCCGGCTTTCTGATGCTGTATTCGGTCGCCGGAGGGTCGTGGCGCCCTTGGGCGGAACCGCAAATGGAGCGTTTCGGCCTCGGCCTTGCGGTCATGTTCATCGTGGCGCTGATCCCGATCTGGTTCTGGCGCAGCATGTCCTTGCTGGCTTATCTCGGCTCTCTTGGCCTGTTGGTGCTGGTCGAGCTGTTCGGCACGGTTGGCATGGGCGCCCAGCGCTGGATCGACTTGGGGTTCATGCGGCTGCAGCCCTCCGAACTCACCAAGGTCACGCTGGTGATGGTGTTGGCTGCCTACTACGACTGGCTGCCTTCGGAAAAGACGTCGCGACCGCTCTGGGTGCTTCTGCCTCTTCTCCTGATCCTGATCCCGACCGCGCTGGTGTTGAAACAGCCGGACCTGGGAACCGCGATCCTGCTGCTGGCGGCCGGAGGTGGGCTGATGTTTCTGGCAGGCGTGCATTGGGCCTATTTCGCCGCCGTCATCGCGGCGGGGGTGGGCCTGATCACTGCCGTGTTCAAAAGTCGCGGTACCGACTGGCAGTTGCTGAAAGACTATCAGTTCCGCCGCATCGACACCTTTCTCGACCCCTCAAGCGACCCTCTGGGCGCCGGATATCACATCACCCAGTCGAAAATCGCGCTGGGGTCCGGCGGCTGGAACGGACGTGGGTTCATGCAGGGCACGCAATCGCGCCTGAACTTCCTGCCCGAAAAGCACACCGACTTCATCTTCACGACCCTGGCCGAAGAATTCGGCTTCGTCGGGGGCATCACGCTGCTGACGCTCTACGGGCTGATTCTTGTCTTCTGCCTTGTCACCGCCCTGTCCGCCAAGGACCGGTATTCGTCCCTGGTGACCTTGGGCATCTCGCTGAACTTCTTTCTGTTCTTTGCGGTCAACATGTCGATGGTCATGGGTCTGGCCCCGGTGGTGGGGGTGCCGCTGCCGATGGTCAGCTATGGCGGCTCGGCCATGCTGGTGCTGATGGTCGCCTTCGGCATCGTCCAGAGCGCCCACATCCACCGCCCCCGCTGACCCGAAAGGCTTGCGATGTCGATCAATGTCCTGTTCTCTGCCCGCCCTGCCCTGTGGCCGGTCTATGAACCGCTCTTGACCAAGGGCCTGTCGGGGATGGACGCCACCATCGCCATCGATCTTCCGCCGGAACAGGTGGACTATGTCGTCTATGCCCCCAATGGCGGTCTGCAGGATTTCACCCCGTTCAAGCGGTTGAAGGCGGTGCTCAGCCTCTGGGCGGGGGTCGAGAAGATCGCCGGAAACGAAACCCTGACCGTTCCGCTGGCCCGGATGGTCGATCACGGCCTGACTCAGGGTATGACCGAATGGGTGGTGGGCCACGTCCTGCGCTACCATCTGGGCATGGACCGGCACATCACGGTGCAAGACGGTGTCTGGGCCCCGGACCCTCCGCCTTTGGCGTCCCAGCGAACGGTCTGCGTGCTGGGACTGGGGGCGCTGGGGCAGGCGGCGGCCGTGGCGCTGTCCAGTCTCGGGTTCAACGTCATCGGTTGGAGCCGCACCGCCAAGACCATCCCCGGAGTCAGCGGCATGCATGGGCCTGACGGCCTGCGCCGCGCGTTGCGACAGGCCGACATCGTGGTTCTGTTGCTGCCCGATACCCCGGCGACCGAAAACACCCTGAACGCCGAGACGCTGGCCCTGCTGCCCAAAGGCGCCCGGATCATCAATCCGGGGCGCGGAGCGCTGATCGACGATCAGGCCCTGCTGCAAGCGTTAGACACGGGCCAGATCGCCCATGCAACGTTGGACGTGTTCCGCACCGAACCCTTGCCGCCCCAGCATCCCTATTGGGCGCATCCGAACGTGACGGTCACGCCCCATATCGCCTCGGAAACCCGGCCCGAGACCGCAGCCCAGGTCATCTGCGAGAACATCCGACGCAACGAAGCCGGACAGCCGCTTTTGCATCTGGTCGATCGCGACCTGGGCTACTGACGGCGCAGGAACAGCGCCGCATGCCAATCTCACTTGGTCCGTCGCCCGGCCCGCAATGGGCAGCGCGCGGCGGGGCGCAACCGGTCGGTCACGCCGCGATCAGGCCCCGCCCTTTCAGCAAGGCATCAACGCCCGGCAAGCGACCGCGAAACGCCAGATACAGATCTTCGGCCTCTTTCGAGCCGCCGGTCGACAGGATGTGTTCTTCCAGCGCCCGCGCCTTTTCGGGGTCGAACGCACCGCCGGCCTCTTCAAAGGCCGCAAAGGCATCCGCGTCCATGACCTCGGACCACATATAGCTGTAGTAGCCCGAGCTGTAGCCGTCCCCGGCAAAGACATGCGCGAAATGCGGGGTCGCGTGGCGCATCCCGATCGCATGCGGCATCCCGATCTCGGCCAGAACCTCGGCCTGCCGCGCCATCAGATCGGCCGGAGCCGGACCGTCGTGAAAGGCCAGATCGACCAGCGCCGAGGCCACATATTCCACCGTCTGGAAGCCCTGATCGAAGTTGGCGGCACCCAGAACCTTTTCCAGCATCTCGGGCGGCATTGGCTCACCGGTTTCGGCATGGGTCGCGAACTGGGCCAGCACCTCGGGCACTTCCAGCCAATGTTCGTACAGCTGGCTCGGCAGCTCGACGAAATCCCGCGCGACGCTGGTGCCCGAGATGCTTTCATAGGTCACGTTCGACAGCATCTGATGCAGGGCGTGCCCGAATTCGTGGAACAGGGTCCGCGCGTCGTCATAGGACAACAGGGCCGGGTCACCCTTGGCGAAATTGCACACGTTGATGACAATCGGCGTCTGCACCTTGGGAAACTTGGCCTGCGCCCGCATCGCGCTGCACCATGCGCCAGACCGTTTCGAGCCGCGCGCGAAATAGTCGCCGATGAAAACGGCCACATGCTGGCCATTTCGGGTGACCTCCCAGGCCCGGCAATCGGGATGATACAGCGGCACATCCAGCGGCGCGAACTCCAGCCCGAACAGACGGTTGGCACAAGAAAACGCGGCCTCGATCATCCGGTCCAGTTGCAGAAAGGGCTTCAGCGCCGCCTCATCAAGGTCATGCTCGGCCTTGCGGCGCTTTTCAGCATAATAGCGCCAGTCCCACGGTTCGAGCGGACCGTTGATGCCGTCGGCCTGCATCATCTGCGTCAGCACCGCGGCATCGGCCTCGGCGCGGGCCTTGGCGGGGGTCCAGACCTGCATTAGCAGTTCGCGCACGCGCTGGGGGCTGCGGGCCATCTCGGTCTCCAGCTTGAAGGCCGCGAAATTCTCATAGCCCAGCAGCCGGGCGCGTTCCTCGCGCAGCTTCAGGATCTCGGCCGCGATGTCGCGGTTGTCGGTTTCACCCCCGTTCGCCCCACGCGCCGTCCAGGCGCGATAGGCCTTCTCGCGCAGGTCGCGCCGGGGCGAGAATTGCAGGAACGGCACGATCAGCGACCGCGACAGGGTCACGATAGGGCCATCCGCCCCCTTTTCCCGGCCCGCGGCCCGCGCGGCGTCGATCACGAAATCGGGCAGCCCGTCCAGATCATCCTCGGACAGCGGCATGAACCAGTTGCGCTCGTCCGCCAGCAGGTTCTGGGTGAAGGCGGTGCCAAGGCTGGCCAGACGCGCCTTGATGTCCTGCATGCGGGCATCCGCCTTGCCCTGCAGGGCCGCCCCCGAGCGGACAAAGCCGCGATGGGTCAGCATCAGCACCCGCGCCTGTTCCTCGGTCAAGCCCAGGTCGTCCCGCTGCGCCCACAGGTCCGCCACCCGCCGGAACAGGGCCTTGTTCGACGAGATCGCCGCGAAATGGGCCGCCAGCTTGGGCGAAAAGTCGCGCTGCAGCGCCTCGCGCGCCGGATTGCTGTCGGCTCCGGCCACGGTGTAGAATACCGACAGAACCTTGCTCAGACCTTCACCGGCGGCCTCGAGCGCCTCGATCGTGTTGGCAAAGCTTGGCGGTTCGGGGTTAGCTGCAATCGCCGCGATCTGGTCGGTATGCGCCTGCAGCGCCTGCTCGAGCGCCGGGGCGAAGTCATCATCCGAGATCTCGGCAAAAGGCGCGATTTCAAACGGGGTCGTCCAGTCGGACAGGATCGGGTTGCTCATCGAATACTCCTTTGAGCGTCAAGCTAGGAATAGCGGCAAGGATCGTCCAGAGGCGGACGCCAGGTTTCTGGAGCGGGTGCTCTCAGCCCAATTGCCCGCAGACGGGGCAATCGGCGCGCCGTGACAGGGTGATCTTGCGGCTTTCACCGTAAAGCGCGTCATAGATCAGCATCTCGCCGCGCAGGGCCTGACCGGCACCGGCGATCACCTTGATCGCCTCGACCGCCATCATTGCGCCCACCACGCCGGGCAGCGGCCCGATCACCCCGGCCTCGGCGCAAGAGGGCGCAAGACCCGGGGCCGGAGCCTCGGGGAAGATGCACTGGTAGCAGGGCGCGCCGCTGGCCGGATCAAACACGCTCAGCTGCCCCTCCCACTGCGACAGCGCGCCTGAGATCAGCGGTTTGCCCAGCGCCACGGCGGTGCGGTTGGCCAGATGCCGGGTCTCAAAATTGTCGGTTCCATCGAGGATCAAGTCATAGTCGGAAAACAGCTCGGCGGCGATCTCCTCGGTCAGACGACGGTGATAGGGGCGCACGATGACGTTGGGGTTCTGCGCCTCCATCGCCTGCTGCGCGGAGAAGACCTTGGGCATGCCGATGTCGGTATCGCGATGGATCACCTGCCGCTGCAGGTTGGCGTTTTCGACCACGTCGTCATCGATCACCCCGATCGTACCGACACCCGCGGCCGCCAGGTATTGCAAGGCCGGCGCGCCAAGCCCCCCGGCGCCGATCACCAGCACGCGCGCCGTCTTCATGCGTTTCTGGCCCGGTCCGCCCAACTCACGCAGGACGATGTGACGGGCATAGCGTTCCAGTTCGGTCTGGCTGAACTGCCCGGCGGGGGCGGGCGCAGGCTCGGCCTGCACCGAATGGGCACGACGGCGCAACGCTTTCACGATCGCGCCATACCCCGTCACCAAAGCCACCGCCCCCACCAGAATCAACCACATCGCGGCCGACCCGCCGGTGGCCAGACGGACCGGGTGCCCATCGGGCAGCACCAGATGCGACAGCACGACTCCCGCCAGTAGAACCACAATCGAGACCCATCGCGCGGTTCGGGATGCGCCGGTCAGATAGCCCAGCCCCCACAGCCCCGCAGCCAGAATCAAGACCAACAGCATCAGCTGCGCCCGGTGGAACCGAACCCACCGGCTCCGCGTTCCGTCTGCCGCAGGCGGCCGGTCAGCTCGAACCGGGCCTGCACGACCGGCGCGACGACCAGCTGCGCGATCCGGTCGCCATGGGCGATCTCGAACCGGTCCTGCCCCGCGTTCAGCACGATCACCCCCAGCGGGCCGCGATAGTCGCTGTCGATCGTGCCCGGCGCGTTGGGCAGCGTGATCCCATGTTTCAAGGCAAGCCCCGAGCGTGGGCGGACCTGCACCTCGTATCCATCCGGTATCTCGATCCGCAGGCCGGTCGGCACCAGGGCGCGCTCTCCGGGCATCAGAACGATTTTGCCCCGATCCGGCAGGTTGGCCCGCACATCCGCACCGGCGGCACCGGCCGTTTCATAAGACGGCAATGCAACCGCCGGATCGGCCCCGTCTTCCCGGATCACCCGAATTGCCACCATCGCTGCCCCCTCGTTTTCCAACTGCGTGCACCTGCAATGGGCCGGTCACCCGGCCAAAGCCGCCGCAATCCGTTCCGCCAACTGCGCGGCCACCGCGTCCTTGCCCATGCGCGGCCATTCCTCGGCGCCCTGGTCCGTGATCAGCACAACCGCGTTCTCGGCCCCGCCCATGATCCCCGTCGCCGGGCTAACGTCATTGGCCACGATCCAGTCACAGCCCTTGCGCGCCCGCTTGGCGGTTGCATGGGCGATCACGTCGTCAGTCTCGGCGGCGAAACCCACGACCAAGGCGGGCCGGCCAGCACCCAAGTGCGACACCCGCTTCAGGATGTCCGGGTTCTCGGCAAACTCCAGTGCGGGCGTGCCATCGCGGCTTTTCTTGAGCTTGCGGTCCGAGGCCCCGTCAACGCGCCAGTCGGCCACCGCGGCGGCGAACACGCCCGCATCCACCGGCAAGGCGGCATCCACCGCATCCGACATCTGCTGCGCGGTCTCGACACGCACCACCTGCACGCCGTCGGGCGGCGGCACCTCGGCGGGACCGGTGACAAAGACCACCTCGGCCCCCAGCGCCGCCAGAGCCCGGGCAATCGCGGCACCCTGCGCGCCCGAGGACCGGTTGGCGATGTACCGCACCGGGTCGATCGGCTCGTGCGTCGGCCCCGAGGTCACCAGAATCCGCTTGCCCGTCAACGGACCGTCCGCCAGCGCCGCCTCGACCGCCGCGACGATCTCCAGCGGCTCGGACATCCGCCCGGGCCCGTATTCGCCGCAGGCCATGTCGCCATCGTTCGGCCCCACGAACCGAACCCCGTCGGCGATCAACTGACGGTGGTTGCGTTTGGTCGCCGGGTGGGTCCACATCCGCACGTTCATCGCCGGCGCGCACAGAACCGGCGTGTCCGTCGCCATCAACAGGGTCGAGGCCAGATCGTTGGCCAGCCCTCCGGCCATCTTGCCCATCAGATCGGCCGTCGCGGGCGCGACTACCACCAGATCGGCCGAGCGCGACAGTTGGATGTGCCCCATCTCGGCCTCATCCGTCAGGTCGAACAGATCGCGATAGGCCTTTTCCCCGGCCAGGGCCGCCACCGAAAGCGGTGTCACGAATTCTTCGGCCGCGCGGGTCAGGACCGGAGTGACCGAGGCGCCCCGCTCGCGCAGGCGGCGGATCAGGTCGAGCGACTTGTAGGCCGCGATGCCTCCGCCGATGATCAGGAGAATCCGTTTGGATGCCAGCATGTTCAGCCTTTCCCGGTCGCAGTCGGACCCGACACTATGCCACGCATGGCCCGAGTTCCAGCGGTTAATCCTGCGTCTCGAACGCCTTGCAGGGGTCCTCGCGATCGGCGGCGGGACTGTTGATCACCGCATCGAATTCACCGGTCAGCGCACCGTCTTCGGCCTGCCCCAACACGAACAGCCTCAGCCCCGGCTGCAGACGGCTCAGGAAGGTCGGAATGCCCTGATCCTTGCGCGCATGCCCATTGCCCGTGATCACCGCCACCGGTCCGCCGGTCTCATCCACCGCGCGCAGGATGGCGCGGGCCAGAACCGCATCGCGCAGGCGTTGGATGGCGACCAGCTGTGGCAAAATCTCGGCGGGCATGGCGTTGCAGTGGGCCGCCTGCTGCTCGGCCTCGCGCGCCGCCTGATCCTCGGGGGCCAGCGGCACGGTCAGGCCGTATCGCGCCGCATCCGCGCCCAGCGCGGTCGCGGCCCCGCGCTCCATCGCGGCCCGGGCAGCCGCACGGGGCACCATAGCTCCATAGACCGGGGCGTTCGAAGCCTGAAAAACCGGATAATACATGCTGAGCGGTGGCCATCCGGATTCGGCCCAGCGCAGGATGCGCGACAGTTCCTCGGGGTTTGACGCGGCCGTCTGCGCCAGACGCTGCGCGCCCTCTTCGGTGACCATTTCCCAAACGACGGCCGACGGCTCGATCGCTGCAATTGCCTCGGTCTGCACCACGTGATGGCGCGGGTTGTCGTGAACCTCGCCCAGGATGACCACATCGGCCTCTTTCATCAGGGCTAGAACATCGTCGGGTATGTATTCACCGGCCGCCGCCGCGCGCGCCAAACCGGTGAGGGAAACGGCAGCCGCCGTCAGAATCGCAAGAAATCTCATGCGAAGAAGTGTTGCACCTCGCGCGATTGCCCTTCAAGGCTCTTGCGCATTTTCACGAAGGCCGCCGCCTCGAGTTGGCGCACGCGCTCTTTCGACAGGCCCAATTCCTGACCGAGGCTTTCCAGCGTCCGCGCCGGGTCGCGCAACTTTCGCTCGCGCACGATGAACCGTTCCCGGTCGTTCAGCGCCTGCATCGCCGTGATGAGCCATTCCCGTAATTGGCGGGTGTCGTGTCCATGTTCCACGAGTTCGGCGGCCTGCGCGCTGTCATCCTCCAGCGCGTCGATCCATTCGCGTCCATCTTCGTCGGCCGACTGCACGGCGTTCAGAGAAAAATCGGACCCAGCCAGCCGGCCATGCATCATTTCGACATCACGCAGCGGAACACCAATCTCGGCCGCGATCATCTGGTAAAGCTGGTGCCGGTCCAGTTCCAAACCATCGGACGCAGCTTCGCGCTCCAGCCGCGCCTGCACCCGGCGCATATTGAAGAACAGGGATTTCTGGGATGACGTCGAACCGGTCCGCACCATCGACCAGTTGCGCATCACGTAGTCCTGAATGCTGGCCTTGATCCACCACACCGCATAGGTCGAGAAGCGAACCCCGCGATCCGGGTCGAACTTGTCTGCTGCCTTCATTAGGCCCAGCCCGGCCTCTTGGATCAGGTCATTCATCGGCGCGCCATAGCGTTTGAACTTGGCCGCCATTGAAATTGCCAATCGCATATAGGCCATAATCAATCGGTGTAGGGCCTGTTCGTCGCGCTCGTCGCGCCAAGCGTAGGCCAGGCGCAATTCGGTTTCCGCATCCAGCAATTCGGCTTTCATAGCCTGCCGGGACATCGAGAAGTCGTTCGGGTTATCCAGTGCCATGCAGCTCTCCCATCTGTCGTAGGCGCCGCCGGTCTTGCCTTGCCGACGTATGGTCGATACGCAAGGGCGCACCGGGTGGATCACTGTAAAGGTAGTAAAAAATGCATCCCGATTTAACCTTTGTGCTGGGTGGCGCGGCGTCGGGAAAATCTGCATTTGCCGAGCAACTCTCTGTTTCAACAGGAAAAACCCGCGTCTACCTTGCAACATCACAAGTGTTTGATGATGAGATGCGCCTAAAAATCAGGCGCCATGTGGACCAAAGAGGCGACGGCTGGCACACGATCGAAGCCCCGATGGACCTGCGTCCGGCGCTGGCGGGGCTGAGCCCGGATCAGGTCTGCCTGATCGATTGCGCCACGATGTGGCTCAGCAATCACTTGCTTGCCGACAGCGATCTTGAACGGGAACAGGCCGCCCTTTTGGCCGCGCTACGGACCTGCCCCGCGCAGGTCGTGATGGTCTCGAACGAGGTGGGACACGGTATCGTTCCCGACAATGCGCTGGCCCGCAAATTCCGCGAGGCGCAGGGGCGGCTGAACATTGCCCTCGCCGCCCAAGCCGATCTGGTGGTTCAGGTCATCGCGGGACTACCGCAGGTCTTGAAAGGCCAGTTGCCGTGACCCGGTTGCATTTGGTCCGTCACGGCCCGACCCATGCCAAGACGATGGTGGGCTGGTCCGATATTCCCGCCGACCTGAGCGACCACGCGGCCCTCACGCGCCTGCACGACCACCTGCCGCGGGATGCGCTGGTCATTTCCTCGGACCTGTCGCGCGCTGCGGATACGGCCACGGCAATTCAAGGCACGCGCCGCCGCCTGCCGCACCACCCCGACCTGCGCGAGATCCATTTCGGCACTTGGGAAATGCGCACCTTTCCCGAGATCGAGGCAGAAGACCCCGAACTGGCCTTTGCCTATTGGGACAGCCCAGGCGACGTGCGTCCGCCCAACGGCGAAAGCTGGAACGCGGTCCGCGCGCGGGTCGACGCGGCGATCGACGGTTTGATCGCTACGCATACAGGCGCCAATCTGGTCATCGTGGCTCATTTCGGCGTGATCCTGACCCAGATACAGCGTGCCTTGGATCTGGACGCGCAACAGGCCTTTGCCCATCGCATCGACAACCTGTCGGTGACCGAGTTGGCGTTTGACGGCAAAACCTGGTCGGTCGGCCGGATCAATCATCTTCCGTGAATACAACGCACACAAATCAGCGTTTTACCGATGTCAGGCGTTCGGCCATCCTTGAGCCATGACATATGACCTTTTCATCGGGGACCGCCTGTTTTCAAGCTGGTCCATGCGCGGATGGCTGATGCTGGAAAAATTCGGCCTGCCCTACACGACCCACATGATCGGCCTGTATTCGGGCACGATGGCCCGGGACATGCAGCCGCTGGCCCCGGCCCGTCTGGTCCCTGGGCTGCGCCTGCCCGACGGCACGGTGGTCGGCGAAAGCCTCGCCATCGCCGAGACGCTGGCCGAACGCCATCCCGATGCCCAGCTTTGGCCGCAAGACGCCGCCGGCCGCGCAACCGCCCGTTGGCTTTGTGCCGAGATGGCCGCCGGGTTCCATGCACTGCGGTCGGCCTGCCCCATGCAACTCAAACACCGCTGGAAAGGGTTTGAGCCGTCCGGCGAAACCCGCGCCGATCTGACCCGGATCGAGACCCTGTGGGCGCATGCGCGCAAAATTTCGGGCATGGAGTCCGGCCCGTTGTTCGGCAGCTATTCGCTGGCCGATGTGTTCTATACACCGGTCGCGGCCCGGATCATCGGCTACGGTCTGCCCGTATCCGCGCAGAACCACGACTATTGCATGGAGTTGTTGTCGGACCCGGCGGTTCGACAATGGCGCGCGATGGGTCTAACGGTCGACTACGACCCGTTCCCCTATGACCAGCCGCTCGACGCCGAGCCTTGGCCGATCGGCGAGGCCTCGACAGCCCGCGCAGTTGAGGCGGGGCCGTCGGTCAATGACCTCTGCCCCTATTCCGGCGAACCGGTGACCGCATTTCTCGAACTGGACAGCAAACGATGGGGCTTCTGCAACACTTTCTGCCGCGACAAAACCGTGGCCGACCCCGGAGCGTGGCCGAAATTCACGCATATGATCCGGCAAGCGATGTGACCGTTAACCATTCCTAAACCGGCGCCATGGCAGCAAGGCCCTGTTAACCACGAACAGGATCGCCATGGTCGCCCGCGCTCATACCGTTGCTTTTCAGGGGGTCGAGGCCCGCCCGGTCGAGGTGCAATGCGCCGTATCCCCCGGGCTGCCCGCCTTTTCAATCGTCGGCCTGCCGGACAAGGCCGTGTCCGAGGCCCGCGAACGCGTGCGCAGTGCGCTCAGTGCAATGGCCATTGCGCTGCCATCCAAACGCATCACGATCAACCTGTCGCCCGCCGACCTGCCCAAGGAAGGCAGCCATTTCGACCTGCCGATCGCGCTGGCCCTGCTCTGTGCCATCGACATCCTGCCCGCCGACGCCGCCGAAGGCACCATGGCTCTGGGCGAGCTTTCGCTGGACGGCTCATTGGTACCCGTGGCCGGCGCCCTGCCCGCCGCGATGACCGCCGCGGCCGAGGGCCGCACGCTGCTGTGTCCGCGCGCGTCGGGCGCCGAGGCGGCCTGGGTTGACGCAACCCAGGTGATCGGGGCCGCGTCCCTGGGCGACGTCGTGCGCCATTTTACGGGTCAGTCGCCCCTGTCGGTCGCCCAACCCGGCGAGGTCAGGTTGGAGCCCTCGACCCGCGATCTGCGCGACGTCAAAGGGCAGGAACGGGCAAAACGCGCGCTGGAAATCGCGGCAGCCGGCCGTCACCACATGATCATGATCGGCACGCCGGGATCGGGCAAATCCATGCTGGCTGCCCGCTTGCCCGGCATACTGCCGCCGCTGACGCCCACCGAGGCGCTCGAGACCTCGATGATCCAATCGCTGTGCGGTATGCTGGACGAGGGCGGCATCAGCAGGACCCGCCCGTTCCGCGAGCCGCATCACACGGCATCGATGGCGGCGATCGTAGGCGGCGGAAAAGGCGCGAAACCCGGAGAGATTTCCCTGGCCCACAACGGCGTCCTGTTCATGGACGAGTTCCCCGAGTTTCCGCGTACGGTTCTGGAAACCCTACGCCAGCCCATCGAGACCGGCGAGGTCATGGTCGCCCGCGCCAACGCCCATGTGAAATACCCCTGCCGGTTCATGTTGGTGGCGGCAGCGAACCCCTGTAAATGCGGATATCTCAGCGACCCGTCCCGCGCCTGCTCGCGCGCACCCGTCTGCGGCGAGGACTATCTGGGCCGCATCTCGGGGCCGCTGATGGACCGGTTCGATCTGCGGATAGAGGTGCCGCCCGTGGGCTTTACCGACCTTGACCTGCCCCCATCCGGAGACAGCTCGGCCACCGTTGCCACGAGGGTGCAGCAGGCGCGCGTTGTTCAGGCCCAGCGCTTTCAGGACACGCCCGGCATTCGCCAGAACGCCGATATCGAGGGCAATCTGCTGGAAGAGGTCGCCGCTCCAGACGCCGAGGGCAAGGACCTGCTGGTCAAGGCGGCCGAACGGTTCGGCCTGTCGGCGCGGGCCTACCACCGTATTCTGCGTGTGGCCCGCACCATTGCGGATCTCGAGGGCGCGCCCGATGTGCGTCGCCCCCATGTGGCCGAGGCGCTGAGCTATAGGATCAGCGCCCGAGTTGCGGCTTAGACCTTGGCCTCAATCGCCTGCCAGATCTTTTCGGCAATATTGGTTCCGTTGAACCGCTCCAATTCCTGGATTCCTGTGGGCGAAGTCACGTTGATTTCGGTCAGATAGTCGCCGATCACGTCGATGCCTACGAAGATCTGGCCCTTTTCCTTCAGCAGCGGTCCGATGGCCGCGCAAATCTCAAGATCACGGTCGGTCAGGCCAATCTTTTCGGGGCGACCACCCACATGCATGTTCGACCGCGTCTCACCCTCGGCTGGAACGCGGTTGATCGCGCCGACCGGTTCGCCATCTACCAGGATCACCCGCTTGTCGCCGTTGCGCACATCCGGCAGGAATTTCTGAACGATCAGCGGCTCTCGCGAGAAACCGGTGAACAACTCGTGCAACGAGGTCAGGTTGCGGTCATCCGCATCGAGGCGGAACACGCCGGCCCCACCATTGCCATAGAGCGGCTTGAGGATGATGTCGCCGTGCTTTTCCTTGAACGCCTTGATGGTCCGCAGATCGCGGGCGATCGTGGTTGGCGGAGTCAGGTCAGGGAAATCCAGAACCAGCAGTTTTTCCGGGTAGTTGCGCACCCAGAACGGATCATTCACAACCAGCGTCTGCCCGCGCAGCCGATCCAGCAGATGGGTCGAGGTGATATAGTGCATGTCGAACGGCGGGTCCTGCCGCAGCCAGACGACATCGAAATCCGCAAGATCAACCTCGCGCTCAGGCCCCAGAACCGCGGGCTGGTCAGCAACCCGCTGCACCGTCATATCGTGACCGCGGGCGGTGATGCGCCCCTCTTGATAGGCCAGTTGATCGGGTCCGTAGTAAAACAGCTGGTGGCCGCGGGCCTGGGCTTCTTCGGCCAGCCGGAACGAGCTGTCGGCATTGATGTCCACGGCCCCGATCGGGTCCATCTGAAAGGCGATTTTCATGGCGTGTCCCTCGTGTTCACGCCAGATACATGGCCCAGCGGGGACGGGTGTTCAATGGCGATCAGCCCTGACCAAAGGCGTTTTCGACGATTTGCACTGCGCCCGTTGCATCCACCAGAGCCGCATCGAACCGGACATCGGTCAGCTGTCCGCCCGGTTCCTGCGCCAAATACTGCGCCGCCGAGGCATATATCCGGTCGATCTGGCGCTTGCTGATCCGAGCGGCGGCGCTGTCAAAGGTTTGGCTTTTCTTGACCTCGACGAACACAAGGCCTTGCGCATCCCGGACGATCAGGTCGATCTCGCCCCCCGCGCCGCGCCAACGCCTGTGACAGACCTCGAACCCTCGTCTTTCGTAGTCGGCAGCGACGCTGTGCTCGGCCGCTTGCCCGGCGTGATAGGAAACCGAGCCCTGGACCGACCGTCGCGCCATATCATCCCTTTCCCAGTTGCAGAGCCTTTTGGTAAATCGGCCGCCTTGGCAAATCATACATCTTGGACACCAGATCTGCCGCATCCCGCACCGAGTGCGTTTCCAGAGCCTGTCGCAGCGCCTCTTCTACATCCGAATCGTTAACGGCTTGTGAATGGGCGCGCTCCACCAGCAAGACGATCTCGCCCTTCACGGTGGCATCTCGATACTGCTCGGACAGCTCTACCAAGCTACCCCGCCGGACTTCCTCGAACTTTTTGGTCAGTTCACGACAGACCGCGGCCTGTCGCTCGTCGCCCAAGACTTGCGCCAGATCCGACAGGCATGCCCCCAAACGCTTGGGGGATTCGTAGAATACCAGCGTTCCGGGAATGTCGCGCAGCGCCTCGATCCGTGTTCGGCGGGCGCCTGACGCATTCGGCAGGAAACCGGCGAAAAAGAAGGCGTCCGTCGGCAGGCCCGCCAGGGTCAGCGCCGTCACTACAGCTGACGCACCGGGGGCGCAGGTCACGGTGAATCCGGCCTCGGCCGCCTGCTTGCCCAGGTCGTATCCCGGATCGGCGATCAGCGGCATCCCCGCCTCGGAGGCGTAGGCCACCGACTTGCCCTGGGCCAGTTCGGCCATGATCCGCTCGCGTGCGCCCGTGCCGCTGTGATCGTGATAGGACAGAATGCGCCGCCCTTCGAGCGGCACGCCGTGAATCTCCATCAGTTTGCGCAGGCTTCGTGTGTCTTCCGCGGCGATCACATCCGCCGAGGCCAGAACATCCAACGCCCTCAGCGTGATGTCGCGCGCCGTTCCGATCGGTGTGGCAACGAAATACAGCCCCCCCGCCAATCTAACCTTTTGGAAATTCAATGCTGGACCCTCGCAGCGTGACGTTTATTATCGCGGCGGCACCAAACAGCAGCGCCCCGTGCCGCCGGATCAGGGAGTTTTCATCGAGATGTCCACCGTTTGCAACCCCGTTCGCAAGATCGCGAAAATCGCCATCGGCATTGCCACTGCTGCGCTTCTGGCCGCCTGCGAGCCGGGCGCGACCGGCCGGGGCCCCTCGATCGATACCTCCGAGCCGGTTCCCGTTGCGCTGCTGGTGCCTCAGTCCAGCGATCCGTCGCTGGCCCAAAGCCTCGAGAACGCCGCGCGTCTGGCGATGGCGGATCTTCAGAACGCCCGGATCGACCTGCGGGTCTATGACACGGCCGGAAATCCGAACACCGCGACCGCGTCGGCGCAGCAGGCGGTGGCCGACGGCGCCAAGGTCATTCTGGGGCCCGTCTATGCCCAGGCCGCCAATGCGGCGGGGCTGGCAGTGCTGAGCAAGAACGTGAACGTGCTTTCGTTTTCGAACAATACCAGCATCGCGGGCGGCAATGTCTTCGTGCTGGGGCCGACCTTCGACAACACGGCCCGCCGGCTGATCAATTTCGCAGGCCGGCAGGGCAAATCGAAAATGGTTGTCGTCTACAGCAACGACGCCGCCGGGCAGTTGGGACGCGCCGCGATCGCCAACGCCCTTAGTGGCAGCCGAGTCGCCAATGCCGGCGAGGTCGGCTTTGACCGGTCTCAGCAAGGCGTGATCGACGCGGTTCCGGCGATCAAGGCCACGGTGGATCAGACCGGAGCGGATTCGATTTTCCTGACCGCCACGACCGCCGGCGCGCTGCCGTTGTTCACCCAATTGCTGCCCGAGGCCGGCGTGTCCCCCGCCCTGGTGCAATATATCGGCCTGACACGGTGGGACATCCCGGCGCAGACTCTGGAGTTGCCCGGGGTCCAGGGCGGATGGTTCGCCCTGCCCGATCCGGCCAAGGCCCAAGCCTATCGGCAGCGCTACAACGCGACCTATGGCGAGGCCCCGCACCCGATCAGTGGGTTGGCCTATGACGGTATCGCAGCCATCGGCGCCTTGGCCAGCCAGGGCAATTCGAACGCCCTGTCAGCGGCCGCGTTGACGCAGAACGCCGGGTTCCAGGGGGTGGGCGGCATCTTCCGTCTACGACCGGACGGCACCAACGAACGCGGTCTGGCGGTTGCCACGATCCAGAACAAACAGGTGGTTGTGATTGACCCTGCCCCACAAAGCTTCTCCGGCGCCGGTTTCTGAACCGCTTGCGCTGGCTCTGCAGCCCAGCGGCCCGCTGATCTGTGACGCCTCCGAGATTTTCGACTGCGATGCGATCGGCGCCCGGTTGTCAGCGGCCCTTATGGATAGCTCTGACACGGCGGCGGCCCGCGCTGCGGTGGTGCGCGTGTTGCGCGACGCGCAAAAGGCCGGGCGTCAGGCCATTGCCGAAGCGTTCACCGCCCGCCCTTTCGACGCCCGTCCATTGACCCGGTCCTACACCTATCTGACCGACGGGCTGGTCTGCACCGCGTTGCAGGTGGCCAGCACCCGGCTGCATCCGCTGGCGAATCCGACCCAGGGTGAAAAGATCGCCGTGATGGCGGTCGGCGGGTATGGGCGTGGGGAAATGGCACCGTTCTCGGATGTCGATCTGCTGTTCCTGACGCCCTACAAGATCACCGCTTGGGCCGAAAGCGTGATCGAATCCATGCTGTACATGCTGTGGGATCTGCGGCTGAAGGTCGGTCATTCGTCGCGCACGATCCGCGACTGCCTGCGCCTGGGCGAGGATGATTTCACGATCCGGACCGCGATGCTGGAGCACCGGTTTCTGGGCGGCGACGCGGCCCTGGCCGCCGAGCTCGAACAGCGGCTGAAATCTGACCTGTTCAAGGGCTCGGAACGCGAATTCATCGAGGCCAAGCTGCACGAACGGGACGCGCGCCACCTCAAACAGGGCGAGCGCTACGTGGTCGAGCCCAACGTGAAAGAAGGCAAGGGCGGGCTGCGCGACCTGCAGTCGCTGTACTGGATCGCCAAATATATCTACGGCGTGCAAGATGTGGCCGAGCTGGTGCCTCTCGGTCTTTTTACCGCCGACGAGCTCAGAACTTTCTCCCAAGCTGAAGAATTCCTGTGGGCGGTGCGCTCCCACCTGCATCTGGTTACCGGGCGGGCGACCGAGAAATTGACCTTTGATCTTCAGGTCGAAGTTGCCGAGCGTATGGGATACGAGGACCGCGCGGGACGTCGTGCGGTCGAAATCTTTATGCAGCGCTACTTCCGCGAGGCCACCCGAGTCGGTGAGTTGACACGGATTTTTTTGACGAAGCTCGAAGCGGCCCACATGAAGAGCGCGCCCCTGCTGGAACGTATCTTCAGCCGCAAACCGCGGGTCAAGCCGGGGTACAAGGTGGTGCACGGGCGTCTGGACGTGGCCGACCCCGACAGCTTCCTGTCCGACAAGCTGAACCTGCTGCGCCTGTTCGAAGAGGGCCTGCGCACCGGTATGCTGATCCACCCCGATGCCATGCGGCTAGTCACCGCCAACCTGCACCTGATCGACGATGACATGCGTAACGACAAAGAGGCGCGGCGCATCTTTCTGGATCTGATGCTAAAACACGGCAATCCCGAACGCGCGCTGCGCCGCATGAACGAACTGGGCGTTCTTTCGGCCTTCATCCCCGAATTCGAGCCCATCGTGGCGATGATGCAGTTCAACATGTACCACAGCTACACCGTGGACGAACACACGATCCAGTGCATCACAAACCTGGCGCAGATCGAACGCGGCGAGTTGGTCGAGGCGCTGCCCTTGGCCTCGTCGATCCTGAAGGGCGGCGTGAACCGTCGGGTGCTGTATGTCGCGCTGTTGCTGCATGACATCGGCAAGGGCCGCCCCGAGGATCATTCGATTCTGGGGGCCCGGATCGCCCGCACGGTGGCGCCGCGGCTGGGGCTAAACAAGAAGGAATGCGAAACCGTCGAGTGGCTGGTGCGCTATCACCTGCTGATGTCGGACATGGCGCAGAAGCGCGACATTTCCGACCCGCGCACGGTCCGCGACTTCGCCAAAGCGGTGAAAACCGTCAAACGGCTGGACCTGCTGACTGTTCTGACGGCCTGCGACATCCGCGGGGTGGGGCCCGATACCTGGAACAACTGGAAGGCCACCTTGCTGCGCGCGCTGCACGCCGAAACCAAGCGGGCGCTGGAAACCGGGATGGAGGATCTCAACCGCGCCAACCGGGGCGCCGAGGCCAAGAAGGCGCTGCGCGAGGCGCTGGCGGGCTGGTCCAAGGCCGATCTCAAGACCGAGACCGCGCGGCACTATGACCCGTATTGGCAGGGTCTGAACCTCGAAACCCATGTCGAGT
>NZ_JBXWRV010000017.1:0-59015 GCF_059613065.1 Ruegeria sp. BHSC026 | reverse complement strand
CGGCGTGGGCACGAAGGCGGCAATGTCACGCCGCCAGGTCGGTCGACCGTTCATGTGGCAGGTCAGGTGGACCGAGGGGTTCCATCCGCCGGTCATCGCCAGACAATCGGTCTGAATGCGCTCTTCTCCGCTGGCGCGGCGCACGGTGATCGACTCCAGCCCCTTGCGCCCTGAACTGCCACAGACCTGCGCCCCGCGCAGCACCGGATAATCGGATGTCACCGGCCCGTCATGGCGGCTGTCGATCACGGCGGCAACGTGGACCCTAGCCGCCAACAGGTCGCGGGCCGTCCGGTGGATGTCATCGGTGTTGCCGAAGATCGTGACACTCCGGCCGGCCGCGACGCCCCAGCGGTTCAGATAGGCCCGCACGGCCCCGGCGGTCATGATGCCGGGCCGGTCATTGTTTCGAAACGCCACCGGGCGTTCCAGCGCCCCGGCCGCCAGAACCGAGCGGCGGGCGGCGATCCTCCAATATGTTTCCAGCGGCGCACCGGCAGGACGGTCGCCCGTATGGTGCAAGACCCGTTCGAGCGCGGCAAAGGTGCCCTGGTCGTAGGCCCCGGCAATCGTCGTGCGGGTCATCAGCCGCACATTCTCCATCGCCCGCAGCTCGGCCAGAACCTCGTCTACCCAAACGTGACCCGGCTTGCCATCCACCTCGAGCGTCTCGGCCAGCAGACGCCCGCCCATCTGGTTGCTTTCGTCGGCCAGAATGACATCCGCCCCGGCTCGGCCGGCCGTCAAGGCGGCCATCAAACCCGCGGGGCCAGCCCCGATCACTAGCAGATCGCAGAAGGCATAGGCACTTTCATACGTGTCGGCATTGGCCTGCCCGGACAGCGCGCCCAACCCCGCGGCGCGGCGGATCATCGGTTCGTACAGCTTCTCCCAAAAGCTGCGGGGCCACATAAAAGTCTTGTAGTAGAAGCCCGCCCCCAGAAAGGGCGCGGCCAGATCGTTCACCGCCATCACGTCGAAGCTCAGACTGGGCCAGCGGTTCTGGCTGCGCGCCTCGAGGCCCGGATAGATCTCTTGCATCGTGGCCCGCACATTCGGGTCCTGGGCGGGACCTCGGCCGATGGTGACCAGCGCGTTCGGCTCTTCGCTGCCAGCAGTCAGAACGCCGCGTGGGCGATGATACTTGAACGACCGCCCCATCAGGCGCACGCCATTGGCCAGCAGCGCCGAGGCCAGTGTGTCGCCCTCAAAGCCCGAATACCGGATTCCGTCAAAGGAAAACTCGACCGGTGTGCCGCGGTCGATCAGCCCCCTTCCAGCGACCCTCATCGTTTGCCCCCGGACGCAGGCTCGGTCGCCGATATTTCGTGGGTCAGCGTGTTTCGGGTCACGACGATCCATGCGCCGCAGCCGCCCTCGTGATACCACAGATCCCGCGTCTCGCCCGCCGGGTTGTCGCGCAGATAGACAAAATCGTCCCAGGCGTCAGGCCCGGCATCCGGGACGGGCCGGTCCAGGTCGACGGCGGCCCCGCGATAGTAGAACTCGCGGCGGTCGCGCTCGCCGCAATACGGACAGGTGATCCTCATGGCCGCGCCTCCTGGCTTTCACAAGTATTCGAACGAAACATCCCGGCCCGCCCCTAATGCAGATTGTGCTGAGAGCCCTTGCCCTCTTCATCGATGATCCCGCGCCCGGTGCGGAAACGATCCAGCCGGAACCCTGTCGCGTTCTCGTGGTACCGGTCGGTGGCCATGAGGTGGGCAAACACGTTGCCCGAGCCCGGAACCGCCTTGAACCCGCCGTAGTTCCAGCCGCAGTTCAGATACAGCCCGTCGATAGGGGTGCGGTCGATGATCGGCGACCCGTCCGGCGACATGTCCATGATCCCGCCCCAGGACCGCAGCACCCGGGCCTTGCCGATCATCGGCATCAGCGCCACGCCGGCCTCCATCACGCTTTCGACCGTGGGCAGATTGCCGCGCGCCGCGTAGGAGGAATAAAAATCCAGGTCGCCGCCGAACACTAGCCCGCCCTTGTCGGATTGGCTGATGTAGAAATGCCCCATCCCAAAGGTCACGACGTGGTCGATGCAGGGCTTCAGCCCCTCGGTCACAAAGGCCTGAAGCACGTGGCTTTCGATCGGCAAGCGCATCCCGGCCATCGCCGCGACCTGGCTGGACCGGCCTGCAACCACGATCCCCACCTTCTTGGCCCGGATCGCCCCGCGCGTCGTCTGCACCCCGCGCACGGCGCCGTTTTCGATGTCGATGCCCGTGACCTCACAATTCTGGATCAGATCCACCCCGCGCTGGTCCGCCCCGCGGGCATAACCCCAAGCCACGGCATCATGCCGCGCTGTACCGCCGCGCGGATGGTATAGACCGCCATAGATGGGAAAGCGCAGATCGTCATAGTTCAGATACGGCAGCATCTCGCGCAGTGCATCGCGGTCCAGCAGGATGGCATCGTCGCCTTGGCTGATCATCATGTTGCCCCGCCGCGCGGCCGCGTCCCGCTGCCCGTCTGAATGGAACAGGTTGATGATGCCTCGCTGTGAATGCATCACGTTGTAGTTCAGGTCCTCTTCCAACCCCTCCCACAGCTTGAGGGAATGCGAATAGAACTCGGAATTTCCTTGCAGAAAATAGTTGGCGCGAACGATTGTCGTGTTGCGCCCCACATTGCCGCCGCCGATATAGCCCTTTTCCAGCACGGCGACATTTGTCAGCCCGTGCTCTTTCGCCAGATAGTACGCGGTGCTGAGACCGTGCCCCCCGCCGCCGATGATGACGATGTCGTATTCGGCTTTGGGCTCGGGATCACGCCAATGCGCCGTCCAACCTTTGTTGCCGGTCAGTCCTTCCTTCAGGACGCGTAAGCCGGAAAAGCGCATTCAGATCTCCCTGCGGGTTTGCTGGCATCAAACCAACTTCCAAAAGGAGTAGCAATCCGGGCTCGGGGCTCCGCATCCGTTTTCGACAAGAACTTGTCAACGCGCGACCAAACCGGTCGCAAACGAATTCGCCCTCAGAACCGCAGACGGAAGGCAACACCGACGATCGGAGCGGTATCATAGCCCTGCCGGCTGACCTCTTGCCCCGCTGCATTGTCCAGGCGCAACTCGCCGTCAAACTCGGCACCCGCAAATGCCGACAGCGAAACTCCGGGGTTTGGCGCGTATTCAACCGACAAAACGACCGGAATGCTGCTGTCCTCGCCCACGCCGCCCGGTGCCAACCCGCTTTCGTTCAGCTGAAAGCGGACCCGCTCGGACCGAACGGCAAGCCCCACGCTGACACTTTCCGAAGCCTTGTATTCCAGCGTGACGCCGGGGCCTTGAGTGGCCCCCAGCGCGCGCCCGGTGCTCAGACGCCAGCGCTCGGCAAAGGTCCAGTCGACCAGAAGCGCAGGAAAGACTTCGAGGTCATTGGTTCCAACCTCGGAGAACACGCCAAATGCCGGGCCGATGCGCAGATTGGGGTTCACCGCCCATGAAATGCCGGCGAAGGCACCATAGGTGAAGCCGTCCGAGGCACTGGCGCCGGTCTCGTAATCCCATCTCAACTGGGGCGAGACGATCACCGTAGCCCCGTTGTCCAAAGTGAAGCGCAATGGAACGCTCAGGCGAATGTCGCGGATGTCGTCCCACGGCTGGTTTCCGGGCAACCCGAAATCGTAGGCAAACTGACCGAAACTAGCCAGCAACCCCACAAAGGACCCGTCACCATAGCCGTAAATGCCGCCTGCCCGCAGGAACGCGCGCGATGCGCTGAAATCACCGCCGCCCTCAAGATCGGCGCTGCCCTGATAGACAACCAACCCTTCCACAGTCGGCGTCCAGCCTTGTCGGGGTTGGGCAATGGCAGCAGTCGCAAGCGCCAAGGTCGCGGACCCAATCGCCGCGGCCCAAGCTACAGAACGGGTCATTTGCATGAGATCCTCGGTGGCTTCACTGCATGAACTCCAGCGCAGGATGTGCGGCAACCGGACTTTTTGTCAAAGCCCGATTGCCCAGTTTCCGAGACGTCAAAGGCCTTTGGCGCGATAGCTTTTGGCCACGCGGTCGATGGACACGATGTAGGCCGCGGTGCGCAGGTCCTCGACGTCATTGCGATCGTGCCATACTTCACGCATCGCTTGGTAGGCGATGCGCATCGTGTCATCCAGGCCCGAACGCACCAACTCGAGCTCATCCGCACCTTTGAGGTATTTGGCCTTGAAGTCCGGAGACATCGACCATGCATCGCCAAGATAGCGGTCCAGCCGTTCCAGCTCCTTCACGATCAGCTCGTGTCGCGCCTCTTCCTGACGGCGCTGCATCCGGCCGAAACGAATGTGACTCAGGTTCTTGACCCATTCGAAATACGAGACCGTCACACCGCCCGCGTTGGCATACATGTCGGGAATGATCACGGTGCCCTTCTTGCGCAGAACTTCGTCGGCCCCGGCGGTCACCGGACCATTCGCCGCCTCGATGATCAGCGGCGCCTTGATGCGCTCGGCATTGGACAGGTTGATCACGCCCTCCAGCGCCGCCGGGATCAGGATGTCGCACTCCTCTTCCAGCACAGCAGTGCCTTCGGCGGTATGCGTCGCATCCGGGTAGCCCTTCACGCCCCCATGTTTGACGATCCATTGATGCACCGCCTCGACGTCGATCCCCTCGGGGTCATACAGAGCACCGTCGCGCTCGATGATGCCCACGATCAACGATCCGTCCTCTTCGCTGAGGAATTTGGCCGCGTGATAGCCTACGTTGCCCAACCCCTGAACGATGACCCGCTTGCCCTCCAGCGACCCCGACAGGCGCGCCTTCTTGACGTCCTCAGGATGGCGGAAGAATTCGCGCAGCGCATATTGGATGCCACGCCCCGTCGCCTCGACCCGGCCCGAGATGCCGCCCGCATTCAGCGGCTTGCCGGTCACGCAGGCCCTCGCGTTGATATCGGTGGTGTTCATCCGCGCGTATTGGTCGGCGATCCAGGCCATCTCGCGCTCGCCGGTGCCCATGTCGGGGGCCGGAACGTTCTGCGAGGGGTTGATCAGGTCGCGCTTGGCCAGTTCATAGGCGAAACGGCGGGTGATCTGCTCCAGTTCATGCTCTTCATATTTGCGCGGGTCGATGCGCAAACCGCCCTTGGACCCGCCGAAAGGCGCCTCGACCAGGGCACACTTGTAGGTCATCAGCGCGGCAAGCGCCTCGACCTCGTCCTGGTTCACGGCCATGGCATAGCGGATACCACCCTTTACCGGCTCCATGTGTTCGGAATGAACCGAGCGATATCCGGTGAAGGTATGGATCTGCCCTCGCAACCGAACCCCGAAACGGACGGTGTAGGTGGCGTTGCACACCCGGATCTTCTCCTCCAGCCCCGGCGGAAGATCCATCAGGGCGGCCGCCCTGTTGAACATCAGATCCACGCTTTCCCGAAAGCTGGGTTCCTTGATGGTCGTCATAAAATCCTCCATGACGGTAGACGACGAAGCAATGGCGTTTTGTCGCACCCTTGGCAGGTGGCTGCAATCACGATCTGCACTTTTTTTCATCAGCTTGTGAACGGCAGGTTTACGCGCGCAGACCTGAGTCGCCGCAGGTTAACCATTTGGTCAAATTGTCAACTTACCGGAAACAAAGCCCAGTCATCACCCGGAATGCGGACGATTCTCATTCAAAAAGAGCGCTCTAGGGGCAAATCCGCCCAATTCTCGCCACGTTCTGTGGGTAATTTTGTACACGAAATTTTTACGCGTCCGCTCTCTGCTCCGCGAGGTATCCAAAATGGCAACGCCGAATAACTATTTCAAAAAGGTCCGTGCCAACAGTGTTTTTTGTCGCGTCCGTCAATTTGCCGCGAACGAAGACGGCACCTTCACTATTTTGGTCGTTTTCCTGTTTCTGGCACTTCTTGCCGCAGCCGGGATCGGCGCGGACTTGATGAATTACGAGCGCGACAGAGCCAACTTGCAGTCGACTCTTGACCGGGCGGTACTTGCTGCCGCCGATCTGGACCAGAAAGAACCTCCCCAAAAGGTGGTCGAAGCCTATCTCGAAAAAGCCGGTCTGCTGGAGCAACTGAAAACAGTAGAGGTTCAGGAGTCATTCGGAACCCGCAAAGTGTCGGCAACGGCAGAAGCAGTGGTGGAAACGAACTTCATGCGCCTCTCCGGTATCAAAACCATGACGGCTCCTGCAGCAAGCGCCGCTGAGGAATCGATCGGTGCCGTCGAAATTTCGCTGGTGCTGGATATTTCTGGATCAATGGGCAATGCTTCGGCCACTGCCGGAAAAACGAAACTGCAGGTTTTGCAGGACGCTGCTGTCGATTTCGTTCGACTTATGCTGGACAGGGAAGACGGTGGTTCGGACGGCATATCGATTTCGATTATTCCTTATGCCACCCAAGTCAACGCTGGAGAGCCGATCCTGAGCAAGTTCACAAATGTAACGCAAGAGCATAGCTACTCTCACTGCGTGAACTTTATTCCCGAGCAATACAGCGATTCAGACCTGCATCGGGATGACACGCTCGAACGGACCGCTCATTTCGATCCATTCACTTATTCCGAGGGCACCATCCGGATGCCGGTGTGCCCGGTTCGTGCCGGCAGCGCGATCACCCCGGTGACCGATAATCTGGTCGCATTGGAGAACCAGATCAAGGCCTTGACCGCTCAGGGGAACACATCAATCGATGTGGGCATGAAATGGGGCACCGCCCTCTTGGACCCCAGTATGCGTGGTATCGTGGCCGATCTTTCCGCAGAAGGTCTGGTGCCAGCCAAGTTTGCCAACCGCCCGACGGATTACGGCGGCGACGTTCTAAAGATTGCGATCGTTATGACCGATGGTCAGAACACGGATCAGTACATGCTGAACCCATCGCTGCGCGAAGGAATGTCTGATGTGTGGTACAACGAAGAAGCAGAAGAATACACGATTTACCATTCTCAGGGCAAACCCAATTACTTCTGGCCACAGCAAGACATGTGGGCTGATCATCCATTTGGCAGCCCCGACCCCGAAACGCCAGCCAATGAAGAGGTCGGGACGGCTGTTCGGTTGAGCTATCCGGAACTGTTCAACCGCGTCTCGCTGGCCTGGAATGCCAAGTACAACTACTATTGGCAGTCCAGCGGCTGGGCCGAATGGTATTCCAAGGCATATTCCAAGGTGGAAACATCCGCCAAGAACCAGCGCACCAAGCACATTTGCGATGCGGCCAAGGATCAGGGCATCATCGTTTATGGCATCGCTTTCGAAGCGCCCCGCTCCGGATACAGAACGATCAAAAACTGCGCGAGTTCGGACAGCCATGTGTATGACGTCGAAGGGCTGGACCTGGAAAAAGCCTTCGCGTCGATTGCATCCTCGATCAGAAAACTTCGGTTGACCCAATGATTAAGTTGCTCGAGTCCAGAATGCGTCGGTTCCGACGCTCGGAAGATGGCAACGCAACAATCGAGTTCATCTTCATCTTCCCTGCCTTCATGTTCTTCGTGTTGTCGGGTGTCGAACTCGCCTTGCTGACGACGCAGCAGGGCATGCTGGAAAGGGCCGTCGACATAACAGTTAGGGACATTCGTCTTGGAACCGGCAACAACCTGCAACATGACGATATCAAGGACGTCGTTTGTGAGCGTGCCCAGTTTATCAAGAACTGCTCGGAAAACCTTCGCCTGGAGATGATCAAACAAGACCCATTTCAGGTTTTGGCTCTTCCAGAAACGCCAGACTGCACCGACAACTCGGAGCAAGTAAACCCCGTTCGCAACTTTGAAAACGGCCTCGAGAACGAACTGATGATATTGCGGGTCTGCGCGAAAATTGATCCGGTATTCCCCACGTCGGCAATGGGACGAGCGTTGGTGGATGAAACCGGGCAATACGCCTTGACCGCGACGACTGCGTTTGTACAGGAGCCTTCGTAAAATGTGGACTAGTCTAAGGCGCATAGGAACCCGTATCAGCCAGTTCAAGCGAGACGAAAGTGGAATTCTGACCGTCGAAGCGATAATGATCTTTCCGCTTCTGTTTTGGGCGGTAACCGCGACCTATGTCGTGTTTGAGGGATTTCGCCAGAGCGCATCGAATTTGAAAGCCGCATACACGATTGGCGACCTAATCTCGCGAGAAACCCGAACGATCACAGAGACATATGTCGACACGCTTCATGAACTTATGGAAGCGATGGTAAACAATCGATCGGAAATGAGGATGCGCATTTCTCTGATCGTCTATGATGAGGAAGAAAAGCGTCACGAAGTACGTTGGTCCACGGTGCGTGGGTACGATTTTGAATGGACCAACGCCAACATCAAGGAAATAGAAAACAGCCTTCCGCCAATGCCTGATCAGGACACGTTGATCCTCGTGGAAACATCCAACGACTATGTACCGTTTCGCACTCCAGGATGGGGCATCGGAACAGGAATTACATTTGATAACTTCGTGTTTACGCGACCTCGATTCACCAACGAAGTTGCGGGCGCAGTTTAGCCGTCGGATTCGCCCGCCAACAACGCGGACAGCATCTCAGACATGAACTTGGTCTCGGCGGCGGCCGTCATGCCGCCGACACCAACCCGTCGCCCGATGCGCCACCACAGGCCGGGCGCCCAGGCGCGCTCGGCCCTGCTTTTGGTCGTGACCAGAAAACCGTTTGACGGTTTGAACGCAAACACACCGCGGTCCACGCCTTCGATATCCGCCACGTCCAGAATCCTGATGCCGCTGCCCGTGCGCAGTTCCGTGCGCGTCAGCTCGATCCGGTCGGCAGTCGCGTGCCAGACCCGATGCGCCAACCAAAGGGCCGAGCCGCCGACGGCGAACAGAAAAACCTGCCACAGCGGCGCGGGCGGTCTGGCCAAGGCGACATAGATCACCAGCGCCCCAACCGACAGCAGCATCGCCACCCCCATCCACCGACGTGCCGCCGAGGCCTGCACCGTCGCCAGAATCTCGTCCTGCATTCAAACCTCCATTCGTTTCGTACCCCGTAGCCGAAATTCCGCGACAACAACAGACCATTGACGGATTTGTTGAAACACGCACAGGCGCGGTGAGTTTTCGTTGAATTGACCGCAGCGCGTCGCCGCCCATATTCACAATCACAACCGCAGGAGGCCCTATGTCCCTTAGACCCACCCTCGAAACCCGCAAAGCCGTTCCGACTCTTGAAGGCGCCGGCGTTAAGCTGCACCGCGCATTTGGTTTTCAGGACCCGTCCGAGCTGGATCCGTTCCTGCTGTTCGATGATTTCCGGAACGAGGTCCCTCGGGACTATCTGGCTGGGTTTCCCTGGCACCCCCATCGCGGAATCGAGACGATCACCTATGTGCTGTCCGGTATGGTCGAACACAAGGATTCGCTGGGCAACAGCGGGACCCTCGGCGCTGGCGACGTGCAGTGGATGACCGCCGGATCGGGAATCCTGCATCAAGAGATGCCCAAGGGGAACGCGTCAGGTCAGATGCATGGGTTTCAGTTGTGGGGCAACCTGCCCTCGGCCCAGAAAATGACTGCGCCCCGGTATCAGGACGTTCAAGGCAAGGACATTCCCGAAATCGTCGATGACGACGGCACCCGGGTTCGGGTCATCGTCGGCACGTTCTGGGGAAAGACCGGCCCGGTGGACGGAATCGCGGCCGACCCGCAATACTTGGATATCTCGGTTCCCGCCGGTGTTCGAAAGACCTTTAAGATCGACACCTACCGCCGCGCCTTTGCCTATGTGTTCGAAGGGCAGGCCGCCTTTGCGGATGCCTCCAAGCCCAGAGGGGTCCTGTTGGAGAAAGAAGTCGCCGGGCAGGAAGTGAACATCCGGGACATGTCCGGAAACCGAACCCTTGTGCGCTTTGGAACGGGTGACGAAGTAACCGTCCAGGCGGGACCGGACGGGGTACGGTTCCTGCTGATTTCAGGGGCTCCGATCAACGAGCCCGTGGCCTGGCACGGACCGATCGTCATGAACACCCGCGCCGAGCTTGAACAGGCCTTTCGCGAGTTGCGCAACGGCACCTTCATCCGACCTGCCCATTGACGGCCCAGGCGGAGAGACGGGTCAGGCGGACACGGCCTTGCGCACCATGTCCCAATAGATCTGTTCGACCTGATCCAGCGACAGGCGCCCGCCGGCCCGATACCAGGTCATGACGCCGTTCAGCATCGCAATCACCGCAAGCGTGGCAATCTTGGCATCCTGAAGCGCGAACACCCCCTCGGCCTGTCCGGCGACCAGGATTCCCTGCAGCGCGTCCTCGTAATCGCGCCGCAGGGCTTCGATCTCGGCAAAGTTCTCGGGGGTGAGGTTGCGCAGCTCCATGTAGGCGATGAAAACCTCTTCGGGCCGCTGCATGTGGAACCGGATGTGGAACCCGACGAACTGACGCAGCGCATCAAGCGCGCAATCCTGCGGCGGCAAACCCTTCTGGGCGGCCAGCAACTCCTCCATGTGGTCGCGCATCAACCGGTACAGAAGGCTTTGCTTGTCGGGCGTATAATTGTACAGCGCACCGGCCTGTACGCCGACCTCGGCCGCGATTTGCCGCATGGAAACAGCGGCATATCCATATCGCGCGAACAGATGCAACGCCGCTTTGCGTATGCGCGGGCCTGTGATATCCGAGTGAGAACCTTGTGTGCGTGCCATGATCGGCAGTTTATATGAACAAACGTTCAAATAGAACCCCGCTTGATCCCGGGCGTCGGAAGGTGCATCACGACAGGGTACGCAACTCTACGGGATCCGCGATGAAGCCGCTGCCTGTCCTTTTTCTTGTGGCACTGTCCGCCGGATGCACGGACTTCCCCGAGCTCCGAGGCCGCGAGGCAGCAACCGTCGTGGATGCCCCCTACCCCAAACTGATCCCGCTGGACGAGGCCTTGGGGCCACCGGTTGACGTGGCCAGCGAGGCCGCTGATCTGAGAAAGGATCTGACCGAGCGCAAGAAGTCCCTGCGCAAGCGCGCCAACAGGTTGCAGAACACCCCAATCGACTAAAGGAAGACCGGCCATCGACCGGTGCAGACGGTTGCTGGGACGCTGACCGATTGCACCGCCGGTCCGAACCCGCTAAGGCAGCGAAGAACGGGCGGAATGCCCCGAACAGCCGAAACCCGAGCAGAAAGGAACCCACGGAATGACACAGGCGCTGCGGCTTGGAATTGCTGGCTTGGGAACCGTGGGTGTGGGCGTGGTCAAGATCATCCGGCGCCACGCCGATCTGCTGCAGTCCCGCACCGGCCGACCCATCGAGATCGTGGCCGTTTCAGCGCGTGATTCCACCAAGGACCGCGGCGTCAACCTGTCGGGCTACGCTTGGGAGACCGACCCGGTCGCCTTGGCCCGGCGTGACGACATCGACGTGTTCGTCGAGCTGATGGGCGGTGAGAACGGGCCAGCCAAGGCCTCGGTCGAGGCGGCCCTGACCACCGGCAAGGATGTCGTGACGGCAAACAAGGCGCTTCTGGCGATCCACGGTCAGGCGCTGGCCGAAATGGCCGAGGCTGCCGGCCGCGTGATCCGGTTCGAGGCGGCCGTCGCGGGTGGTATCCCGGTCATCAAATCGCTGACCGAAGGTCTGGCCGGGAACGAGATCACCCGCGTGATGGGCGTAATGAACGGCACCTGCAACTATATTCTGACCCGCATGCAGTCGCAGGGTCTGGGCTACAACGCCCTATTTGAGGAATGCGCGCAGCTGGGCTACCTCGAGGCCGATCCGAACCTGGACGTAGGCGGCATCGACGCGGCGCACAAGCTGGCGCTGCTGGCGTCGATCGCCTTCGGCACGAAACCCAATTTCGACGGGATCGAGATCGAGGGGATTCAACACATCAGCCTGGACGACATCCACCAGGCAGACGACATGGGCTACCGCATCAAGCTGCTGGGCGTGGCGCAACGCACACCGCGCGGGCTGGAACAGCGGATGCAGCCTTGCCTGGTGCCCAGCGACTCGCCGCTGGGACAGTTGGAAGGCGGCACCAACATGGTGGTGATCGAGGGCGACGCGGTGGAACAGGTCGTTCTGCGCGGCCCCGGCGCGGGCGAAGGCCCCACGGCCAGCGCAGTCATGGGCGATGTCTGCGACCTGGCGCGCGGGCTGCGCATCGCGACCTTCGGGCGTCCGGCCACCACTCTGGTCGATGCCAAACCCGCCATCACCGGCCTGCCCGCCCCGTATTACCTGCGACTGGCTCTGCTGGACAAACCCGGTGCGCTGGCAAAGGTGGCAGCCATTCTGGGCAATGCCGGCGTCTCGATCGACCGGATGCGCCAATACGCCCATGCCGAGGACACCGCCCCGGTTTTGATCGTCACCCACAAGACCACCCGCGCCACCCTGGACATCGCGCTGGAGGAACTGCGCAAGACTGACGTGGTTTCCGGTGAACCGGTCGCGCTGCGCATTGAGCAGGTCTGAACCCTTGCGGCCTGCGCCACGGGCAGGCTATGCCAGTCAACAACGTCCAAGATTGCCAAAGGATACCCACGCATGAGCGCTGCCAAGATCGATTTCAATGACCGCATGTTGTCCCTCGGCCTGGCCCGGGTCGCCGAACAGGCCGCCTTGGCCTCGGCCTCGTTGGTCGGGCGCGGTGACGAGAAGGCAGCCGATCAGGCCGCCGTCAACGCCATGCGCGAACAGCTGAACTTGCTGGACATCGCCGGCGTGGTCGTCATTGGCGAGGGCGAGCGCGACGAGGCGCCGATGCTGTATATCGGCGAAGAGGTCGGCACCGGCAACGGCCCCGGCGTGGACATCGCGCTGGACCCGCTGGAAGGCACTACCCTGACCGCCAAGGACATGCCCAACGCGCTGACCGTCATCGCCATGGGGCCGCGTGGGTCGATGCTGCACGCGCCCGACGTGTACATGGACAAGCTGGCCGTGGGCCCGGGCTATCCGGAAAACGTTGTGTCGCTTGACATGAGCCCGCGCGAGCGGGTCGAGGCCCTGGCCAAGGCCAAGGGCTGCGAGCCCAGCGACATCACCGTCTGCATTTTGGAACGTCCCCGGCACGAGGCGATGATCGCCGAAGTGCGTGAAACTGGCGCGTCGATCCGGCTTATCACCGATGGGGACGTGGCCGGTGTGATGCACTGCGCCGAGGCAGAGGAAACCGGGATCGACATGTATATGGGCCAAGGCGGCGCCCCCGAGGGCGTGCTGGCGGCCGCGGCGCTGAAATGCATGGGCGGCCAGATCTTCGGCCGGCTGCTGTTCCGGAACGATGACGAACGCGGACGCGCCGCCAAGGCGGGCATCACCGATCTGGACCGCGTCTATTCGCGCGACGAAATGGTGACGGCCGACGTGATCTTTGCCGCAACCGGCGTGACCGGCGGGTCGCTGCTGCCGCGCATCAAACGTCAGCCGGGCTGGGTGGAAACCACCACGCTGCTGATGCGGTCGAAAACCGGCTCGGTCCGGCGCATGACCTACCGTACGCCGATCTGGCCGCACCTGAACGGGTGATTGCCCGACCGGCATCGTCAAAACCAACTCACAGGCCGTGCCCGCCCGGGCTCGGCCTTGCCCGTCAGGAGGGATAGGTTGAGCTTTCTGGGTGTCGAGCACTCTCTGACCGGCCGTAGGTGGGTTGGCCCACCGCCCGAGATGGACCGCGCCGCCGAAATGCTGGCACAGCAGACCGACCTGCCCCGCCCGCTGTGCCAGGTGCTGGCCCGCCGCGGCGTGGCCCCAGCCGAGGCCGAGAGCTTTCTGGCGCCCAAGCTGCGCGACCTCCTGCCCGACCCGCGAGAGCTGAAGGACATGGAAACCGCCGCCGCCCGTTTCCTGCAAGCCGTGCGGCACAAACAGCGCATCGCGATCTTTGCCGATTACGACGTGGACGGTGGCAGTTCGGCCGCCCTGCTGATCGTGTGGCTGCGTCAGATGGGGCTGAACGCCACGCTGTACGTTCCCGACCGGATCGACGAGGGCTATGGCCCGAACGCACCCGCGATGGCCCAGCTGGCCGCGACGCATGACCTTGTCATCTGCGTCGATTGCGGGACGCTCAGCCATGATGCCATCGCGGCGGCCCAGGGGGCGGACGTGATCGTCCTGGACCACCACCTGGGCGGAGAGACCCTGCCCGACTGCGTGGCCGTCGTGAACCCGAACCGCCAGGACGAAAGCGGAGACCTCGCCTATCTGTGCGCCGCCGCCGTCGTGTTCCTGATGCTGGTTGAGGCCGGCCGGCAGCTGCGTGCGGCGGGCGCCAACGGCCCTGACCTGATGGCGATGCTGGATCTCGTGGCTCTGGCCACGGTTGCCGATGTTGCGCCTCTGGTCGGGGTCAACCGCGCGTTGGTGCAGCAAGGGTTGAAGGTCATGGCGCAGCGCCTGCGGCCCGGCCTTGTGGCTCTGTCCGACGTGGCGCGCATGGATACCGCGCCCAACAGCTATCACCTGGGGTTCCTGCTGGGGCCGCGGGTCAACGCTGGAGGGCGCATCGGCCAGGCCGATCTGGGCGCGCGCTTGCTGAGCACCGACTCTACCGTCGAAGCAGAAGCCTTGGCCAAGCGGTTGGACGCGTTGAATACCGAACGGCGCGACATCGAAAACGCCGTGCGCGCCGCCGCGCTGGCCCAGGCCGAAGATCGCGGGCTGGACGCACCGCTGGTCTGGGCAGCGGGCGACGGTTGGCATCCGGGCGTCGTGGGCATCGTGGCCTCGCGCCTGAAAGAGACGGCCAACCGCCCGGCGATCGTGATCGGCTTTGACGGCGACGAGGGCAAAGGGTCGGGCCGCTCGGTTTCGGGTGTCGATCTGGGGGCCGCGATTCACCGGCTGGCGTCCGAAGGGCTGCTGGTCAAGGGAGGCGGGCACAAGATGGCCGCAGGTCTGACCGTGATGCGCGATCAGCTGGAACCCGCCATGGCGCGCCTGAGCGAGTTGCTGGCCAAACAGGGGGCGGGCGAAGGCGGCCCCGCCGACCTGAAACTTGACGGTGTTCTGATGCCTGGCGCCGCCACGGTGGCATTGATCGAGCAGATTGAGCAGGCGGGTCCGTTCGGGGCCGGTGCCCCTGCCCCACGCTTTGCCCTGCCAGACCTGCAGGTGCGCTTTGCCAAACGCGTGGGCGAGACCCATCTGAAGTTGTCCCTGTCCGACGGTATGGGCGCAGGGATCGACGCCATCGCCTTTGGCGCCTTTGATGGCCCGATGGGCGATCGGCTGTCAAATCACGGCGGTGCCCGGTTCCATTTCGCAGGCCGGCTCGAGATCAATACCTGGGGCGGACGGCAGAGCGTTCAGCTGCGCCTGGAAGACGCGGCCGAGGCGAAATGACCCCTTTCGAGCCTGCCGGAACCGGGGCGCAAAAAAGTTTCACATGGCTGCATTTTTCGTCTTGCGGGGGCGGAACGTAATCCGTAAAAGGCCCTCCACAAGCCAGCGTGGCCCGTTCGTCTATCGGTTAGGACGCCAGGTTTTCAACCTGGAAAGAGGGGTTCGATTCCCCTACGGGCTGCCACTTGTGCTTGTGCAAGGCTTGCGTGGCCCGTTCGTCTATCGGTTAGGACGCCAGGTTTTCAACCTGGAAAGAGGGGTTCGATTCCCCTACGGGCTGCCACTCTTACTTTCCACCAAATCCATGGCGTTCCGTCGCTGGTGAACTGTTCACAGCCCGGGTCCGGCTGGGTCTGAGGTTCGGCGTCGACACCTTTCGGGTGGCTGGGCAACACAGCCCGACGCGTCCTCATCGCCCGCGACGCTACGTCGAACCCATTTAATGTCTCATTAATTCAAGATCTTACCTCATATCTCTGAGAGATCGAAACCGGGTGCCGCCTCAATTACTAATTTTTTAGTTTGACAGACTCGCGGAAAATCGCCGATGCTGCCTTTCATCCGGGTCGCACCGGAGAACCATAAATCTTGGGAGGAGAAAGATGCGGAAACATCTTTTGTCCGCAGTGGCGGCGGCTGCCGTCATTGCGGGGCACGGTCCGGTTTGGGCCGACGAAGCCGCAGCCAAACGCTGGATCGACGACGAATTTCAGCCATCCGCCTTGTCAAAAGACGAGCAGATGGCGGAGATGCAGTGGTTCATTAAGGCTGCTGAACCCTTTGCCGGAATGGAAATCAACGTCCTGTCGGAAGGCATCCCGACCCATTCCTATGAATCCGAGGTTCTGACCAAGGCATTCGAGGAAATCACCGGCATCAAGGTCAACCACCAGATCCTGGGTGAAGGCGAGGTCGTCCAGGCCGTTCAAACCCAGATGCAGACCGGTCGGAACCTGTATGACGGCTATGTCAACGACAGCGACCTGATCGGAACGCATTCGCGCCTGCAACTGGCCTATCCCCTCTCGGACATGATGGAAGGCGAATGGGCGGCTACGACCTCTCCAACGCTGGATCTGGACGACTTCATGGGCATCCAGTTCACTACCGGGCCGGACGGCAAGCTGTACCAGCTGCCCGACCAACAATTCGCCAACCTGTACTGGTTCCGCAAGGACTGGTTCGATGATGAAGCCAACAAGGCCGCATTCAAGGAAAAATATGGCTATGATTTGGGCGTTCCGGTCAACTGGTCGGCCTACGAGGATATCGCCGAGTTCTTCACCGAGGACGTCAAGGAAGTCGACGGGGTCGCGATCTATGGCCACATGGATTACGGCAAGCGCGCGCCCGACCTTGGCTGGCGCATGACCGATGCCTGGCTGTCGATGGCTGGCGCCGGCGACAAGGGCGAGCCCAACGGTATACCTGTCGATGAATGGGGCATCCGCATGGAAGCGGGCACCTGCAACCCGGTCGGCGCTTCGGTGTCGCGTGGCGGTGCCGCGAACGGCCCGGCGGCGGTCTATGCGATCCGCAAATGGGACGAATGGCTGCGCAAATACGCGCCTCCGGGTGCGGCGTCCTATGACTTCTACCAGTCGCTGCCCGCTCTGTCGCAAGGCAACGTGGCTCAGCAGATCTTCTGGTACACGGCCTTTACCGCCGACATGGTCAAGCCCAAGTCCGAAGGCAACAACACCGTCGACGACGAGGGCAACCCGCTGTGGCGGATGGCGCCCAGCCCGCATGGTCCCTATTGGGAAGAAGGTCAGAAGGTTGGCTATCAGGACGTGGGATCGTGGACCTTCCTGAAATCCACCCCGTCGGATCGGGCACAGGCCGCGTGGCTGTACGCTCAGTTCGTGACGTCCAAGACCGTCGATGTGAAAAAGTCCCATGTGGGTCTGACTTTCATCCGCGACAGCTCGGTCAATCATGAGTCATTTACCGAACGCGCACCCAAGCTGGGTGGCCTGGTCGAGTTCTACCGCTCGCCCGACCGCGTGGCATGGTCGCCGACCGGTATCAACGTTCCCGACTACCCCAAGCTGGCCCAGATCTGGTGGCAGCAGATCGGCGACGTGAACTCGGGCGCCTTCACCCCGCAAGAGGCGATGGACCGTCTGGCCGAAGAGATGGACATCACCATGGCCCGTATGCAGGCCGCGGATGAAAGCGCTGGCGTTTACGGCGGCTGTGGTCCGCGCCTGAACGAGCCGCGCGACCCCGAATATTGGCTGAGCCAGCCGGGCGCGCCGAAGCCGAAGCTGGAAAACGAGAAGCCGCAAGGCCAGACCGTCAACTATGACGAACTGGTGGCACGCTGGCAGTCCCAGTAAGCCACTACTCCCCGGGGGGCGCCGGTACCGGCGCCCCTTGCCAACCAAGACCAAACAGCGTTGCCACGCGCTGCGGGATCGGAACCCACGGACATGATCGAATTACAAGACGCGACCAAGCGGGTCGGCACCGTTACCCATATCAAACCCACGTCCCTGACGCTGCAGACCGGCCATTTCAACGTGCTTCTGGGCGCGACCGGGTCGGGCAAGACATCTCTGATCAAGATGATGGCCGGCCTGGATCCGATTGCCTCGGGCAAGGTTCTGATGGACGGGCAGGACGTGACACGGCTGAGCACTCAGAAACGCAAGATCAGCCTCGTCCATCAGTTCTTCGTGAACTACCCGCATATGACTGTATTCGACAACATCGCCTCGCCGCTGCGCGTGGCCGGAATGGCGCAATCCGAGATCGAAGGCCGCGTGGAAGAGGCCGCCGACCTGCTGCAACTGCGCCCGATGCTGCACCGTCGCCCGCATGAACTGTCGGGTGGCCAACAGCAGCGCACCGCTCTGGCCCGTGCCATCGCCAAGGACAGCCGCGCGGTATTCCTGGACGAGCCGCTGGCCAACCTGGACTACAAGCTGCGCGAGGAATTGCGCGAGCAATTGCCCGAGCTGTTCGCCGGGCGCGGCGCCGTGGTGGTCTATGCCACGTCCGAACCCGAAGAGGCGCTGCTGCTGGGCGGCTACACCGCCTTGATGGAGGACGGCCGCGTGACTCAGTTCGGCCCGACGGCGGACATCTATCGCAATCCCGAAAACCTCGCCGCCGCGCGGGTGTTTTCCGACCCGCCCATCAACGTGGCCCGCGTCACGATCACCGGTGGCCAGGTTCAGTTGGCCGGCGGCGGCACATGGCGGCTGAGCGAGGGCATCAGCCTGTCCGACGGGCAATACAAGGTCGCCGTGCGCCCGCACCGCGTCACCCCCGTGCGCGCCTCGGCCGATGACGTCGAGCTGACCGGCCGCGTGATCGTGACCGAACTGTCCGGATCGGATTCCAGCGCGCATTTCCAGCATGGCGAAGACGCCTGGGTGTCGCTGGCCGCCGGGGTCCACCCCTATCAGGTGGGCGAGGACCACACATTCTACATGAACCCGGCCCATTGCCGGTATTTCGGCCAAGACGGCAAAAGGGTGGCCTGACATGGCACAGATCAAGCTTTCAAACCTCAAACACAGCTACATGCCGTCGCCGCAAGGTACGCAGGACTATGCGCTGAAGGAAATCGACGTGACCTGGCGTGATGGCGGGGCCTATGCACTGCTGGGGCCGTCGGGCTGCGGCAAGTCCACGCTGCTGAACATCATCTCGGGCCTGTTGACCCCGTCCGAGGGGCAGATCCTGTTCGACGACCGCGACGTGACCGCCCTGCCCCCTGATCAGCGCAACATCGCGCAAGTGTTCCAGTTTCCGGTGATCTACGACACGATGACCGTCGGCGAGAACTTGGCCTTTCCGCTCAAGAACCGCGGCGTCGATCCGGCGACGATTAAGCGGCGCGTCGACGAGATCGCCGAGATGCTGGATGTCACCGACATGCTGAACACCCGCGCCAGCGGCCTCAGCCCGGACAACAAGCAGAAGATCTCGATGGGCCGCGGTCTGGTCCGCGACGACGTGAACGCAGTGATGTTCGACGAGCCGCTGACCGTGATCGACCCGCATCTGAAATGGAAGCTGCGGTCCAAGCTGAAAGAGCTTCACCAGCGCGTCAAGGCGACGATGATCTATGTCACACACGACCAGACCGAAGCGCTCACCTTCGCAGACGAGGTGGTTGTGATGCAGGAAGGCGAAGTGGTCCAGATCGGAACTCCGGTCGAGCTGTTCGAGCGCCCGCAACACACATTCGTGGGCCATTTCATCGGCTCGCCCGGCATGAACGTGCTGCCCTGCGAGGCGCGGGGCGACCGTGCCCTGTTCGAAGGGCACGAGGTGATGCTGGAAGGTCCGGTCAGCGGCACCGGCGGTCGCACCGATCTGGGAATCCGGCCCGAATATGTGGGCTTTGGCCCCGATGGCATCCCGGCCCATATCACCAAGGTGGCCGATATCGGGCGGCACTATGTGGTCAGCGCCATGGTCGGCACCAGCCCAGTGAAGGCGGTGACCGAACACGCGCCCCCCGAGCCCGGATCGCAAGTCTGTCTTCAATTCAAACCTGAACAGACGCGCGTCTATCGTGACGGCTGGATCGCAACCGAGGAGCGCGCCCGATGAAAACGGAAAATCAGAAAGCGTGGTTCTTTGTCCTGCCGGTGCTGGCGCTGGTGGCGTTCAACGCACTGGTGCCCATGATGACGGTGGTCAACTACTCGGTCCAGGAAACCTTCGGCAACAACCAGTTCTTCTGGGAAGGGCTGGGCTGGTTCGAACAGATCCTGCGGTCTGACCGCTTCCAGGCGGCGCTGGGGCGACAGTTCCTGTTCACCGCGCTGATCCTGATGATCGAGGTGCCGCTGGGCATCATCGTGGCCCTGTCGATGCCGCGCAAGGGCTTCTGGGTGCCGGTCTGCCTGGTACTGATGGCCCTGCCGATGCTGATCCCGTGGAACGTGGTCGGCTCGATGTGGAACATCTTCACCCTGCCCAAGATCGGCCTGCTGGGGTATTTCCTGAACGACGTGCTGGGCATCAACTATGACATGACCCAACAACCGCTGTCGGCCTGGATCACCATCGTGGTGATGGATGTCTGGCACTGGACCTCGCTGGTTGTGCTGCTGTGCTATGCCGGTCTGGTGTCCATCCCCGACGCCTATTACCAGGCAGCCAAGATCGACGGGGCAAGCCCGTGGTCGGTGTTCCGCTATATTCAGCTGCCCAAGATGAAGACGGTTCTGACCATCGCGGTTCTGCTGCGGTTCATGGACAGTTTCAACATTTACACCGAACCCTTCGTTCTGACCGGCGGCGGTCCCGGCAACTCGACCACCCTGCTGTCGATCGACCTGGTGAAGATCGCGCTGGGACAGTTCGACCTTGGCCCCGCGGCCGCGATGAGCCTGATCTATTTCGCCATCACGCTGCTGGTTTCCTGGGTCTTCTACACCCTCATGACAAAGGATGACGCGCAATGAAGAAGCGGTCCCTCATCCCGATCCTGTATATCGCGTTCCTGATGTTGCCGATCTATTGGCTGGTGGCGATGTCCTTCAAGACCACGAACGAGATCCTGTCAGGCTTCTCCCTTTTTCCCCAGACCTTTACGCTGGAGAACTACAAGGCCATCTTCACCGATCCGACGTGGTATTGGGGCTATATCAACTCGATCACCTATGTGACGATCAACACGGTCCTGTCGGTCTGCGTGGCGTTGCCTGCGGCCTACGCGTTCTCGCGCTATCGGTTCCTGGGCGACAAGCAGCTGTTCTTCTGGCTGCTGACCAACCGCATGGCCCCGGCGGCCGTGTTCGCCCTGCCCTTCTTTCAGCTGTATTCGTCGATCCACCTCTTCGACACCTACCTGGCGGTGGCACTGGCGCACACGCTGTTCAACGTGCCGCTGGCAGTGTGGATCCTGGAAGGTTTCATGCGCGGCATTCCGAAAGAGCTGGATGAAACCGCCTATGTCGACGGCTATTCCTTCCCCCGGTTCTTCGTCACGATCTTCCTGCCCAACATCAAGGCGGGCGTGGGCGTGGCGGCATTCTTCTGTTTCATGTTCTCGTGGGTGGAAATGCTGCTGGCCAAGACCCTGACGGCGGTTGAGGCCAAACCGATCGCCGCCGTGATGACCCGCACCGCGTCCAGCGCAGGCTACGAGTTGGGCCTGCTGGCTGCCGCCGGCACCCTGACCATCATCCCCGGCGCCATCGTCATCTGGTTTGTCCGCAACTACATCGCGCGCGGTTTCGCGATGGGACGTGTATGAGGTTCGACATGCGCAAACTCCTTCTCTCCTTCTCCCTGCTCGCCCCGTCCTCGGCGCTGGCGCAAGCCAAGGCCGGCTGGGGCAATGTCGGTCAGGAAGAACCCAAGGGCTTTTCCTGGACCGACCCGCTGTGGCCCGATTTCTGGATGGCCTGGACCCCGGCAACGCTGGCGGTTTTCGTGGGCATCTTCTCGGCCATCGCCCTGATCGGGGTACTCGAGGTGGTCAAGTTTCGCGACGGGATCGAACGCCGGGGCGTGCTGGGCCTGACCACCACATTGGGCGACCGGCTGTTCATCACCCTGCTGGGTTCGGCCTATATCTTTCTGGCCTGGCTGGGGCTGGTCGGCCAACCGGTCTGGACCCCGCTTTTCCTGTCGATCGGCTGGGGCATTTTCGTTTTCTGGAAAGTTTAGGCTTTGCGCAACCGCGAAAGGATGCTTGTCTGGCAAGCATAACAGGCAAAATGGTGACACCGAAACCGATGCGAAAGAGAAAGACAGGAAATCTGCTGACCGAGGTTGAACTGGAGTTCATGAACGAGCTTTGGGCACTTGGCGAAGGCTCGGTACGCGACGTGCTGGACCGGCTGCCGCCCGAGCGGAACCTGGCCTACACCTCGGGCGCGACGATCCTGCGTATCCTGGATGAAAAGGGATTTGTCCAAAGCCGCAAGGATGGCAAAACCCTGATCTATCGCCCGCTGCTTGAGAAGGACACCTATCAGGCGCGGTCGCTGCAGAACCTGTCTCGCACGTTGTTCGATGACACTCCGGCCTCGCTGGTGGCACGTCTTGTCGATGACGCCGGCCTGACCGAAGCTGATCTGGAGGAAATTCGAGCACTGGTAGAGAGGAGACTGCAAAATGACAGCGGTTAAACCGGTACTCGACGCCTATTTGGACCTGAATGTCGTGCTGGCCTTGTCCGCGCTAATTTGGCTGGCCGCCCGGGCGGCGTTGCGCCCAACGGTGCAGCGGCACAATTTCGTCGTTCAATTGCGTGTGCTCAAGGCGCTTTGCCTGTGTGTTCTGCTCAGCCCGGTTCTGGCGCTGACGGTGACCGCACTGTCCGCGCAAATGTGGCCCGGACGCGCCGTGGCCATCGGGGACATCGCCGTCGCGGCCTATCTGCGGGGCGACATCGCCATGCCGGCGACCCAGTTCGAGGCCTTGCTGAACACACGCCAGCGCTGGGTCGATCTTGTGCTGTCCGGTCAAAGCCCGGTTCTGACCGGGCTTGTCGCGGCGCTGATACTTGCCGCGCTGCGCATTCTGGCACGGACGGTTCGGGATGCGCTGGCCATTCGCGAAACCGTTCAGAACAGCTTCCTCTGGCGCCGCTCTGCCAGCGTGGACATACGCCTCTCGGACCGGATCACCGTTCCCTTCGCTGTGCGCGGTCTGCGCCGCCGCCATGTGGTGCTGCCCAGCCATCTGCTGGACACCCCGTGCGAGCTGCGCTTCGCGCTGGCACATGAACTCGAGCATGTCCGCGCCCGGGACGTCGAATGGGAGCTTGGATTCGAACTGCTGCGTCCGCTGTTGTTCTGGAACCCGGCCTTCTGGCTGCTGAAATATCAGTTCAGCCGTCTGCGCGAACTGTCCTGCGACCAATCCGTGGTCATGCGCCGCGGAATCGACGCCCGCGACTATACCAAATGTCTGCTGGATTACTGCGCCAGAACGGTCTCGCAGGGCCGCCCGCGTGTTCTGAACGTGGCCCTGGTTCCCGGTGGCAAGGCCAAGCGGGTCCTGCGGCAGCGGGTGATCGCCCTGGCCGACGCGCCCCGACTGAACGCGCCCGTGCCCGCCTTCTTTCTTGCGACGACGCTGATCTTTGCCGTTCTGGTGGCATTCGCGGCGGCATCGTTCCGCCAGACCCAGGATTGGAGCCACGACAGGCTGATGCTGTCGACGGTGGTCAATCTTGAACGGCTGGAAGCGCGCAACAACGGGAACTGACCGCCGCCGTCACCTATACACGCCCCACGGACCAAAGCGCGGCGCGGCGATCCGCGCCGGCCCAGAACAGCGGGCCGGACCATCACCGGACAGGCGGTCAAAGTCACGCATCATCGACCGCATGATTGCAAACGGATCGTTGCGTCGGTTGAATGCAGGTGCAAGCATGCGCGTCCTCCTCTGGTGTCGTTTCCCGGGCGCGACCTGTGGCGTATCGCGCCGCGCACCCCCCCCGACGGAGATCGGACATGCGGCAAGTCGGGCCGCCCCGAGGGCAGCGCAGTGTAGTCGCGTCAGTCATCTGCTCCCGTCCTGGCGAACGGCTGGCGGTCCGCTGTTTCAGCCGAACCTGTCACGTAACCACGAAACCTCAATCGGGCGTCTCACAACCGGCCAAAGTTTCGTTGAAACCAGATTTCAAGTGGGCGCCGATAGAATTTTTCGCGCCCTCCGAGATGGGCAAGACGTGCTTTCTTTCAGCATGTTAAACCGACAGTCAGATGCCGGCACGTTCCACGGCACCTGTTTCGCGTTGCTGGAACCTGCCGCGTGTCCGGTTGGCGAAAGTCACCAGCGACAGCATCACCGGCACCTCGACCAACACACCCACTACCGTGGCCAGAGCCGCACCCGAGTTCAGGCCGAACAGGCTGATGGCGACGGCCACCGCCAGTTCAAAGAAGTTCGACGTGCCGATCAGCGCGCAGGGCGCCGCGATCCGGTGCGGCACGCGCAGGGCAAAGGCCGCCGCATAGGCCACCGCAAAGATCCCGTAGGACTGGATCAGGATCGGCACGGCGATCAATGCAATGACCGCCGGCCGGTCTAGAATCACCTGCCCCTGCAGTCCGAACAGGATGACGACGGTCGCGATCAGGCCGACAACACCCCACGGCTTGACCCGGTCGCGGAACGCCGCGATCCGCTCAGCCGAGCCCAGCCGGTTGCGCGTCCAGACACCCGCCGCCAGTGGCAGTGCCACGAACAGGACAACCGACAGGACCAGCGTCTGCCACGGAACGGAAATGTCGGTCACGCCCAGCAGGAAGGCCACGATCGGAGCGAAGGCAAAGACCATGACAATATCATTCACCGACACCTGCAGCAGGGTATAGTTCTCGTCCCCCTTGGTCAGATGCGACCAGACGAACACCATTGCCGTGCAGGGTGCCGCACCCAGCAGGATCAGCCCCGCGATATATTGCTGGGCATCGGCGGGCGCGATCAGGTCGGCGAAGACGTATTCGAAGAACAGCACGCCCAGCGCCGCCATGGTAAAGGGCTTGATCAGCCAGTTGACCACCAGGGTGATCGCCAGCCCTTTGGGCTGTTTCACCACGTCGCGCAGGCTGCCTGGGTCCACCCCTACCATCATCGGATAGACCATGGCCCAGATCAGCACCGCCACCACCAGGTTGACATTGGCCACCTCGGCCGCCGCGATGGCCTGAACCAAACCCGGCGCGAACGAGCCGATGGCGATCCCAGCGGCCATGGCCAGCGCGATCCACAGGGACAGATACCGTTCAAATACGCTCATGCCGAGATCTCCGAAGTTGTTTGGGGCTGCAAGCGCCCCGCCGTCACGGCGGACAGCGAGACCATGGCGGCCGCCGTCCCCAGCATCAAGGGCAACCCGCCCCATTGATAGGTCAGCCCAGACAGCAGCGTACCCAACAGCCGCCCGCCCGCGTTAGCCATGTAGTAGAACCCCACATCCATCGTCACCCGCTCGGCTTGGGTGAAGGCCAGGATCAGGTAAGAATGCAGCGAGGAATTCACCGCAAAGACCGCGCCAAAGGCCAGCAGACCACCCACCAGCGTCAGCGTCAGCCATGGCGTCGGACCAGAGGACAGCAGCGCGGCCACCGTCAATAGGGCCGGCACACAGGCTAGCCCCCAGGCCCAGCTGCGCGCCGCTGCGACCAGATCGGCCTCATCCCGCGCCCCTGCCCGCAGCTGGCGCGGGGCGGCGGCCTGAACGATGCCATACAGAATGACCCACATGGCCATGAACCCGCCGATCAGAAAAAAAGCCGCGCGGTTGCCTGCTTCGCTGCCATCCGACAGCACAGCATAGAAATAGATCGGGATGCCGACGACGAACCAGACGTCGCGCGCCCCGAACAGGAAGACCCGCGCCGCGGACAGCCAGTTCACATTGGCCGATTTCGAAAAGACCTCGGAAAACTTCGCGCCCTTGCGCCCTTTAGGCAGCCCCGGCGGCATCGCCAGCAGCACCGCCACCAAGATAAGGAACAAAACCCCCGCCATGCCCAGCACGGCACCCGTGAAGCCGAGCCCGGCCAACAAGGCCGCCCCCAGCAGGAAGCCAAGCCCTTTGACCGCGTTCTTCGACCCTGTCAGCACCGCCACCCAGCGGAACAGTCCGCCGCCTTCTGTGGGGGCCAACAGCTTGACTGCCGATTTCGACGACATCTTGGTCAGGTCCTTGGCCACTCCGCTGGCGCCCTGCACGACCATCACGAAGGCGACGGACACACCGATGGTCCAGCCCGGATCCAATTGCGCCAGCGCCAGCAATGCCAGCACCTGTATCGTCAGCCCTGCGTACAGGGTCGCGGTCAGCCCGAACCGCGCGGCGATCCACCCGGCGGCCAAGTTGGTGGCCATCCCGGCGATCTCGTACAGCACGAACAAATAGGCCAGCTGGACCGGTGAAAAGCCCAGAGTGTGAAAATGCAGCAGCACCAGCATCCGCAGGGCGCCGTCGGTCAGCATGAAGGCCCAATAGGCTGCCGTGACGGCCATATAGGCCGACAGCCCGTCCGGACGTTGGGAAGCGCGTGTCAAAGCGATGCCCCGACCATCATCGCGACATCCACCACGCGGTGCGCATAGCCCATCTCGTTGTCGTACCAGGCATAAACCTTTACCTGCGTTCCGTTCACCACCATGGTCGACGGTGCATCCACGATGCTGGACCGGGTATCATTGGTATAGTCGGTCGAGACCAGCGGACGCTCCTCATAGCCCAGAATGTCGGCCAGAGGCCCCTCGGCCGCGGCCTTGAACAGGGCGTTCACCTCTTCGGCCGTCGTTTCGCGTTCAACCTCGAACACGCAATCGGTCAGCGAGGCATTCAGCAGCGGCACCCGCACCGCATGCCCGTTCAGCCGCCCCGTCAGCTCGGGATAGATCAGGGTGATCGCCGTGGCGCTGCCGGTGGTCGTGGGGATCAGCGAGTTCAGCGCCGACCGGGCACGGCGCAGGTCCTTGGCCGGACGGTCCACGATCGTCTGCGTGTTGGTCACGTCATGAATCGTGGTGATCGAGCCGTGCCGGATACCCAGGCTCTCGTGGATGACTTTGACCACAGGGGCTAGGCAGTTCGTGGTGCAGCTGGCCGCGGTCACGATGCGGTGGCGGGCCGGGTCATAGGTGCCTTCGTTCACGCCAAAGACGATATTGGCCGTATCACCATCCTTGACCGGAGCCGAGACCACCACCTTTTTCAGGCCGGCGTCGAAGTAAGGGGCCAGCTTTGCCTCGGTCTTGAAAACTCCGGTGCAGTCGATGACGACGTCGACGCCCTCAAGCGGCAGCTCCGACAGGTTGCGGGTTCCGATGAAGGGCAACCGCACGCCGTCAATGGTGACCGAGTTTTCGTCATGACTGAAGTCGGCGGCCCAGCGGCCATGCACGGTGTCGAACTCCAGAAGATGCGCGTGCATCGCGGGGTCCCCCACCGCATCATTGATCCAGGCGATCTGCGCCCCTTTCTCAAGCAGGGGTTTCAGGGCCAGCTTGCCGATGCGGCCCAAGCCGTTGAGAGCATAAACGGTCATGAGGTTTCTTCGGTATGGATCCGGCCGATGTCATCCACGGCGTTCTGAAGAGATATGCGATCCAGGGTTTCAAGCGGCAGCGATGAAAAGGTCAGGATTCGGTTGCGGATCGCGTCGTAAGCATCTTGAAAGGCGAGTGTTTTCTGGGCTTGCGTCCCGTCGGCCCCAACCGGATCGGGCACACCCCAATGGGCGCTGATGGGCTGGCCGGGCCAGGCGGGACAGTCTTCGTTCGCGGCCTGATCGCAGACCGTGAACACGAAATCGAAATCCGGCGCGCCCGGGGTTTGAAGCTCGGTGATGGTCTTGGCGCGCAAATCCGAAATGTCATGGCCATTGAGCTTCAGCACCTGCAAAGCAACCGGGTTCAACGCAGCCCGGGCCCGGGTGCCGGCCGAATACACGTTGAACCGGTCGCCCGCCTCGTCCCGCAGGATCGCCTCGGCAAAGATCGACCGCGCCGAATTGCCGGTGCAAATGAACAGCACATTGAGCTTCCGGTCCCGATCGGTCTTGTTAGACGTGGTACAGGAAGCGGGCGCGCAGATCTCGGGGCGGCCGCGGCAGCAGTCCAGCAGCAAACAGTCGATCGTCCCGCGCACTGCCGCCATCTCGATGGCATAGCGCAACGAGGTCCCTGCCCGCTCCTGCGAAACCAGGCCCACCTGCAGCAATGCACTCAGGTAATTCGACAGCGTGTTGGGCTTTAGCCCCAGCGCGCGCGCGATCTCCGAGGCCGGGACGCGGTCGGGATAGCGCCGCATCAGCAGCCGAAATACGGTAAGCCGCTGTGGATGTCCCAGGGTGGACAGACGTTCGGGAATCATTTTTTCCATATTTCATGAATATTCGAAATTAAAAGCGCAGCGCAAGTGACGGTTTGATGACAGCTCGTACTCTCGCAGTGCCGCAAACCGACAGGACGCCCCCGGCATGACCCCGGCCTGTGCCGCAACGGACCCTTGCCCGATCTGATCAGCCCAGGCCTCCGCCCCCCGCGTCATCAGCGGCACGCGCAACATGATCGCGGGCAACGGACATGGATTTGAGGATGGCGTGGACCGGATCCCCCGGTCGCAAACCAAGATCGGCTGCCGCGCGGCGTGTGATCCGAGCGAGGATCTCGTGTTCACCGACCGCAACATGGACCAGCACGCCCGGTCCTGCTCCGGGTACGATCCGTGTCACTGTTCCGCCAAGGATGTTCTGCGCCGACAGCCCCAGAGGCCGGGCGCGCGACAGGATCACGTCATGCGCCATGATCCGCACCCGGACACCGGTGCCGGGCGCCCCGTCGATCCTGGGCAAGAACAGCGGACCGGTCGCGGCGTCAAGTCGGGTCAGACCGTCGTCGAGATGCTCGGCCACCATCGCGGGCAGCATGACAGCCGCTTCGCGGATTCCCATGGCCCGCAGCGCGTCGGCGTCGGCCATCACTTCGGCCGTGGTGCCGTCGCGCACGACCCGGCCGCGGTCGATAACCAACATCCGATCCGCAAGCAACTGCGCCTCGTTCACGTCATGGGTCACCAGAACCACCGGCATTTCCAGATCGGACCGCAAAGCGATGATCTCGCCGTACAGCCGCTCACGCGTGGCACGATCCACGGCCGAGAACGGCTCGTCCAGAAGCAGCACGTCGGGGCGCCGCGCCAAGGCCCGAGCCAGCGCCACGCGCTGCTTCTGCCCGCCCGACAGGTCCGCCGGCCGGCGATGGCCGAGCCCATCCAGATGGACGCGCTGCAACAGGTGTTCGGCCTCGCGCACCCGCGCACGGCGGGGCAGATCCCCCAGGGACGTGGCCACGTTCTGCGCCGCCGTCAAATGCGGAAACAGCGCATAGTCTTGAAACACAAAGCCCACGCGGCGGCGGTGCGTCGGCAAGCAGACCCCCGCCTCGGTATCGAGCCATGTGATCCCGGCGTCCTCGACCCGCGCCGCTTCGGGCCGCCAGAACCCAGCGATGGTCCGCAAGGTCGTGGTCTTGCCCGATCCCGAGGGTCCGACCAGCGCAAGCAACTCTCCAGGTCCTACCGCGAAGGTCAGATCAAGCGGAATTGGCGCCTTGGCCCGGAGCGTAACTCTGAGCGTCATCAGTCGAGCTTTCGCCCCATGCGGGCCGACAGGGCGAAGGTGACAGCGATGGTGAACAGCGAAATGGCGACCAGAACCGAAGACATCGTCGCTGCCGACTGCATGTCGAAGGCCTGCACGCGGTCATAGATCGCGATGGCGATGGTCTTGGTCTCGCCGGGGATCGAGCCCCCCACCATGAGGACGATGCCGAATTCACCCAGCGTATGCGCGAAGGTCAGCACCATGGCCGTCATCACCCCCGGCCATGCCAGGGGAAGTTCTATGCGCAGCAACGCGCTCAGGGGGCGCAACCCGCTGGCTGCCGCCGCCTCGCGCAGGGACGTCGGGATCGCCTCGAAGGCGCGCTGCGCCGGTTGGATGGCAAATGGCAGGTTGAAGATGACCGAGGCCACGACCAACCCCTCGAAGCTGAAGACCAATTGGTGGCCGAACAGCCCCTGCCAGGCCGCACCGATCGGAGAGTTCCGCCCGAGCGTGACCAGAAGGTAGAAGCCGAACACGGTCGGCGGCAGGACCAGCGGCAGCATCACAAGCCCCTCGACCACACCCTTTCCCCGGAACTTACGGGTCGCCAGAAACCGCCCGAACAGGATCGATACCGGTAGAAGCAAGGCCACCGTCCACGCAGCCAGCGAAAGCGAAAGCCAGAGCGCCTGCCAATCCATGCGTCTAACCCGGCACGGTAAAGCCGTGGCGCGCCAAGATTTCAAGCGCAACAGGCATTTTCATGTAGCGATAGAACGCCTCTGCCACGGGCCCCGCATTCCGCACCAAGGCCATGCGCTGCATCAGCGGCTGGTGCCAATCGGCGGGAATGAGCGCAAATTCCCCCAGCGGCTGGAGCTGCGGCGACTGGGCCAGGGACCAAGCGATGATGCCGCCATCGGCGCTGCCCGACAGCGCGAACTGCGCGGCCTGGCTGACATTTTCACCCAACACCAGCGACGGTTCGATTGCCGTCCAGATGCCCACATGCTGCAGGACCTCCATCGCCCGCATGCCATAGGGCGCGTGCTGGGGATTGGCGATTGCAAAGCGCGACACCTGCCCGGCGCCAAGCGCGCGGTGCAGGTCTTCCAGCGTCCCGTCGGCTGCCAGCGCCGACCCTTGGTTCGGAACTGCGATGGCCACGCGCCCCTGGGCGTAGAGAGCGCCCTCGTCCCGCAAGAACCCGTCGCGGGCCAGATCGAGAACAAAGCTTTCATCGGCCGCCATGAACATTTCAAAAGGCGCGCCTTCGCGGATCTGCCGCGCGAAATTGCCGGTGGACCCGAACGCAAGCCGCAGTTCGTGGCCGGTTTCCATGGCGAAGGCGGCGGCGATATCCTGAACCGCAAAGCGCAGATCCGATGCCGCGGCAATAACGGGCGGTTCCTGCGCCCGGGCCGCTGCGGGTTGCGCAATGGCGGCAATTCCGCAGGCGAGAGTCGCTGCCCCGAACATGCGGCGGGTGAGGTTCATATCTGCGCTCCGGGTGAATGTGCCACCATTTTTCCTTGGCAAAATATCCACGCTCGCTCCCAAAGGGTCAATTGCTATTTCTTGCCGCAGACCATCCGGCTCTGTGGCAAGGACCTCTGCGACGAGTCCCTCCAGAAAACCAAAAAAGAGTACGCCGACACAGGCAACTGGCGCTGCAATAGACGGCCTTTGGATTGGGTCCGGCCGTCTCAGCCGCACGAACGACATATTTCATCATCCTTGACCGCCAGTCGATCAACGGCGATGCCCGCTTTGCCTCCTGTCGGCTTGCCCCGTTGCCCAGCTTGCACGCGTTCGAAACCGGTGCCGAAATTTTGGCGGGGCTTACTTTCAGTCCATCGAAAATCCCTGTGAAAATAGCACCGCTCCAAATTGCGCGGGTTTCGTTTCATCAGTGGCCAAGGATGACTCAGGGTCCAAAACCGGATGCTAGAACCGAGATTGAGGTTCGCAAAAAATCGCGCGAGCATTTTGACAAAACCAAGACTCCAGCACTGCCTGTGGCTGCATAAGCTTACGCAAGGGATATTCGGCTGGACAGCACGGAAGTTTTCTTGACGCTACAAAGATCAGCCTTAGCCGAACTCCGCGGCCATGGCCGCCTCCAGCGCGTCGCGGATGAGAGGGTTGGGGAAGCGGCGACGCAGAGTCACGGCAAAGAAAGTCTCCGACAGCCCGTCGAGCTTGGCAAGCTCGACCAGCCGGCCTGACGCAAGCTCGTCCTGTACGACGATGGGTGGGATTACAGCGAGCCCCGCACCCGAGCGCGCCAGAAGCCGCAGCATGGCCATGTCATCGGCTTCGGCGACGATGCGGGGCAGGATTGAGAACCCGTCGAACATAGCGTCGATGGCCGCCCGCAGCGCGCTTCCGGAGGCAGGCAGGATCAGTGGCCGGCTTTCCAGCAAGTCGTGCAGCGGCTGCCCAGCAAGATCGGGCGGACCGATCAGACTGACTGGTTGCTCGGCAATGCTGTGGATCAGGTGGCGGCTAGCTGCGTCTTGCGCGGGGGGGTGGTTGGTAAGCACCACGTCAAGCGCTAGTGCCTCTAGACCGGCGATGAGTTGAGACTGCGGACCGGAGCGCAGAATAACTTCGACATCTTCTTGCACAAGAAAGGGCGCGATGAAACCAATCTGAAAGTTGCGCGACAGCGTGGACAATGCGCCGACGCGCAGAGCTCTCCGACCGGCGTGGCGGTCGCGCAGAGTGGCCACCAGATCGTCTGCGGTCCGGAAGATCGACTCGGCATGGTCGAGCGCAATCCGTCCTGCCTCGGTCAGCACCAGCCCGCGTCCGCGGCGCTCGAACAACTGATGGCCAAGCGTGCTTTCGAGCGTCTTGATCTGTGTCGACATCGCCGACTGCGACAGGTTCAGCCGCTGCGCCGCGCCGGTGAGCGTACCTTCGCGCGCGACTGCACGGAACAGGTGAAGATGGTGAAGGTTGAGCTTGGCCATTGTTCCATCAGATCGAACGTTTACACTAAAATTATGTAATTTTCTGGATGACGCCAAGAGTTTATGTCCGCTCCACAGTTCCTTGAACGTGGAGATTGACAATGGATGCCCTTCTTGCCTTCCCGGGCCAATTCGCGCCTCTGGTTTTGCTGATCGGCGCTGCCACAATGATGGTCACACCGGGCCGTCGTCCGCCCCGTGCGCGCTGGCTGCCGGAAAGCGCAAGCCTTGTCGCGCTAGTGCTGGCCCTTTCCGGGGCCGCCATGCTCGCGACAGGTTCCGCGCCAAAGACCGGCGTCAGCGGATTCGGGCAGCTGCTCATGCTCGACGTGATCGGCGCGACAATGTCGCTGCTTGTCGCCTTTATCGGCTGGATCGTGACACGCTATTCAAAGCGCTACATGGACGGCGAAGCGCAGGAGGGGCGGTTTCACGCATTGATGCTGACAACGCTGGCCATTGTTCTGGCGTTGGTCCAAGCCGGCCATATTGCCGTTTTGGTCGCAGCTTTTCTGGCAACCGGGATAGTGTTGCGTCAACTCTTGCTTTTCTATTCGGATCGGCCGGCGGCGCGGAGAGCGGCAACGAAGTTCTCGCTGGTCTGGCACGCCGGCGATATAGCGCTGGTGCTTGCAGCAGGTCTGCTTTGGGTGTCTTTCGGCACCGCCGATCTGACCGCACTGCGCGAGTCTGTGCAAGCGCAAGGCCTGGGCGCTGCGGGACAGGCAGCCGTGGCGCTCATTGTGCTGGCAGCGCTCTTGAAGACGGCAGCCTTCCCCGTGCACGGCTGGCTGACTGAGGTGATGGAGGCGCCTACCCCGGTTTCGGCGCTACTGCATGCAGGGATCATCAATGCAGGCGGAGTCCTGCTGATCCGGCTCGCAGAGCTGGTGCAGGCCAGCCCTGCGGCGATGGCGGTTCTGGTCCTGATGGGCGGGCTCACTGCTCTCTTTGGGGCGGTGGTGATGCTGACACAAAGCGCGGTCAAGACGGCACTGGCCTGGTCGACGGTCGGGCAGATGGGCTTCATGCTGATGCAATGCGGGCTGGGCTTGTGGCCGATTGCGCTCCTGCACATCGTCGCCCATGGGCTCTACAAGAGCCATGCCTTCCTGACTGCCGGTATGGCCGTGGCCGAGGTCAACGCCGCGCGCCGTCCGGGGCCTGTGGCGGTGCCGGGATGGGGGGCAGTGTTTCGGGCCTTTGCCCTGGCGCTGGCACTTTATGCGGCTATGGCGGGGGCTTTCATGGCCATCGCCGGGCCGAAGTCACCGCAGGCGTTGGCGCTGGGCGCGATTCTTGTCTTCGGCGTCGCCTACCTCGTGGCGCAGGGGCTGGCCGATGCCGCGCCGCGGGCCCTGACGCGCCGCACCGCGCGCGCCGCGCTCGCCGCCACCGTTGCCTATTTTGCCTTCCAACTCGGCGCGCAAGCGCTCTGGGGCGCTCATCTGCCCGCACCGCCTGTTCCGGGCCCGCTGGAATGGGCGCTGATCGTGCTCGCGGTTACGTCCTTTGGGTTGGTGGCGCTTGCTCAGGCTCTGTTTCCGCTCTGGGCGAACCACCCAGCTGCTGCAGGGCTGCGTGTGCATGTCACCAACGGCCTGTACCTAAATGCGCTCATTGACCAGGCGATCGGCGGCTTCCGCACTGTGAAGTCCAAATAATCGCGAAATAAGGATCTTACGAAATGTTCATGCAAGAAATCGACATAGCGCCAGCCCGGCTGTCGGCGATCCTGAAGGCCGCCGAGGCCGCCGTGCGGGCGATCCCACCCGCCTTCCCGCTTGATGCCACGGTGGCAGTCAACCCCTTTCTTGGACAGGCGGGAGAAAACATGACCGTAGCGGCGGCACGTCTTGCGCGCGTATCCGGTGCGGCGCTCTTCCGTCCGCGCACTGAGCTTGCAGCCGATGTTGCAGCAGGGCGTATCACCGATGACGATCTCGCAGCGGCGCTGATTGCCTGCACCTCACCGCTTAAACCGGCCAACTTGGCGCTTCTAAAGGCCAAGATGCATGCGCCGACACCAGCGCCCCGCGCTCTGCCAACCGTTGCCGATCTTGCTGCCGAGTTGAGCGGGACCGACTGGCCCGCCGTGATCGAACGCTGCGTCGGCCTCTGGGCGGCCGGTCACTTCGACCGGGGGCAAGCGTTTTGGTTACCTGCGACGGATGCCCCCGCCTGGGCCGCCTGGAGGGCCTGGGCCGCGCGCGACCTGACCCCCGAGATCGCCGGACTCCATGGCTTCTGCGCGCATGTCGCAGCCGTCCCAGACACCCCGGAGCGAGCGATCGCCAGAGCGGCCGAGTCGCTGGGCATCGAGGCAGACGCGGCCGAAACGGCCTTTCACCGGCTGCTTTTGGATCTCGGTGGCTGGGAGCAGCACGCTCGCTGGTTGCTGTGGAAGGCCGAGCAAGAGAGAGGGACCGACCGCACCCTTCCGGCGCTGCTAGCGATCCGTCTGACCTGGGAGGAGGCTCTTTTTGCGCAGTACTCCGAACTCGCGCCCCGCTGGGCCGAGGTGGTTCGGGCGCATGCCGAACCCGTCGCGCCAACCCCGGACCTCGTGATTGACGCAATCCTTCAGGATGCCGCCGAACGTGCCCTCCAGCGGCGCCTCGACGAGCGGCTCGATGGGCCCGCCGCCCTGCCCTCGGCACGCTCGACGCTGCAGGCGGCCTTTTGCATCGACGTGCGCTCCGAGCCGTTTCGCCGCGCTCTCGAGGCGCAGGCACCGGGGATCGAGACCCTTGGTTTCGCTGGTTTCTTCGGCCTGCCGGTCGCGCATTCTCCACATGGCTCCGATGCGGTCGAGGCGCATCTGCCGGTGCTGCTGACGCCCGCCATGCGCAGCTCGAGCCAGCAGCCCGGGAACGCCGAGAAGGCAACACGCATTGACGCGCGGGCAGTGCGCGCCTGGGGGCGTTTCCGGCAGGCGGCAGTCTCGTCTTTTGCCTTTGTGGAGGCGGCGGGGCTCGTCTATGGTTGCAAGCTTCTGGCCGGCACATTCGGCAAGGCCGCCGCAGCAGCGACGCCAGAACCCGCCCCTCGCCTTGCAGATACGCTCTCGCCGGAACGCCGGGCGGAAATCGTGGCCGACGTGCTCAAGGCAATGGGCCTTCGTGAAGGATTCGCACGGCTGATGTTACTCGTCGGCCATGGCGCACAGGCCACCAACAACCCCCACGAAAGCGCCTATCACTGCGGCGCCTGCGGAGGTCACACAGGTGCGGTTTCGGCGCGGCTTCTGGCCGCACTACTGAACGATCCAGAAACCCGTGCGCATCTTCCGGGGCTCGGGATCGCGCTGCCCGAGGACACGCACTTCGTGGCCGCGCTGCACGACACCACAACCGAGGAAGTGAGTTTGTTCGATGCCGAAGCCCCCGCCACGCATGCGCCGGAGCTTGCACAGACCCGCGCGTGGCTTGCAGCGGCGAGCAATCAGGCGCGGATGGAGCGCGCTCTCAAGCTTCCCGGCGCAACGCCCCAAACCGTGGCGACGCGGGCGCGCGACTGGTCCGAAATCCGCCCCGAATGGGGGCTTGCGGGCTGTTCCGTGTTTATCGCCGCCCCGCGCGCGGCGACCGCTGGCAAGGATCTCGGCGGGCGTGCCTTTCTGCACAGTTACGACTGGAAGGCGGACGAGGGCTTTGCCACGCTCGAGTTGATCCTGACCGCACCTGTCGTGGTGGCAAGCTGGATCTCCCTGCAATACTACGGCTCAAGCCTCGCACCCGAAGTCTTCGGTGCCGGCAACAAACTCATCCACAATGTCGCAGGCGGCATCGGCGTGGTCGAGGGAAACGGCGGGCGGCTGCGGGCAGGACTGCCCTGGCAGGCAGTGCATGACGGCATGCGTCAGATGCATGAGCCGCAGCGCCTGACCGTGCTCATCGAGGCCCCGCGCGAAGCGATCTCGGACATCCTCGCCCGCCACAGCGAGGTTGCGGCGCTGTTCAACAACGGCTGGCTCCACCTGCTGCAACTCGAATCTGGACGCGTCGCCGCTCGCTATCGGCCAGGTGGAGAATGGCGGACACAAACCGTTCCAAGGCAGGTAGCTTGAGCGTTAAAGACGCATCGCCTTCGGTATCATGCATGGCAAAGAGGCGGTGTTCGCACTGCCTCGGCACAAGGTCTCCGCCTCTTGCGCGCCATCGGCCGGGCATGGCGCTAGCGGAAGATTCTGGAGGCCGGCTAGGTCGCCACACTCACGGATCTCGCCGCCGACGAGGGCCTGTCCGACCGCTACTTTGGCCACCTCAAACGCCTCGCCTGGCTTGCGCCCGAAGTGATCGGGCGCCTCGTCGTCCACCGCGAGCCCTGCACGATCACGATCGGCGACTACAGCGGCAGGTTTTCCGGTAAACTAGGCGCGATTGATACGCCACATGCTTACCCCCAGTCAAAATCACAACTCTACGAAAAACTCTGAAGAAGGAATGAAACTTCAAAGATCGCACCAGCAAAGCAGTCAGAGTAATGGGGAAAACAGCCGCGAAATTGGAGCGCCAACGCGAACTCTCCAAGGTTGCTCCATCAGTGTCTTTGTGAGTTCAAACGACCGCGTAAAGTCAGCGTCGAGCATCGCGTGCAACTGGGAAGCCGCGCGAGTGTCAAAAAGCATTGCCATGGCCTCGAAGTTCAAACGGAATGAGCGGTTGTCCATGTTTGTTGTGCCCACTGCCGCCACGGCATCATCGACCAGGACGACTTTCTGATGCATGAAGCCTGCATCGTATCGAAAGACCTTGACCCCCGCGTCGCGAATTTCGTCGAAATACGCAAAGGCTGCAAGCCAGGGCACTTTGTGGTCGACGACTTCGGGAACAAGTATCCGGACATCAACGCCACGCAGTGCGGCGAATTTCAAGGCCGCGATCACGTCGGTGTCCGGCACGAAATAGGGCGAGGCAATCCAGATGCGGTCTTTGGCCATGGAAATGCAGGCAAAGAAAAACAACGCCCCGGTTTCCATCTCGTCCCCCGGGCCGGTCGCCATCAGCATCGCGGCCATGTCATCCCCGGCCAGGGGGGCATCCCAGAGCAGATCGTCAAGCAGCACCTCTTCGGTGGCCCAGTGCCAGTCCTCGGCAAAGATCAGCTGCAGCTGTGACACAATCGGCCCTTGCAGCCGGGCATGGGTGTCGCGCCAGTCGCCAAATTTCGGGTCCAGTCCTTTGTACTCGTCGCCGAAATTCAGCCCGCCGGTAAAGCCGGTCTTACCATCCACGATGATTGTCTTGCGGTGGTTGCGGAAGTTGAGGTGAAAGCGCGTCCGGGGCCCGGGCATTTTTTTGGGGTCGACGAATTCTACGCCGCCCGCACGTAATCGATCGAAGTAGGTTGCGGGCAGCGCAATCGAGCCGACCGCATCGACGAGGAACCTAACGCTAACGCCCCGGCCTGCCGCCGCGATCATTCGCTCGGCCAGTGCGCGCCCCACACCGTCGTCCTTGACGATATAGGATTGCACCAGCACATAATTCTCGGCCTCATCGATAGCATTGAAGATGTCTGCGAATGTTTCCTCGCCATCGACAAGCAGCCGCATGGAATTGCCGCGCACTGCCGGAAACCCGGAAATCGCCTCCAGCGGCCGGGGCGACACCGGCAGCGGTGCCACGGGCCTATACGTTTCAGCATGGACGCGCAGGCCTTCCATCACGCGTTCGCTGCCCTTGCGCGAAAGGATGAATCCCCGGTATTTGTGATGGCCCAAGAATAGGTAAAGTGGCACGCCCAGGTAAGGCGCGGCGATCAGCAGGATGGCCCAGCCCACCGCCCCTTGCGGCGTGCGTGCGGTTTGAACGGCGCGCCAAGCGAAGAAGATGGCAATCCCCTCGAGGACAACCAGAAAGGCCAGGATAAACTCAGTCATTGAGGTCCTCCTTGTCCGGGCCGGGCGTCTGATGAGGCGCCGGGGAAACCGTTTTTATCGTTTGGGTCGGATGGGCCAGTTGGGTTCCCACTTCTGCGACCAGAGACAGGATTTTCAGGCTGAGGTTTTCGCTGACGCGCAGAAAGTCTGAATAAGTCGGCGATCGGCTACGCCCGTAGAACAAAATATCTATCGAATGGTCGCTCAGCCCCGTGACGCGCACGTAGCACGGGGCGTCATCCGAGGTATCAAAATCGCCGCTTTCGTGCATGTAGCGCTGCAGCCCGTCGCGAACGGCGATCACCTGACTTTCGCTGGCAGAGAGCACCAAGCCGAAGGTCATCATGATCCGACGATGCTTCATCCGGGAATAATTCAGCACAACGCTGTTGGCCAGTTCCGCGTTCGGAACGAAGCGTGGGATCTGGTCAAATCCAACAACCAGAGTCGAGCGCAGGTCCACCCGCTCCACAACACCGGCGACCAAACCCTCAACATCAATCGTATCTCCGGACACGAAGCGCTCTTCGCTGCTGTTGGTCATGCCGGCAAGCAAGTTTCTTACTAGGTCTTGTGAGGCGATTGCCAGCCCCGCGCCAAGCACGCCGACACCCGTCAGCGCACCAGAAATGTCGATCTCCCAGACCTCGAGCAATGCAGCTAAACCAAAAAGAACAACTGAGAACTGTGTCACTCTAACAGTCCAGTCCTGTTCGAGACGGATAGACTTCGCGTGTTCTTCACTGCTCAACATGGAAACGAATACGGCCGCCAATCGATACCAGCCAGAAAACACCGCAATGATGCATATCGATGTCAACACTCGACGCAAAAATCGGGAGAGTAGTTCCGGAGGCTGGATAATCTCTAGAACTATAAACATAGCAAAGGTGACGAGAAGCACTTGAACGGCTTCACGCAGCTTGCCGCGTATTTCCTCTGATATTGCGCTTTCGAGGCGCCGCATGAGAAAACTCAGAAGCTGCAGCACACAATTTGCCAATGGCTTTCTAAAAACGTACACCAAAACAACGAAAGCCAGTAAACTGATCGCAAGAACTGGATCGATGCTCTCAACCCAAATGGATATGTTTTCTGCTGTTCTCTCTATGCTTGATTTCCCAAAAGTGTTGTCCAGATGAGTGGTCACAGCAAAAGACTTCCCATAAATTACACTCGCCAAGCAGCCTGATTTCATGATCCTTGGCTGATCACTGTCCGAAAAACTACAAGTTCTAAGCCTATTTTGCCCGCCCTGGTTTTGGGGCAAGTGTTACGCTCGCAGTATCGATAATCGGCGCCAAAAAGTTTAGAGCAGCTGGTAGATTGAAGGCAGGAGCATGCGCTAGCTTTTGTCCTTTTTTGAGCTCTCCGTGGTGTTCCGGATCACTGCGCTGACCACGCTGCTTGCAACTTTGGGGGCGATGGAACCCAACGGGTCATTCGCCATTTTCTTGACGGCTTCCGCCGTGGCCTTGGCTTCTTCGGAAAAGGCTCGGATCTCGGCCTCGATGTCTTCAAGGGCCATGTCCCGCACCTCTGCAACCGGTGCTGTTTCCTGTTCCGCGCTGGACTTACCTGCAATCGAAATCAAGATCGCGGCGACGATCAAATTCGCCAGCGACACAACCAAAGCCGCAATTGGCGCCGAAACACTTTGCGAAAGCGCCAAGTATGCCGACGCGTTCAACATGATCAAACCGACTGCCGCAGCGATACCCGCCGCCGCCATCAGACCGGTTTGTCGCCGCAATACGGCCAAGTGCCGCTGAGCGATCAGTCGCTCGGAACGCAGGACGATAGAAACGTTTCTGGAGATGCGGTTCATAACAAGTTCCCTACTTTGAGCGACCGATCAAATATCCTAGAGCGAATACCCCCAATGTAAGAAGCAGGGGATGTTTGCTCGGCAATTCTTCGATTTGTGCCAAAAGCTCAGAAAGCTCGCTGTCCCACCCCCCCGGCTCCCGCTTTTCATCGGTGTTGTCGGGCACTTTCTGCGTTTGCGCTGATGAACCGCCATTTTCCTTGAGCTTCTCGCGAAGAACAGCCAGTTCAGCTTCGAGCTCAGCTTTTGTCGCCATGGGGCGATCTCCCATTTGGTTGCGTTGTCCGAGGTCGAGGCACGTGAAACCGGACACTTTATAAGGCAGAGACACTTCTGCTCATTCAGCGCAGGACGTTTCCATCGCCACTCTTGCCGGGAACCATGCCCACGGCCCCTTTCGCTGCGCGCGGTCGGGGCAGCTCGGACCTAAGACTTCTTGAACTTGTCGTAGGCCGCCTTCATCTGCAGGCCAATCGCCCGCGCCGCCTCGCCCACTTCCTCGGCGCTTTTTTCGAACTCGTCGCGTGTCAAGAACTTGTCCCACTGAGCGGTCAACTCTTTCCATTCGTCCTCGGCTTCCTTCGTCGCCAGGTGCAGTTGGAGCCGCAGCTCGTCTCGACGCCGCTGCAGGTCCTCCATTAGATCCTTGATTTCCATACCCATTCCTCCTGTGTCATCACATGCTGACAGCGTAGTGCCGTCTTGAAAATACATCAAACCTTTACTTTTGGCGATCTGCGAACCTCGCTGCGCCATGATCGCCGTGTCACGCACGAGCAGAAGATTTTTGCGTATGGAGCAACCAGCCGAATGCAGCTAGGATCTTTCGCCAGAGGCCATTTGCCTCAAAAGGAAAAGGCCAGACTCACGCTGACGAATTACGCTGAGGTCAGCCCGCGCTCGCGACCCAAGGACAGGACCACGTAACATGGACCAAAACACGCCTACCCGACCAGCTGCGACCTTGGCGTTTTGGGCTTACTCTTCAATTGTTGTGGGAACTACCGTTACAGGGCTTTTTGTTCTTAAAGAGCTGCTGATACCTCTGGCCATTTCTGGCCTGCTATTCGTACTCATTGTATCTGTCATTGATCGTATCGCAGCAATTCGGATCGGTGGCCGTTCGGTTCCGATTTGGCTGTCATATGTTTTGGGCTTCTTGCTTATCGTGGCCGGTATCCTCGCTATCTTGAGTGTACTGTCGGCTCAGGCAAAGGAAGTGGCAGCCGCGGTCCCACGATATCAAGACCGGTTCGCCGGAATCCTTGCGAATATCGTCGAGATCATTGGGGACGATAATGCAAACGCGGTTGTCAACGTCATCCAGGACTTGGATGCCTCGGGGTTTGCAGTGGAAACGGTCAGCTCGGCCAAGACGTTCTTGTCCGGCGCTTTCTTGGTTCTCCTGTACTTGCCGTTCATGTTGATTGAACGCCGCCCAATGCGGGAAAAGCTGGCAATCTCTGCCAATGATCCAGAGCTGGGTGCGGAAATAGGCAGGACCGTCATTCACATCTCAGAGTCCCTGCAACGGTATGTGGGCATCAAAACATTTGTGAGCGCTCTAACCGGGCTTTTGTGCTATGCGATCATGAAATCCGTCGGCCTAGACTTTGCCGAAACGTGGGGCGTCCTGACGTTCGCCCTGAACTTCATTCCGTCAATTGGTTCGGTACTGGCCGTCATTTTCCCGGCGGTTGTGGCGCTGGTCCAGTTCGATGGCTATTCCGCATTACTGATCATCGTTCTGGGCTGCGGAGCAGTCCAATTCGTCATCGGCAACATTTTGGAGCCTGCTCTTACCGGGAAATCTCTCAACTTATCCCCGATGATGGTCATTGTCGCCTTGACGACATGGACGACGATCTGGGGTTTGCCTGGCGCTTTTCTCAGCGTTCCCATTACGGTTTGCGTAATGATAATTTTTGCCCATGTTCCCGGCCTGAGATGGGCGGCGATCTTGATGTCTGGCGACGGAAGGCTCTCGACACACGATCAGGAGACAGCGTCCGTTAGGCCCACAATCGAAGATGCTGAGAATAGCTCACAGACGGATCTGGAGATCGAGGCCAATCGGCTTAGGGAAGAGTATGAAAAGAACCGTGCCAAGTGAGCCGGAGAGCGCCAGTCAGTCTCGAAGGTCTGCTTGCGTCCAACCCCGCGCTGTCTTTCGACACAAATAAAGATGAACCGGGACTATCCTGAGCTGCGACAGGGGCTCTGTGCCGCGCCACCGCATCTTTCCCTGCGGTCGTTTCGGGCTTACTGTCTTTAACATTTCGCAAGTGACGCGAAAACAGAAGGTGCCGTCCCCTCCCAACGATGAAACGCCTCTGAAAAACTCTGCCTATGTTCAAACCCCAATAGGTCACTCGTCTCGTTGATCGATCGTCCAGCAGCAAGTTCTATCCGTGCTTTTTGGTGCACAGCAGTTTTTCTAAGATCGCTGAATGTCGTTCCCCTATTTTTTAGGCGCAACTGAAGGGTGCGCGCGTTGGTGTCGAGCAGATAAGCTGCCTCGGACAGTCGAAGCGGGCGAAAGCGCGTGTTCAAAGCCGCGGCGTTCATCTTGTTGAGCAGCAGGGCTAAGTCCGCGTCGTTTTCAAGTTGATCCAATTCTTCAACGATCAAGGGCAAGAAAGCGTTTAGTTCCGGGTTCGAGAATTTCAGGGGGCTTTTCAGCAGATGTTCATCGAACTCCAAAGCATTTTCCGAAGCAGATACGAACCGCTGTACTTTTGGAAACACGCCCAGATGTGCGCACGAAGCACCCGGGAAAAAAATTTTCAGATCAGCGTTCGAGGTTCTATCCGATAGACAAACCAGATAGCAAAGCAATGAAATCAAATACTTGGAGCTCTCGTCAAAGCCATCGGGAACAAGCGGCGCAGTAGACACCGATACTCGACAACGGTTTCGTTGCAAGCGAATGTTTATTTTCCCTGCGCTGACAAGGCCGTCCATTAGCCGCTGTGCTGTTTTCAACGCTGTCCATAAAGTGTCGGAGTGGATGCAGGCCTTTCCGAATAAACCTAGTGTTCCCAAATCTGGTGCCATTCCGGCCCGTAAGAGCAGATTTCCATCCTCGTCATCGGAACCGACACGCGCCAAGACGTGCAGATAGTCGAAATAAGGCAACCGGGCCTCGGCAAACCATTGACCAACACTGTCTCTCAGGTCCCGCCTGATCCGCGCCGCCTTAGAGGGATGCGTCTTTGAAAAGAGCTCAAGGGGCGCGCGCACGAGCGCCAACCGGACCTTTGGAGAATCCTCCACCTCCGAGAGCTTAGCATTCGATTTTTGCGCGTTCGCCGACATGTCTCAAGCCCTTGTGATCTAATATGTTCTACAGAATCACCGCATGCAGAAAAGCAGATAGCGTGAGTTCGAGTTTAGAGTGCGGCAACGCGGTATCAAAGCGTTTCGCCTTGTTTCCGGCGGTTGGCCTAATGGGCATTGCCTGTTGGGGTTGGAATGCGGAGGCTCGATCGGGCTCTGCATGAACACCTTCAAGTGATCCGGGAAGGATTGGCCAGATGACCCTTGGGAAAGCTTCCCAAAAGATGCTTCGACGGAATTCTTACAGGGCCCGAGCAGTGTCGCCGGGGCAGGCAGCAGGCATAACCGGAGCGGCGTCTGCGAACGTTCCGATCAAAGCGTTCATATTGTTCGCTTCGATCTGTTTGTCCCTGACTGCGGGTGTCGCCCTGGCGTCGCCGGACAGCGAAAACCAAGCCGCTGCCCAAGCCAACAATCCCCTGGCGGACATCCGTGCGCTCAACCTCCAAAACTACTATGTTGGCGCGTTCAATGGCGTTCCGAACGGCTCAGGAAACCAATTCGTTCTGCGTTATGCGCAGCCTTTGCAGATCGGAGCTTCGAACTGGCTAGTACGAGCCTCGCTTCCGATGAACTCTCTGCCCGTCGGTCCGGGTTTCTCAACCGTCTCCGGCATCGGCGATTTGGATATTTTTGCTGCCTATCAGTTCGACACCGGAAACCCTGCAACCAGTTTTGCCATCGGGCCTCAGATCGTGGCGCCTACAGGAAAGAACGGTCTTGGGGCGGACCAGTGGCAATTGGGTCTTGCCAACGTTTACTTCAACGCGATTTCGCCATTGTTTCAGTACGGTTACCTGCTGACCTACCGCGGAGGCGTCGGTGATACGAATGGCAAACCCCGTGCCAGCGTGACCGCATTCCAACCCTTTGTTTTTTATCAGCTGGGCAAAGGTTGGTATTCAGGTGGCGCCCCGATTTGGAGCTACAATTTCGAGAACGACAACTATGCAGTCCCGCTGGGGCTGAGGCTGGGTAAAGTGACCCGGCAAGACAAGACTATCTTCAACGTTTTTGTCGAACCCCAGTACTCCGTTGCCAGGCGCGGGGCCGGCGTGCCGGAATGGCAGATCTACCTGGCTTTGAACATGCAGTTTCTCAAATAGCCGGGTTCCCCCGTTTCCATCCACAAATGAACCAAAAGAGGAGCAATTTTATGGAAAAGTTTGTAGCAGTCGTGTTCGACTCAGAAGAAGCCGCTTTCAAAGGGGCGGAGGCGTTACGGGATCTGCACCGGAACGGTGAACTGGCGGTATACGCAGCTGCCGTGATCGGTAAAGACGAAGACGGACAGGTCGCGGTCAAGAAAGCCCAGGACGAAGGCCCGATCGGCACGGCCTTCGGAATGATGATCGGCGCCATGGTTGGTGTTTTGGCCGGACCCGCTGCTATCGCGTCTGGCGCGGCCGTCGCGGGGACCGCCGCTGCCAGCCAGGCCGCGCTTGGCGGCATGGCCATGGGAAGTATGACCGGTGGTCTTTTTGGCGTTTATCGCGACCTTATGGTTTCCGGCGTAGACATGACGATGCTCGATCAGGTTTCCATTGAGTTGCTTCCGGGCAAATCTTGCATCGTTGCGTCCGTCGACGAGATATGGACGGCCCCCCTCGACACCAAGATGGCTGAAATCGGGGGCACAATTTTCCGCAAACCCCGCGTCGATGCGGTCGATGAGCAGTGGGAAGCGGAAATGCGTGCCATGGACCGCGAACTTGCTGAACTGGACGAAGAGTTGCGGGCTTCCCACGAAGAAAACAAGGCCGCGATCATGGCCAAAGTTGATACCGTGAAGGCGCGGATCGCGGAAAACAACAAGAAGATCAATGAGCGCCTTGACGCAATGGATGCAGAAATGGACGCGCGTCTGGATGCTCTTGACGAGCAGATCGCCAAAGCCTCTGCTGAACGAAAGGCAAAATTTGAAAAGCGCAAGGCCGAGATCAAGGAAGAGTACCAGGTCCGCAAGGAAAAGCTGAAAAACTCTGCCGAATTGGCGCGCGAGGCGTTGAAACCCTGATTTCGTGGTGGCTCCCGGACAGGTCCAAAACCGCAAATCCTTTCTATTCCATTGGGTAGAGTATCTGTCGGGAGCATAAAAGTCGGGAGACACGCAAGAACCAAGACAGGCTGGGCTTTTCGGTCAATCCTATCAGATCTTCTGGAAAGCCCACCCAATCAACTCAGGAGGTACAGACATGCAAAACAGGTTTCTTTGGGTTCTCATGGGGATTGTATCTCTGCTGGGTGGGTTATTTGCCCTTGCAAATCCGGTATTGGCCAGCGGTTTCGCGACCTTAGTGATAGCTTTTGTCTTTGTGGCCTTCGGCGTCGCTCAGGTGATCGCCGCCTTTCGTGATGAAACAAACACCGTAAAGTTCTGGACTATCCTTCTCGGGATCATGTGGTTTCTCATCGGCTTGATGATCTTGGGTCGGCCTTTGATGGGCATGGTGGTTCTAACCACTTTGATAGCAATTGCGTTCCTGTTTGGCGGCGCGGCCAAGATCGCGTATGCGTTTGCTCTTGAGGATCGAAAAGCTTTCTGGATGGTCTTGATCTCCGGTGTCGCCTCGCTTGCGCTTGGCGTCATTATCTTCATGGATTGGCCGGTTTCCGCTGTCTCGACTCTCGGCATACTTCTCGGGGTAGAGCTTGTCGCCGACGGTGTGTCTTCGTTCGCCTTGGCGTTTAGCAAGGGCAAGACAAAAGCAGCGGCAACTTAAAGGGACCGCTTCATATCGGACGATAGTAATTCCGTCATCATCGGGCAGTCCATGGATAAATCCGCCGGAGAGAGCATGAACGCCGCCGTTACTGTCCGTTCTGGCGAGATCGCGCAACAGCAAGGCAATTAGGCGTAACTGTCGGAAAGCACTGTCGGGCATCGCCCGAAACAAAGGAGGAAATCATGTTATTCACCAAGATAACCAGAATGTGCGCCATAGCGGCGACAGCTCTGGGACTAACGTCCGCGGCCGCTATGGCGCAAAACACGGAAAAACCCAATATTCTCGTGATCTGGGGCGACGATGTCGGCATGTTCAACATCAGCGCCTATAACCACGGAATGATGGGTTATCAGACGCCAAATATCGACCGTCTGGCGGCCGAAGGCGGAATGTTCACCGACGCATATGCTCAACAATCCTGCACAGCTGGTCGGGCCTCATTCATTCTAGGCCAACATCCGTTCCGTACCGGTCTTTTGACAATTGGCATGCCCGGGTCCAAGCATGGAATGCCCGAATGGTCACCCACGATCGCCTCGCTGCTCAAGAACCATGGCTACGCCACGGCACAGTTCGGCAAGAACCACCTCGGTGATCAGAATGAACACCTTCCAACCAACCATGGGTTCGATGAATTCTTTGGCAACCTCTATCATCTCAACGCAGAAGAGGAGCCTGAGGGCTACTTCTACCCGAAAGACCCCGAGTTTCGCGAGCGGTATGGCCCGCGTGGCGTGATCAAGGCATCGGCGGACGGTCAGATTGAGGATACTGGCCCGATGACCCGTAAGCGCATGGAAACGGCCGACGAGGAATTCCTCGCAGGCGCCCTGGACTTCATCGATCGCTCGGTGGAACAGGACAAACCCTTCTTCGTTTGGATGAACACAACGCGAATGCATGTCTGGACTCGCTTGAAGCCGGAAAGCGTCGGATTGACCGGAATGGGTCTCTATCCGGATGGCATGGCAGAGCACGACGGCCATGTCGGACAATTGCTCGACAAGCTTGACGAACTGGGAATTGCGGATAACACAATCGTTATCTACTCTACCGATAACGGCGCCGAGAAGGTTTCATGGCCAGACGGCGGCATCACCCCTTTCCATGGCGAAAAAGGCACAACCTTCGAGGGCGGTTTTCGCGTTCCACAGTTGATTCGTTGGCCTGGCACTGTGAAACCGGGAACGAAGTTTAACGACATCATCAGCCATGAAGACTGGATGCCGACACTTCTCGCAGCGGCCGGCGAGCCGGATATCAAGGAGAAGCTGCTGCAGGGCCACACGGCGAACGGCAAGGATTTCCGGGTGCATCTCGACGGCTACAATATGATGCCGTATCTCTCGGGCGAGGTCGACGAGAGCCCACGCGACCGGATCTTCTACTTCTCAGCCAACGGTGAACTGAATGCGGTGAGGTGGAATGACTGGAAGGTGCATTTCGCAACGCTGGAGGGGAATATCACTGACGCCGTGCGCTTCGCTTCGAACTGGCCCAAGATCGTTCACTTGCGATCCGACCCTCTCGAAGAAATGTGGCTGGAATCGGAAATGTACCTGCGATGGATGGCGGATCAGATGTGGCTCTTCGTGCCGATCCAAGAAGAAATCCGTGATTTCATTGCGTCTATGGACGGTTACCCTTTCCGAGAGGGGCAGGTCTTGAATGCCAGCGGCATCAATTACCAGTCACTGCGAGCGTATCAGGTTTTGAAGGAGATCACTGAAAAGGGTATTATTGCACCTGCATACCAGTGATTAGGCCCAAAAAGACTGATTGCGGCGTGCCTCATTGGGATGCCGTGATCAAAAAACCATCAAATACGAGGAGAGGCAAATGAAGACGCTGTATTTGGTTGCGGGCCTCTTAACGCTTCTCTCCAGTACATCAAGCGCGCAAGAGAAGCCGCGCTTGGTCTTGCAGATCACCGTCGATCAGCTGCGTGGCGACCTGATCGATCGCTACGGCCAGCACCTGGGAGAGGACGGGTTTAGCCGCCTGATCGAAAGCGGCGTGCATTTCGTCGATGCCCATCACCGACATGCGAACACTGAAACTATTGTCGGACACACGACGCTCGCCACCGGCACGGATCCGGCGATCCACGGCATGGTCGCGAACCTGTGGTTCGACCGGATCGGAGGCTCGCAGTTTTACAACGTACAGGATCCCGACTTTCCGCTCGTAGGCGCCGAAGGCGTCGATACCGACGCCGAGATCGACCCCACCCAGCGGGCCGCGACGACGGATGGCCGCTCGCCCCGCAACATCCTGACGTCCACGATCTCAGACGAGATCGCGCTGCATTTCGGCCCCGAGGCGAAGGTCTTTGGCGTCTCTATCAAGGATCGCGGTGCTATCTCGATGGCAGGGCACGCGGGCACCGCTTACTGGTTCTCGAAGTCGGAAGGACGGTTCGTCACCAGCACGTTCTACCGGGAAGCCTACCCGGATTGGATTACCGAGTGGGAGGCAAAGGGCGTCGTGGCGCGCTACGCCGACACCGCGTGGGAGCTGTCCGCCACGCCAGACGCCTACATGTTCGGCACCCGCGACGATCAGCCATGGGAAACCGATTTCCCTGGCTTCGGACGAACGTTCCCGCACGCATTCGGCGCGGCGGACGACAAGTATTTCACCACGCGTCTGACGCTGAGCCCCGCCGGCGACGAGATCACTGCCGACTTCGCCAAGGCGCTGATTGACAACGAGGGGCTCGGGCAGGACGATGTGCCCGACTACCTCGCCGTCAGCCTGTCTTCCACCGACTATGTCGGCCACATTTTCGGCCCCTCCAGCCTGGAGTCAGAGGATAACATTCTGCGGCTCGACCGGACGCTGGCCGACTTGCTGGCACATATCAACGACCGTGTCGGGCTGGACCGGACGCTCGTGGTTCTGTCTGCCGACCACGGCGCGCCAGAGCATCCAGACTACCTCGCCACACTCGGCATCGAAGCTGGGACCTTCGACTTCGAGCGCATCGACACCGAGCCGGGTTTCGTGCGCCTGACTGCCGAATTCGGCGAGAGTCGCGACCTGATCCTCAATTTTTCCAACCCTTACTTGTATCTCGACACGGAAGAAATCGCGGCCCGCGGCTTAGACCGCGTCTTGGTGGAGCGCGCAGTGGCAGAGGAACTGGAGCGGCTGCCAGGCATCGCCCATGCCATCGCCAGCTCAGACCTTCGCGTGGGAGCAGTGCCACGAGGCAAGATCCAGGACGCAGTTCTGGCCAACTTCCACCCCGACCGCTCGGGCGACATTTACCTCGTCTTCGAACCGCACTGGTTCATCGCCGATTTCGACGGGCTGCATGTGGCCTCAGCCCACGGCTCGCCCTGGACTTACGACACGCACGTACCAATAATTGTCACAGGCCCTGGCATACAACCTAACCGGGTCTTTCGAAGGGTTGAAACGGTTGACGTTGCCCCTACCCTCGCAGCCTATTTGGGCACAAAGCCGCCCTCAGGTGCGCTGGGCCAGCCGCTTGTCGAAGCGCTGAGGTAATCTGCGAAAATGAGCTTGATTGCCGCTGTCGCCTTCACCTCAGTATTTCTTGCCGCGACAACGGTTGATGCTACCGGCGCCGTCCTTTCGCTCGATTTTGGCGGGATGTCGATGGGACTTTTCGGTGGATTGGCGCTATTTCTTCTGGGAATGAACTTCCTGTCAGATGGCCTCAAGAACGCTGCCGGCGACCAGATGCGTGTTGTGCTCCAGAAGTTCACCAAGAACAGGGTGATGGCCGCCATCACTGGTGCCGGCGTGACAGCCGTGGTCCAGTCTTCGTCCGTCACCACAGTGCTTGTGGTAGGGTTCGTGTCCGGCGGTGTCATGTCACTGCAACAGTCTGTTGGTGTGATCATGGGCGCCAACGTAGGGTCCACCATGACCGCTCAAATTGTGGCTTTTAGTGTTGAAGAGTACGCTCCGGCGATGATAACGCTGGGTTTCTTCACTAACTTCATCGCCAAAAAGGACCGAACCAGGCATCTTGGCTCTATCCTTTTGGGTCTCGGCCTCGTCTTTTTCGGGATGGGCATGATGAGTGCCGCAATGGTGCCTCTGCGTGGCTACGAGCCATTTCTCCGCCTGATGCAGTCGATTGCGGAAAGCCCGTTTCTTGCCATACTTATTGCGGCGCTCTTCACTGCGCTAGTGCAATCCTCTTCGGCCACTACAAGCATAATCGTGGTTATGTCCAGCGAGGGTTTGGTTTCCCTAGAGGCTGGAATCGCCATGGCGCTCGGCGCCAATATCGGGACATGCGTGACAGCCGCTTTGTCCTCGATCGGTAAACCGCTGGATGCGCGTCGTGCAGCGGCAGTACACGTCATTTTCAACGTCGCGGGTGTTTTGCTATGGTTGCCCCTGATTTCGTTCCTCGCCTCGCTGACGGTCTCTGTTTCGCCTAGCTACCCGGATCTTGTCGGTGCGGAGCGCTTGGCCGTTGAAACCCCGCGGCAGATTGCGAATGCGAACACGCTTTTCAACGTTATCAACACGGTGATATTCCTGTTCTTCACTCAGCAGATCGCCGCCCTTGCCATCCGCCTGGTGCCAGAGTCGAAGTCTGCAGAGGCAACCGTTTCTGTCGTTCCGGAGTTTCTTGACGACGCGCTCCTGAGCACGCCAGTCATGGCGCTGCAAGCCGCGCGTGAAGAGACGGCACGGCTAGGAGGTCTCGCCCAAAACATGCTCGACGAGATTTGGGCAGTTGTACAATCGGGGGACAAAGCCAGACTCGACGAAGCCGAAAGCCAGGCAAAAACGGGTGCGGCCCTGCTGCCACAAATTACGCGTTTTTTGGCGCGCGTTGGTGAAAGCGAACTGCGTGAAGCGGATGCAGACGAACGGGTCAATCTCGCCATTGCAGCCACCGAACTCAACATGGTTTCGGAGATCCTCAATGTTCGGATTTTGCCCGTTCTCCGTACGATACGTTCTAATGACGAAGAATTAGGACTCTCCGATATGTATAAGTTGATGGAAATGTCGGTTCGGGACGCCGTCAGCGCCGTTCGCGACAGAGACAAAAACGCAGCTATGCGTGTGCTCGGATACAAGGATGCCGGAGAACGGGCCTTCGCATCGCTTGCTGCGGCACAGGTTTTGACGACCGATGACAAGGTAAGGGCCGAAGATTTACGCCTGCGGATTGAGCTTGCCCAAACGCTGCGCGTGCTCATGATGATAACCCGTCGCGCCGCCCGAACGGTTCTTCGTAGTGGCGACGATCAGGATTAAGGGTGCTGTCAGACAAATTCTAACCAGTCTCTACAAGGACAGGATGCTTGCCCCCTATTCGGCGCAGAGACCGCGCCACTCGGCGTGAGCAGCGGCGCGGGTCAGCTTGAAACTTGGTCTGGAGTAGAGGCTGCGCTCCGAATTGAACAGGTTGTAGACCGAAGCGTGGACGGCCGCGAATTTCTGCAGACTTCGCATCCGCCGGAAGCGCAACATCGCCCGTTCTCGTCGTAGAAGTGAAAAGTGTGAATTCTCTGCGCGATTGTTCAACCACCCACCGGTTTGCTGGCGGTGGCCAGAGCCAATGTCCTTCAAGGCAGCACCGTCGGATCTGAGCCGATCGGTCACGATCACTTCGGGGCGACCGTGCTTGCGCATTGCTTTTCTTAAGAATTTCAGCGCAGCTTTCTTGTCACGCGTCTTCGTGACGAAGCTTTCCAAAACCTCGCCTTCGTGATCAACCGCACGCCAAAGTTAATGGCGTTCACCGTTGATCTTCACGAACAATTCGTCGAGATGCCAGCGCCACTTGCTGGAACACATGCCGTCGGTTCGACGTTTTCGGATCTCACTGGCGAACATCGGTCCGAACCGATGTCACCAGAACCTCACCGCCTCGTGGCTGACGTCGATCCCGCGTGCATTCAGAAGATCCTCGACGTTGCGCAACGAAAGTGGAAACCGACATACAGCATCACCGCCAAGCGGATGATCTCTGGGCTCGTTTTGAAGTAGCGAAACGGGGATCGTGTCGTCATAAACTGACGCTACAAATCAGACCTCCACGTCTCAAGCCGTCTTCTATAACAGAGCTCCAAAAGGTGTATGTGCGCAGCGACAAGAACGCCCGCTTGGGGCTCAGTGCGGACGTTGAGCGAAAAATCGCGAATGGCAACTATGCGCACAAAGCGGACGCTCAATCGTTTGATTTTCGCCCCGATTTGTATTCTGGAAGTTTGGCCAAAGCCGACTTCAAAGCGTCACCCCATCTGTCAGAAACAACGCGCAAGTACTGGTCGTCGGACTCGAATCTTGACCGCGTGCCGGCCGTAAGACTGTCTTCCTCGTAGAGAAGCAGGTCAAGCGGAGCCCCGACAGACAGATTGGCCTTAATCGTGGAGTCAAAACTGACAAGCAAGAGTTTCACGGTTTCCGGAAAACTCATTTCCGGATCGTAGGCACGCACCAGAATCGGGCGGCCATATTTTGTCTCACCGATCTGAAAGAACGGGGTGTCGTCGCCGGCCTCGATAAAATTGCCTTCCGGGTAAATCAAAAACAGACGAGACGGGCCGCCCTTGATCTGGCCTCCGACAATGAGTGTCGCGTGAAAAGCACTGTCCGCTTGCTGACCAGACCGGGCATGCCCCTCGATGACGTCGTTCAGCGTAGCCGCGACCAGTTGCGCAACTTGAAACATTGTGGGCGCCTCTAAGATCGATGGTGAACGATCTGCCGGCGCTTTTGTTCGTTCTTCCAGAAGGCTTATCGTGGCCTGAGTAGTGGCCAGGTTTCCGGCCGTCAGGATTGTGATCGACCGGTCCCCTTCGACTGTCCAGTTGAACATCTTGTTGAAGGTCGAAACATTGTCCACGCCTGCGTTCGTGCGCGTATCCGACATGAATACCAGCCCGCTATTCAGCCGCATGCCAACAGCATAGGTCATCATGTTCTCCGTTACTGCTGTGCGACTTTCAATTGCACTGTCAATTGCTCGCCCGCTGTCCCAATTCTATTCCCTATTACCGGTGCGGCTTGGGCATAGTCCAGCCCGGTTGCGACGCGTACGTATCGATCGTCAGGTGAAATCCCATTTGAAACGTCAAACCCTACCCAGCCAAGCCCGTCCAAATGCACTTCGGCCCAAGCATGGGTCGCGTCCTGAAGTTCTGTTTCGTTCATCATCAAGTAACCCGATACATAGCGTGCCGGCACTCCAATCTGTCGTGCGCATGTAATGAAGATATGCGCATGGTCCTGACACACACCGCGCCCAGCTTTGAGTGCATCTTCTGCGCTCCAGCCCGGGTGCGAACCTCCAATTTCATACGCGACCTGAGCTCGAATTGTTTCGGACAGAGCATGTAGCTGTTCCAGCGGTTCACCTTTGGGCAACGCGCCTATCAGTTCGGCAACCCCTTTCCCCGGCGTTGTCAGAGGGGTGCGCCTTTTGAACAGCCACAAAGGAGTCGACCCTTCGTGAGGCCCCAAGACGCCGTGGGTGTCTTCAACCTCGACCACACCCTCGGAGATCAACGAGATACTTTGGGTGTTTGCGTCGAAACTGATCAATTCCACGGTGTTACGATGGTAGTCTTCAAACACCAGCTCTTTGCGCCCGCCGGTGATTTCGGTGTTCCAACTTTCAATGCTTTGATTGCGAAAAGACTTTGGTGTCTTCCTCAGCTGTTGCAAACCGAAGGGAACCGGCGCGTCGAAATCGTATCGTGTCTCGTGGCGTATATGCAGTTTCATTGGTCACTCATAGAACCGGTAATCAATTTCGATCTGGCGGCTCAAGTCCCCGAGATCCTTCAAAAAGTCCTGAATGTATTCGTGCAGCCCGAGGTCAAAGATATCGGTAATCTGCCGGTCGAGATACTTCTCGGAAAGCGCGTTGGCCGCCGTAACGGACGGACCCGCAAAGCCATAGTCTTTGCTGAGGTAGGACAGGTTCTCTTGAATCTTCCTACAGCAGAAATGCAGGCTGCGGGGCATCCTCTGATCAAGGATCAGAAACTGCGCAATTTCCGACGGCCGGGTGTTCTGGCCGTGGGTCATGCGATAGCCACCGCCTGCCCCAACGGACCGCAGGATACTTTCCCACTGGATGTTGTCCAGCGACGAGCCGACCGAGAAGGCCGTGGGCAGAAGGACATAGTACTTCACGTCCAGGATACGCCCGGTATTGTCGGCCCGCTCGACAAAGGTGCCGATCCGGGTGAAATCGAAAATATCGTTGCGCAGCATGGTCCCAAGAGTTGCGCCACGAACCAGAGCGGCCTGTTGACGAATAAGTTCCAGCGTTGCCGGCAGGTCCCTCTCATTCACGCGGCGCTTCATGGCTTGATCAATCTGCATCCACGTGGCGTTCACCGCACTCCAGACATCATTGGTCAATGCGGTTCGAACAAGGCGCGCGTTGTCCCGCGCCTGTTTGATGACCGACTTGATCGAGGATGGATTGTCGGCATCACGCAACATCCAATCCACGGCATTGTCTTTCGAAATCTCATCATATTTGGCGCTGTACCCGCTGAAAACGCCGGCAGTTTTCAGAACCGAGCCCCATTCCGCATCGGAATTCTTTGTCCGGGTCAGCGCCATCCTCTGGCCTGTTTCCAGCAATCTGGCCGTATTTTCCGCCCTCTCAAGATACCGGGACATCCAGAACAACCCGCCAGCAGTTTTTCCCAGCATGGTCAGTCCTCCAGAACCCAGGTGTCTTTGGTCCCGCCGCCTTGGCTTGAATTAACGACCAAGGACCCTTTTTTCAGCGCAACGCGCGTCAGGCCGCCGGGGGTGATCTCGATCCCTTGCGGGGACACCAGAACAAACGGCCGCAGATCGACATGCCTGGGGGCAAGCCCCGAACGGGCGAAGATGGGCACCGTCGAGAGAGACAATGTGGGCTGAGCGATGTAGTTCGACGGCCGCGACTTGAGCTTGTCACGGAAGGCCGCGATCTCTTTCTTGCTGGCGGTCGGACCGATCAGCATCCCATAGCCGCCCGACCCGTGCACCTCTTTGACAACAAGATCCGACAGGTTGTCCAATACGTAGGACAGCGACTCGGGGTCGCTGCAGCGCCACGTAGGAACGTTTTTTAGCAGGGGCTTCTCGCCCGTGTAGAACTCAACGATTTCCGGCATGTAGGAATAGATCGCCTTGTCATCGGCTATACCTGTTCCCGGCGCGTTCGCAATTGTGATGCCGCCAGCACGATAGACATCCAGAATACCCGGCACGCCCAATGCGCTGTTGGGGTTGAAATTCAGCGGATCCAGGAACTCGTCATCAACCCTGCGATAAAGTACGTCGATGGGAGTATAACCTCTGGTGGTGCGCATGCAGACTCGTCCGTCGACAACCCGCAGATCGTGGCCTTCGACCAATTCCACGCCCATTTGATCAGCAAGAAACGCATGTTCGTAGTAGGCTGAATTATAGATGCCGGGGGTTAACACCGCGACAGTGGGTTCTCCGTCTGCTACAGTTGGTGCGCAGGCAGCAAGAGAACGTCTCAGATTACGGGGATAGTCTGAAACATTCCGAACATTGGTTGCGCTAAAGAGTTCGGGGAACATCTTTAGCATCGTTTCCCGGTTCTCCAACATATAGCTGACCCCGGATGGCGTACGAGCATTGTCTTCCAGAACGAAAAACTCGTCTGGTCCGGTTCGCACCAGATCGACGCCGACAATGTGCGTATAGACCTGACCAGGCGGTGAGACACCAAGCATCTGTGGCAGGAAGGCCTCGTTTCCGGCAATCATCTCAACCGGCACACGCCCGGCCCGGACAATTTCTTGACGGTGGTAAATGTCATGTAGAAATGCGTTGATTGCGCGCACCCGCTGTTCGATACCGCGTTCCAACCGCTGCCATTCCCGCGCTGAAATAACTCGTGGCACGATATCAAACGGTATCAGACGTTCTTCGGCCTCGGCTTTGCCGTATACGTTAAAAGTGATGCCCGTCAGCCTAAAAACTTTTTCGGCTTCGCGCTGTTTCGCCCTCAGTCGTGACACGTCTTCCGCGTTGAACCAGCGACCGATCTCTTCGTATGGACCTCTGAGTGATCCATCGCCGTTGAACATTTCATCAAAATACTCACTCATACTTTAAGTTTTACGCATAGATCAGATTTTTCAAGTCATTCAGGCTTGGTTGGAAGCTGTCTTCGGAAGGAGCGTCTAATTTTCAGGCGAACTGGATAATGTGATGATCTTAACAACATGGCGTTATTCGCGTTTCCAGTTGAAGTCACATTCAATGTTTTGTGCTGCATCTGAACGTCCGCTTTGGGCTCCGTGCCGACGGTCAGCCCGAATTGCGCGATACAAAGCTTCCTAATGTCGAATGTCGGCGCATCAGGCTACGCCATTGAAACCGAAAGGCAGTCTCGATTTCTTCAATGGCGGCTTTCGGGGCTGGGCTGCAGCTCGGACCGTCGCAGCGCCGCGAGACCGCTCTGAGCCCACTCCGGACGTGGCCTCGCAGGGTCCCCTGCAAATGCAGCATGGCCCCCTACATTTGGTTGCTGCGATACAGCGGGAAAAGCAGTCATTAGTTGCCGGCTCAGCGAGATTTGAGGTCGCGATGTCCGAGATGCGGACGATGCGGTCACCTGGAAACCAGCTTGAGTGCCCCTTACTCCAACGCCTCGATTGCAGGGAAGGACCAGTTACCGTTCAAGATTTCTTCACGAGGTTCATATAGCCGAATGGTGTAGTTCCAACCTGGCGTAATAGGAATGCAATTCAAGCGCCCATCCTCGCAGGCGCCAAAATTGATGGTAATGCTGCCGTCGGAATTGGGTTCGGCTGTTACGTTATTGAGGCTGTTGCGGCCGAGATCGTTTGCTTCCAGGTAGCCGTCGGCGTTGTACACAGTGATTGACCAGAACGCGTCAACCGGTACTGCATTCAACGTGACCGAATGTGGTGTTACGCCATCATTTGCATCGACGCTGTCGATCTCATAGAGCGCCGCAGTGCGTGGCAGACCGCCCCAGCCGGCGGCGGCACCAACCAGGTGATCGATAGGCTTTGTTTCTCCCTCGGTACCGAACGAGTAAAAGCTGCTGAAACCGAGTTCGGCAAGGTTGCTTAGGGCCGTGCGTGCAAGTGCCAAATCATCCAGATCCCAATCCGGTGCCTCGAACGGACCTGCTCCACCCCCAGCCACGACAAGGCTGTCCTGAGCGGCATGTGCCTCTAACACATCGTCAGGATCGTTGGCGTCCATGAATATTCGTACAGTCACATAGGCAAAACGAGTACCAACGTTTTCTTCGGTCAGCGTGTATGTCCCAGGCGCGGTTTCGACGTACATGTAGTGATCCTGGTTGACCACATGCATCGAGATGTATCGCTCGCCCAAATCGGGCAGAGTGAATTCAACCGGATCGGACAGGTCCAGGACAATCCCGGAGTAGAGCGTGTCCTGGTTCATCCGGATAACCGGTTGGTTGTCCGGGGTCGTCGGTTTGCGAACGTGGATCAATTCTCCAACGCCCACGTCAAAAGCGGCCATGTTGGCACGGAACATATGATCCGTCTCGGCCCGGACAAAGGTGTCCAGCGTCACTGGTTCGGCAACAGCCAGAGATGGGGCCAGCAGCGCAATCGGAATCAATTTCTTCAACATTTTAAGCGCCCTTCTCAATCCACAGGTTGCGCAACGGGGAAGGTCCAGCTTCCATCTAGGACTTCCGGGCGGGGGCGATACAGGCGCACCACATAGTTCCAGCCCTCTGTGATAGGTAAGCAATTCACCCGCCCGTCGTCGCAGGCTCCAAGATGGATGGTCATGCTTCCGTCAGTATTCCGCGCGCCGGTGACGGAGTTGATGCTGTAGGCGTTCAGAGCGTTCGGTTCATAGAAGCCGTCGGCGTTATACATGCTCACCGACCAGAAAGCATCCACCGGCACGTTCTGCGGCACTTCGATCTTGTACGCACCGACGGGCAGACCTGGGAAAAACGCCGGGTAGAATGCTTCCTCTTCCGGAAGCCCGCCCCAACCGGCAATCGTGCCAAGCATGTGACGTATGGGGTGGACGTTTTCCTTTTTGCCGAACATGCGGGAACTGTCTGGAACGAAACCAAGAGCACCGAGCGGTAGCAGCTGTTCGACTACCGCCTCAAAGGCGTCTTCATCGTAGTTTGGGGCCACGAACGCGTTCGAAGCGTTGGCCTCGATTGTCATCGCGTCCTGGATCGCATTGACAGCCGCCACATCCTCTTGGTCTGCGGCATCGACAAGCACGCGGAGATAGACAATCACGTAAGGGGTGTCGAACGTTTCCATGTCGAGGGTATAGGTGCCGCCACCGAAGAACACCTCGTTTATGAAGTGATCCTGATTGACAACCATTGCCGTCATGTAGCGATCCGCAACGTCTGGAAGGATCAACGTCGCGCCCTCGCTTATGTCGACAACCGCGGTGCTGTAGAGCGTGTCGCGGTTCATCCGGATCGTCGGTTGGTTTTCGACCGGGGTCGGTTCCCGGAAGTGGAAAAACCGATTGATGCCACCCGCGAGCGACACGTATTTTTGAAGCTCAAGGTCAGTGGCGGCCCGAATGAAATTGTCCGAGGTGATCGGCACCTCCGCACTCTCGATCAGGCCCTCGAGGGTGTTCGTCGTCGTCTGCGCCTGCCCCGTTGTTCCGACCATTACTGCCAAAGCCAAGGCAGTTAGACTTACTCGCATCGCAACTATCCCCTCGTTCCATTGACAAGCCAATATCTACGTTTGACCTTAAAGTTCTTTGACATGCGTCAAGCGCAACGCCTTAGGAACAAGCCCTTGGTTCCAATTTGCCGGTTCGTTGGACCGCTAGGGTCAGGACTCATAACCAGTATATGACGAGAGCGGCAAGGGCGATGGCGGACAGGAAGACTTTCGGGCATCTGTCGTAGCGGGTTGCCACCCGCCGCCAATCCTTG
>NZ_JBXWRV010000016.1:0-59666 GCF_059613065.1 Ruegeria sp. BHSC026 | reverse complement strand
GTCCAGCGGCGAGGACCCGTCGGACCCAAAGTGCCAAGGGCGATTCTGGCGCGCCATGTCCTTGGCGTGGGTTGCGGCGGCCGCGTTCAGCTGAGCATTCAGTTGAACGGGCTGCAGGCCAGAGGCCTGGCGCAGCGCGTTGACGGAATCAAGCATGCGGAACTGCAGCTTCTCGGGGTTGCCGCGGATCTTGTAGGCCTTGGGCAGCGGTCGTCCGTCCGCCCCTAGCGACGAAGTGCCCGAAGTTTCAGTACATGCCGCAAGCGCGACAAGGCAGATCAGCAGCAAGGAAAAGATACGCGTCATCATAGGCCCAGTTCGTTGTTCCGAAAAGGGATAGCCTGCGCGCGCGCATTGCGCAAAGGCCCAATTGCCGATGTTCGCGTATTTCTGCCGGTTTGATTTGCGACTGAAGCATTCTGGCAATAAACTGCCTGCGAATTTCAATACTGATTATCAAAGGACCTTTTGGCATGGCCAAGAAAAACATTCACCTGACTTCGCGCCGCGGGTTCCTGGCCGGGGGCACGTCCCTGTTGGCCAGCCCGGCGATCGCGCAGTTCATCCCCGGCGATCCACTGCGCCCCGCGCCCGAACCCGAACCGCCGGTCCGGCGCAATGTTTCCGGGTTTCGCGCCATGGAGTGGCAGCCCTATTTCTCGAACATCCGAAACGGGGCGATTCTGGTCGATACGGTTTCGCGCGCGTTGCACTACTGGTCCGAGGATCAGACGGTGTACAAGCTGTACCCGTCCTCCGTTCCGCTGACCGAGGAACTGACCCGCCGTGGCCGTACCAGCGTCATCCGCAAGGTTGTGGGGCCCAGTTGGTCGCCGACGCCTTCGATGAAGAAGAGAAACCCGGAATGGCCCGACTATATCCCGCCGGGACCCGACAACCCGCTGGGAACGCATGCTTTGTATCTGAGCTGGAAATATTACCGCATCCACGGCACCCACGACACGCGCAAGATCGGGCGTCGGTCGTCGAACGGGTGCATCGGCCTGTTCAACGAACATATCGCCGAATTGTACGCTTTGACCAAGGTCGGCACGCAAGTGTTGCTAATTTGACGACATTTTCGCGCGCCAAGCCGCCGGTGGCACAAGTTGCAATTGCATTCTCGACGCTTTGCTGCTTAGAAAAAACCACGAGGTAAGTCATAGGTGCGGGGCTCCAGTATCCCGGGGCCACGCAAACTTTGGAGGTTAACATGAAGAAACTCGTTCTCGCTGCTGCTCTGACCGCTGCCGCTTCGACCGCATATGCCGGCAATCTGGAAGAGCCGGTTGTGGAAGCACCGGTTGTTGTCGAAGAAACCCAGGGCTCGTCGCAGGGCATCATCCTGCCGCTGATCCTGCTGGTCGTCGTCGCAGCAGCTGTTGCCGCAGGCTAAGCCCAACGGACTACGACAAAAAAGAAAGGCGGTGGATTTCCACCGCCTTTTTTCGTGCTTGTTTTCGGGCCGGTTCAGTCCAGCCAGCCTTTGAGGTTGTCCTCGACAACCTTGCCCAAGGCCGCGATATGCGCGTCCTCGTCGTTGAGGCAGGGAATGTAGGTAAAGCTTTCGCCGCCGGCGTGCTCAAAGCTTTCGCGGATCTCTTCGTTGATCTCTTCCAGCGTTTCAATGCAGTCCGACGAAAATGCCGGGGCGATGACGGCGATATTCTTTTTGCCCTGCCGAGCCAGTTCCGCGACGTGGTCGACGGTGTAGGGCTTCAGCCATTCCTCGGGGCCGAATCGCGATTGGAAAGTGGTCACCAGCTGGTCATCCGCCCAGCCCAGCCGCTCTTTCAGCAGGCGTGACGTCTTGGCGCACTGGCAGTGGTACGGATCACCCTGCATCAGATAGCGTTCCGGCATGCCGTGATAGGAACACACCAGAACGTCCGGCTTGTTCTCCATGGCCGCATAGGCGCGCTCGACCGACTGCGCCAGGGCGTCGATATAGGCCGGCTCGTCGAAATAGGCCGGCACCGTGCGGCTGGCGGGCTGCCAGGCCTCCTCCATCAGCGCGCGAAAGAACTGGTCGTTCGCGGTGGCGGTCGTGGCGCCCGCATATTGCGGATAAAGCGGGAAGAACAGGATGCGGTCGCAGCCCTCGGCCACCATCTGGCGGACCTTAGACTTGGTCGAGGGGTTTCCGTAGCGCATGCAGAAATCCACCATGACCTTGTCACCATAGCGGTCCTGCATCGCCGCGCGCAGCTTGGCGGTCTGGTCCTTGGTGATGGTCATCAGCGGGCTTTCGCCCTTGTCGTGGTTCCAGATCGATTTGTACGCCGCGCCCGAGCTGAAAGGACGTTTGGTCAGGATGATCGCCTGCAGAATCGGCTGCCATTTCCAGGCCGGATAGTCGATCACCCGACGGTCGGACAGGAACTCGTTCAGATAGCGGCGCATCGGCCAATAGCTGTAATCGTCCGGCGTGCCGAGATTGGCCAGCAGGATGCCGACACGGCCCATCTTGATCTTGGGGTGATCTGCGGGCGCGTGCGCGGGGCGGATGGCATCGAACATGGTGGCTTTCCTGAGTTTTTCCGTAAGTGCCTGAATTAATCGGATCGACCGCGGGGTCAATCGGACAGTTTGCCTTCTTTCGTGCCTAAGGCTTGGGCGAGGCTGACCTGGGCCGAACCGGGCCGCAGCGGCTTGGGCTGGCTGGCATCCGGTGCCCAGCCGGTTAGGCAGACCAGCTCGAAAGTTGCCGTCAGGCGCCCGTCGGGGGCGGTGAAGCTTTCGGCATAGATCTGCTGTGCGCGTTGAAACACGGTCCGGCGCGTGGGGTATTTCAACCGTTCGGTCATCGCGTTGGCCTCACCCATGGCGCGCAGGTCGGCCATCAAGTGCCACAGGTCGCGGTAGGTCGCCGTCAGCGGCACCCGGTCGGCCACGGGCAGGGCCAGCCCGGCGCGTTGCAGCAGGGCACCAAGGTCGCGCAGTTCTGCCATCGGCGCGACACGGGGGCTGAGCCCGCCGGTCACCTCAATCTCGGCCTGACCCAGCGCTGCCCGCAATTCGTGCAGCGTCTCGCCGCCCAGACAGACCACCAGCAACAGCCCGTCCGGTTTCAGGGCGCGGGCGCATTGGATCAGCTGTCCAACCGGGTCATTGGCCCAATGCAAAGCCATGGCGTGGATCACCAGATCATGCGCGCCCGAGGACAGGTCCAGCACCTCGTCATCAGGCACGATTCGCGTGCCGTTCAGAACGCCTGCCCATGCCTGGGCAAAAGGGGTTACGATCGCGGGCGCCGTAAAGGTTTTATTAACCACGGCAAGGCGATCCTGCACCTCGTCGACGGCGGCGCGGTGCAGGAACAGGGCGTCGTCCCGGGCTCTGGCGCGATGCGCGGCCAGGGCGGATCGGTCAAACAATGAGGGTGTCATGGCTGCGGATGGGTCCATAGGGCGCAATTATCGCATATGGCAGCGGATTCAAACCGCGATCGAGGTCGTGTACCCACCGCGCTGCATCGGTTGCGGCGAGATGACCGGGTCGGATTTCGGGCTGTGTGGGCCATGCTGGCGCGAGACGCCCTTCATCGGGGGGATGGTTTGTGCCAGCTGCGGCGTCCCGTTGCCGGGCGAGGACGAAGGCCTCCGGGTCGAGTGTGATCACTGCATGCGCCAGCCGCCGCCCTGGTCCGAGGGGGGCGCCGCGCTGCTTTACGCTAGCAAGGCGCGGGCGCTGGTTTTGGCACTGAAACATGGCGACCGGACGGAACTCGCCAGACCCGCGGCGCAATGGATGGCACAAGCCGGGCGCTCTCTGCTTCGGTCGGACATGCTGATTGCGCCGGTGCCGCTGCACTGGTCGCGCCTGTTGAAGCGTCGGTACAATCAGTCCGCGCTGCTGGCGCAGCATCTGGGCAAGGTGGTCGGGCTGCCGGTTTGCCCTGACCTGCTGTTACGCAGCCGGCGCACCCCTGCGCTGGAAGGGAAAACGGCCGCCGAGCGGGCCGAAACGCTGCGCGATGCGATCACCGTGCATCCGAGGCGGGCGGACCGCCTGAAGGGGCGCCACGTGCTGCTGGTCGATGACGTGATGACATCGGGCGCGACCTTGGCGGCCTGCGCCCGCGCCTGCCGGGTGGCCGGGGCGGATGATATTTCCGTGTTGGTACTGGCGCGCGTTGCCAAGGATGCCTAATTCCCCCTAGATTGCGCGAAATCCAAGGGAACGGACCATGAAACCGGTTGTCATCTATACATCGCCGCTGTGCGGCTTTTGCCACGCGGCCAAACGGCTGTTGAATCAGAAAGGCGTCGCCTATGAGGAGATCGACGTTCTGATGAACCCCAAACGCAAGCCCGAGATGATCCAGCGGGCGGGCGGACGGCGCACGGTGCCGCAGATCTTCATTGGTGACACCCATGTCGGTGGCTGCGACGACCTGTACGAACTCGAACAGGCCGGCAAGCTGGACCCGCTGTTGGCCGCCTGATGAAAACCGCCCTGCTGCAGATCACCTCGTCGGACGACCCGGCCGCGAACCTGGACATGGTGCGTGCCATGATGGCCGAGGCCGCGGACCGGGGCGCGCGGTTCATCCTGACGCCCGAGGTCACCAACTGCGTCTCGACCAGCGCAACGCGCCAGCGCGAGGTGCTGCAGCACGAAGAAGACGACATCACCCTGGCGGGCCTGCGCGAACAGGCGGCGGAATTGGGCGTATGGCTGCTGATCGGATCGCTGGGGCTGAAGACACATGACGCCGACGGGCGGTTCGCCAACCGGTCCTTCATGATCGACCCGCAGGGCGGGATCGTGGCGCGCTATGACAAGATCCACATGTTCGACGTGCAGGTCACCGAGACTGAGACCTTTCGCGAATCGGCCAGCTATCGCCCCGGGTCGCGGGCGGTGATCGCCGAGACCGCCTTCGGCAAGGTCGGCATGACCATCTGCTATGACATCCGGTTCCCGCATCTGCACGCCGCGCTGGCACAGGGCGGGGCCACGATCCTGACGGTTCCGGCGGCGTTCTCTCCGGTGACCGGCGCGGCCCATTGGGAACCGCTGCTGCGCGCCCGCGCTATCGAGACCGGCTGTTGGGTCATTGCCCCCGCGCAGACCGGGGAGCACCCCAAAACCCGGGGCAAAACGCGCCATACCCACGGGCACAGCATGGTCGTATCGCCCTGGGGCGAGGTGCTGATCGACGCAGGCACTCAGACCGGCATTCACTTTTTTGATCTGGATGATAGGTCTGTTACAGAGGCACGGCGGCGCGTGCCGTCCCTGACAAATGTTCGCCCGTTCGACGGGCCCTGATCCAGAGCCGGGTAATGACTGACGAAACCAACGCCCTGGCGGTCGCGCTGTTCAGCGAGATCCTGACTGCGGACCAATTGCTGCGGAACCGGCTGAGCCGGGTTCTGCCCAAGGGAATGGAAATCTCGCATTTCTCGGTGCTGAACCACCTGGTGTTCGTGGGGGGCGAGCGGACGCCTGCCCAACTGGCCCGCACATTCCATGTGACCCGTGGGGCGATGACCAACACCTTGGCCAAACTGGAATGGGCCGGATACATCCACATCCGCCCCGATTGGGACGATGCCCGCCGCAAGATGGTGGCGATCAGCCCCGCAGGCCGACGGGCGCGCGATCAGGCGATCTCGGCCATCGCACCTCTGATCAACCGGGTCGTGGGCGAACTAGGCCTTGAGCGTGTGCGCGCGACCCTGCCGGTTCTGCGCGACCTGCGCATGAAACTGGAAGAGGAATAGGCCTCAGCCCGGCTTCACGCTGGCGGTGACGTAGTTCACGCTCAGATCCCGGTCCGAGATCGACCAGCTCCAGGTGATCGGGTTGAACACGAACCCCTTGCGGTCCACCGGGTCCAGACCAGCCTGGCGCAGCAGATCGAACAGCTCGTCCGGGGTGATGAACTTGGACCATTCATGCGTGCCGCGCGGCAGCCAGCGCATGACGACCTCGGCCCCGAAAATCGCCATCGCATAGGATTTCGGGTTGCGGTTGATGGTGGAACAGATTTCCAGCCCGCCGGGTTTCAGCAGCTGTTGCGTGGCGGTCAGATAGGCCAGCGGATCGGCCACATGCTCGACCACCTCCATGTTCAGGACCACGTCGAACTGTTCGCCCGCGTCGGCCAATGCCTCGGCGGTGGTGTGGCGATAGTCGATCTGCAGGCCGGATTGTTCGGCATGGATTCGGGCCACGGGCAGGTTGCGCTCGGCCGCGTCGGCGCCTACGACATCGGCGCCCAGCCGCGCCATCGGCTCGCTCAGCAGCCCGCCGCCGCAGCCGATATCCAGCAAGCGCAGGCCCTCGAACGGTTTCGCTGCCGTCAGGTCCCGGTCGAATTCGCCCGCGATCTGCTGTGTGATATAGTCCAGGCGGCACGGATTCAGCATGTGCAGAGGTTTGAATTTCCCGTGCGGGTCCCACCATTCGGCGGCCATGGCCTCGAATTTTGCGATCTCGGACGGGTCAACCGTGTTCGGATGCGCTTGCATTCCTGTCTCCGTGTGCTCTTTTACGCTGTAGGACTATATAGGGCCATAATGGACAAGTACCCGGACCAAAAGCGCGCAGTGCAATATCTTTACCCGCCGGTCGATCCGTTCGACCAGCGCATGGTGGATATGGGCGACGGGCACCGCATCTATGTGGAACAATGCGGCAATCCCGACGGGATTCCCGTGGTGGTTCTGCATGGGGGCCCCGGCGGCGGCTGCAGCCCGGCCATGCGGCGCTATTTCGACCCCGAGGTCTACCGGGTGATTCTGTTCGACCAGCGCGGCTGCGGCCGGTCGCGGCCCACGGCCTCGGTCGAGAACAACACAACCTGGCACCTGGTGGCCGATATCGAGCGTCTGCGGAAACTGTTCGAGATCGACGACTGGATCGTATTCGGCGGCAGCTGGGGCGCCACGCTGGCGCTGATCTATGCCCAGACCCATCCCGACCGGGTGACCCGCCTGGTTCTGCGCGGCGTGTTTCTGGCCACGCAGGCGGAGCTCGACTGGTTCTATGGCGGCGGAGCCGGCAAGTTCTGGCCCGAACAATGGGCGTGCTTCACCTCGCTGCTGCGCGACTCGGAGCTGTCCGACACCATCGGCGCCTACAACAAGCGGCTGTTTTCGGGCGATCGGGCGACCGAGATACTGTACGCCCGCGCCTGGTCGCATTGGGAAAACGCGCTGGCCTCGATCCACACGAACGGGGCCGTCGGTGAAAGCCCCGGCGAATATGCCCGCACATTCGCGCGGCTCGAGAATCACTATTTCATCAACAAGGCGTTTCTGGAATATGACGGTCAGATTTTGGATCAGATGGACCGGATCGCGCATATTCCCGGCCATATCGTGCAGGGCCGTTACGATATGATCTGCCCCCCGCAGGCGGCCTGGGGCCTGGCCGAGAAATGGCCCGAGGCAGAGCTGAAGATGGTGCGGCAGGCTGGTCACGCCCTGTCGGAACCCGGGATCAGCGCCGAACTGGTGCGCATCATGGACCGAGCCGCGCAGGAGGTGGCATGACCCGCATCGACCGCCGTGCTCTGTTCACTTCGGGTGCCGCCGCAGCCCTGCTGGCCGCGACGGGGGCCTCGCTGGCGGATACGCCGAAATTGGGCGGCGTGCTGCGCATCGCCGTGCCGCGTGACGACAGCCTGGACCGGCTGGCCCGGGGTGCGGTGTTCGACACCCTGACCGAGATCGCGCCGGACGGCACTCTGCGCGGCGAGTTGGCAACCGCTTGGCAGACCGATTCCGAGGCCCGGGTCTGGACGTTCGACCTGCGTGCGGATGCGGTGTTTCACGACGGTGCGGCACTGACGGCCGAGGATGTTCTGGCGGTCCTGTCCGAGGTCGGGCGCACCGAAGCCCTGGCGCCGGACCGCATCCAGATCGAACTGGCCGAGGCCAACCCCGGCCTGCCTTTCCTGCTGGCCGATACCCGGTTTGTCATCACCCGCGACGGGCAGAGCGTTTCGCCGCTGCAGCAGGCGAACGGCACCGGGTGTTACCGGGTCGAACGCGCCGAAGACGGGCGCCATTTCCGCGGGCGCCGGGTAGATGGCCACTACAAGGATGGTCATGCCGGCTGGCTGGAGGCGGTCGACATCATCGTGATCCCCGACCCGGCCGTGCGCGCCGAGGCGCTGCGCGACCGTTATGTGGACGTGTCGGTGCTGCCGGCGGCGCAAGGGCTGCGTGGTTTGGGTGATGTGCGGTTCTTCCCCAGCGAATCGGAGATGTCGCTGGCGATCTCCGGCACCGTAGGCCTGCCGCGCCGGATCGGGCGGGGCGCGCCACTGGACGATGGGCGAATCGCGGAACGCTGGTGGATAGCCTGAACCCGGCCTGAAAACCGAGGCCGATTGTCGGTTGGTTGACGGCAGGGGTTGCAGACTCGGGTCGTCCTGCGTATATGCAGTTGCAACAGCGGCGTGTCGGACTTCTGGTCCGAGGCTCCACCGGAAAATTCGACGGGCCGCGCGCCCGTTTTTTTGTGCCCGATCGAAGGGTAGAGCACCATATGACAAACGACCTGATAGCCAAGGCGGCGATCGACCGACGATTGGCCGAGATTATCACTCCGGTGATCGAGGATCTGGGGTATGAGTTGGTCCGCATCCGCCTGATGAGCGGCAAGCAGACCACGCTGCAGATCATGGCCGACAAGCCCGATGGCGGCATCGAGGTGGATGATTGCGCCGAGATCTCGAACGCGGTCAGCGCCACGCTGGATGTCGAGGACCCGATCCTTGACGCCTACACGCTCGAGGTGTCCAGCCCCGGCATCGACCGCCCGCTGACGCGGCTGAAGGATTTCGAGACGTTCGAGGGCTACGAGGCCAAGCTGGAAACCACCGAACTGATCGACGGTCGCCGCCGCTTCAAGGGGGAACTGGCCGGCGTCGAGGGGGATGAGGTTCTGATCAACATCCCCAACGGCGAAGAGACCGTCACCATCGGTCTTCAATTCGACTGGCTGAGCGATGCCAAGCTGGTTCTGACCGATGACCTGATCAAGGAAATGCTGCGCCAGCGCAAGGATGCCGGCGCCCTGAACGAAAACGCTTTCGACGAGATTGAGACCGAAGGGTCCGAAGAGGAGACGAACTGATGGCAATCACCTCAGCAAACCAGCTTGAGCTGTTGCAGACCGCCGAGGCCGTGGCCCGCGAAAAGATGATCGACCCCGGTCTGGTCGTCGAAGCGATGGAGGAATCGCTCGCCCGCGCCGCCAAGAGCCGATACGGTGCCGAGATGGACATCCGCGTGTCGATCGACCGCAAGACCGGCAAGGCGACTTTTACCCGCGTCCGCACCGTGGTCGATGAGGAAGAGCTTGAGAATTATCAGGCCGAGATGACCGTCGATCAGGCGCGCGCCTATTTCGAGCCCAGCAAGGATGGCCGCGCGGTCTGGCTGCGCGACGGACAGCCGATCGAGGATTTCTCGACCGGTCCGCAGGTGGGCGACGTGTTCCAGGAAGAGGTTCCGCCCGTGGAAATGGGCCGGATCGCCGCGCAGTCGGCCAAACAGGTCATCCTGCAGAAGGTCCGTGAGGCCGAGCGCGACCGCCAGTACGAAGACTTCAAGGATCGTGTCGGCACCATCATCAACGGCGCCGTCAAGCGCGAGGAATTCGGCAACGTGATCGTCGATCTGGGCGGGGCCGAGGCGGTTCTGCGCCGCAACGACAAGATCGGTCGCGAAAGCTATCGCCCCAATGACCGGGTGCGCGCCTACATCAAGGAGGTCCGTCGCGAACCGCGCGGTCACCAGATCTTCCTGTCGCGCACCGCGCCCGAGTTCATGGCCGAGCTGTTCAAGATGGAAGTGCCGGAAATCTATGACGGCATCATCGAGATCAAGGCCGTGGCCCGCGACCCCGGATCGCGCGCCAAGATCGCCGTGATCTCGTATGACAATTCCATCGACCCTGTCGGTGCCTGCGTCGGTATGCGCGGCAGCCGCGTGCAGGCCGTCGTGAACGAGCTGCAGGGCGAAAAGATCGACATCATTCCGTGGAACGAGGATCAGCCGACCTTCCTGGTGAACGCGCTGCAGCCGGCCGAGGTTTCCAAGGTGGTTCTGGACGAGGAAGCCGGCAAGATCGAGGTCGTCGTACCTGAGGAACAGCTGTCTCTGGCGATCGGCCGGCGTGGTCAGAACGTGCGACTGGCCAGCCAGCTGACCGGTCTGGACATCGACATCATGACCGAGGCCGAGGAATCGGCCCGCCGCCAGAAGGAGTTCGAGACGCGGACCAAGCTGTTCATGGACAGCCTCGACCTGGACGAATTCTTTGCCCAACTTCTGGTTTCGGAAGGCTTCACCAACCTCGAAGAGGTCGCCTATGTCGAACTGGACGAGCTGCTGGTGATCGACGGCGTCGATGAAGGCACCGCGCATGAGCTGCAGGCACGCGCCCGCGACGTTATCGAGGCCCAGGCCAAGGCGGCGCTGGACAACGCCCGCGCGCTGGGCGCCGAGGACAGCCTCATTGAATTCGAAGGCCTGACACCCCAGATGGTTGAGGCACTGGCCAAGGACGGCGTGAAAACGCTCGAGGACTTCGCCACCTGCGCCGATTGGGAACTGGCCGGCGGCTGGACCACGGTTGAGGGCCAGCGGGTCAAAGATGACGGTATCTTGGAACCCTTCGGCGTGTCGCTGGAAGAGGCGCAGGATCTGGTCATGACCGCGCGGGTCATGCTGGGCTGGGTCGATCCCGCCGAGCTGGAGCAGCCCGAGGAAGACGCTGAGGGCGAAACGGTGGAGGAGGAGGCCGAGGCCTGATCTCGGGCCTCGGATGACGTGAATGAGTCGCGGTGGCGTCCATAAAGATCGGTCCGACGGGCCAGAGCGGAAATGCATCGCCACGGGCGAGGTGCAGCCGAAATTCGGCCTGATCCGCTTTGTAACCGGCCCGGACGGTCAGGTGTTTCCGGACGTCGCGGCGAAACTGCCGGGGCGTGGGGTCTATGTCTCGGCAGATCGCAAGGCGCTGGATACGGCTGTCGGCAAGAAGCTGTTCGCGCGCGGGTTCAAGGCGCAGGTCACCGTGCCGCAGAACCTGGTGGACGAGGTCGAACGACAATTGTCGCGCCGGGTGGTCGAACTGATCAGTCTGGCGCGCAAGTCGGGTGACGCGGTCGCGGGCTATGAAAAGGTCAAGACCTGGCTTGACCGGGAACAGGCCTGGGTGCTGATCCAGGCGGTTGACGGGTCGGGGCGCGGCAAGTCCAAGCTGAGCACGCCGCATTTCGGCAAATACATCGGCTGGCTGACCGCGGACGAGCTTGGACAGGCATTTGGGCGCCAAACGGTGATTCATGCGGCGCTCGCCTCTGGCGGACTCGCCAAACGTGTTGTAGAGGAAGCGCAGCGCCTGCGTGGCTTGCGCGAAACGGATGACGGCGGCAAGGGCCGCGCGGAAGGGTAAGAAGCTTTATGAGCGATAGTGACGGCAAAAAGACATTGGGTCTGCGTGGCGGGGCACGCCCCGGGAACGTGAAACAGAGTTTCAGCCACGGACGGACCAAGAATGTCGTGGTGGAAACCAAACGCAAACGCGTGGTGGTTCCCAAGCCGGGAGCGACCAAACCCAGCGGCGGCGCTGCGCCGGCGGGTGATCCTTCGCGTCGGCCGGCCGGGATTTCCGACGCCGAAATGGCGCGGCGCCTGAAGGCGTTGCAGGCCGCAAAGGCACGCGAGGCCGAAGAGGCCGCCAAGCGTGAGGCCGAAGAAAAGGCGCGCGCCGAAGAGCGCGAGCGCCGTCGCGCCGAACAGGAGGCTAAAGAGCGCGAACAGCGCGAGGCCGAAGAAAAGGCGCGCCAGAAGGCGGAAGAAGAAGAGCGCCAGCGCAAGGAGGCCGAGACGGCCGCTCAGCGTGCGGCCGCCGAGGCCGCCGCAGCGAAAGAGGCGCCCAAGGCCAAGGCCGCGCCGGCGGGCAAGGCGCCTGCCGAATCGCCGCGCAAGACCGACCGCGAGCGCGAACAGCGCCAGAGCCGTGGCAAAGGCCGTGACGATGGCCGCCGTTCAGGCAAGCTGACCCTGAACCAGGCGCTTTCGGGCGGCGAAGGTGGGCGTCAGCGGTCCATGGCCGCGATGAAGCGCAAGCAGGAGCGCGCGCGCCAGAAGGCCATGGGGGGATCGGTCGAGCGTGAAAAGGTGATCCGCGAGGTTCAGCTGCCCGAGACGATCGTGGTCTCGGAACTGGCCAACCGCATGGCGGAACGTGTGGCTGACGTCGTCAAGTCGCTGATGAACATGGGCATGATGGTCACGCAGAACCAGAGCATCGACGCCGACACCGCCGAACTGATCATCGAGGAATTCGGCCATAAGGTCGTGCGCGTGTCCGACGCCGATGTCGAAGACGTCATCGCCGATATCGAGGACAAGGAAGAAGACCTGCAGCCGCGTCCGCCGGTCATCACCATCATGGGTCACGTCGACCACGGCAAGACCTCGCTGCTGGATGCGATCCGCAACACCAAGGTCGTGTCGGGCGAGGCCGGTGGAATCACCCAGCATATCGGTGCCTATCAGGTGCAGACCAACGACGGCACCACGCTGACCTTCCTGGATACGCCGGGCCACGCGGCCTTTACCTCGATGCGCTCGCGCGGGGCACAGGTGACCGATATCGTGGTTCTGGTGGTTGCCGCCGATGACGCGGTGATGCCGCAGACCGTCGAGGCGATCAATCACGCCAAGGCTGCCGGTGTTCCGATGATCGTGGCGATCAACAAGATCGACAAGCCCGAAGCCAACCCGGACAAGGTGCGCACCGACCTGCTGCAGCACGAGGTGATCGTAGAGAAGATGTCCGGCGACGTTCAGGATGTCGAGGTTTCGGCCATCACGGGCCAGGGCCTGGACGATCTGTTGGAAGCCATCGCGCTGCAGGCCGAGATCCTCGAGCTGAAGGCCAACCCGAACCGCGCCGCACAAGGTGCCGTGATCGAGGCGCAGCTGGACGTGGGCCGTGGCCCGGTTGCGACTGTGCTGGTCCAGAAGGGCACGCTGCGCCAAGGCGACATCTTCGTCGTAGGCGAGCAGTACGGCAAGGTCCGCGCACTGATCAACGACAAAGGCGAGCGCGTCCAGGAAGCCGGGCCTTCGGTTCCGGTCGAGGTCCTGGGTCTCAACGGTACGCCCGAGGCCGGTGACGTTCTGAACGTGACCGAGACCGAGGCGCAGGCCCGCGAGATCGCCGAGTACCGTGCGCAGGTCGCCAAGGACAAGCGCGCCGCCGCCGGTGCCGCGACCACGCTGGAACAGCTGATGCAGAAGGCCAAGGAAGACGAGAACGTGGCCGAGCTGCCCATTCTGGTCAAGGCCGACGTGCAGGGCTCGGCCGAGGCGATCGTGCAGGCGATGGAGAAGATCGGCAACGACGAGGTGCGCGTGCGCGTGCTGCACTCTGGCGTCGGCGCCATCACCGAAACCGATATCGGCCTGGCCGAAGCGTCGGGGGCTCCGGTCTTTGGCTTCAACGTGCGGGCCAATGCCTCGGCGCGCAACACCGCCAACCAGAAGGGTGTGGAAATCCGCTACTACTCGGTGATCTACGACCTGGTGGATGACGTCAAAGCCGCCGCCTCGGGCCTGCTGAGCGCCGAGATCCGAGAGAAGTTCATCGGTTATGCCGAGATCAAGGAAGTGTTCAAGGTCACCGGCGTCGGCAAGGTTGCCGGCTGTCTGGTCACCGAGGGTGTTGCCCGCCGTTCGGCCGGCGTGCGTCTGCTGCGCGACAACGTGGTGATCCACGAAGGCACGCTGAAGACGCTGAAACGCTTCAAGGACGAAGTGGCCGAGGTGCAGTCGGGGCAGGAATGCGGTATGGCGTTCGAGAACTACGACGATATCCGCCCCGGCGACGTGATCGAGATCTTCGAGCGCGAGGAAGTGACCCGCACGCTGGATTGATCCGGCCGAAATCGAAAGAAACGGCGGTTCCTAGGGGCCGCCGTTTTCGTTTTCAGGGGTGGTCGTTCAGAAACGTCGCGTCCTTGAGGATGATGTCGAAATGGTGCGTGCCCGGCTGCAGATCAAAGCTGACGGCATGGCCGGCCTTGCGCAACGCTTCGGCATAGTCGCGGCTCTGGCGGATGAACTCGCCGGTGTCCCGCTCGCCCACCGTGACCCGATAGCGCGGCCCGGGCGCCGGCAGGTTCAGGATGGGGGACAGGTCGTGCAGCTCGACCGGGGTCAACTGCAGCGGATCGTTGACCGGGGTGAGGCTGATCGGTTCCAGGTCGTAGACGCCGCTGATCAGGATGACTTCGCGCACCCGCAAGCCTATCCGGGCGAATTGGTCGGCCGATGTCGCCATGACCATCGCCGCCAGATGCGCACCGGCGCTGTGCCCGGACAGGGTGACATGCGAGGCGTTGAACCCCAGCGACTTGGCCCGGGTGGCCAGCCATATCAGCGCGGTCCGACATTCATCGACCATCTGACGCAGCCGCGCGTCGGGGGCGAGCGTGTAGTTCACCGTTGCAAAGGCCTGCCCGCCTTCGACCAGCGCGGGCGCCATCATCGCCGAATCGCGCTGGCTGAGCGCCTGCCAATAGCCGCCATGGATGAACACATGCAGCGGTGCGCCGGGCGTTCGGGCGGGAAAGAAATCCAGCACCTGCGCGGGCGTTTCGCCATAGCCGAGGTTTTCTTGCACCGTCAGTTGCGACCGTGCCTGTGCGCTAAGCGCCGAATAGGCCGCCAGATAGGGCGCAAGGTCGCCGCCGATCATCGAACTGGGCGCGTATTCGCGTTCCAGCTCGCTTTGGGAAAATCCGCGATACAGCATGGCTCAGCCCTGTCCGCCATACATCAGGTCACTGCGTACGTCATAGAGATCGTGGAAAAACCGCAAGTCCAGCGCCTTGCGCAGGAAGGCCACGCCGCTGGAGCCGCCGGTGCCGGGCTGCATGCCGATCACACGTTCGACGGCGGTCGCATGGTCGAAGCGCCAACGCTGGAACAGCGATTCCACATCCATCAGCTTTTCGCCCAGCGCATACAGGTCCCAGTACCGGCCAGTGTTCCGGTAGATCTCGGCCCAGATTTTCACGATGCGCGGATCACCTGAATAGGTCTTTGAATAGTCCCGGTCCAACAGGTCCTGCGGCACGTCAAACCCCTGCCGCGCCAGCATGTGCAAAACCTCGTCATACAGCGACGGCTTGACCAGGGCGGCGGTCAGCATCTCCATCACTTCGGGGTCGTGCTCGTGCACCTTCAGAGTGGCGGTGTCCTTATTGCCCAGGATGAATTCGATCTGGCGATAGCCATAGCTTTGGAAGCCGGATGAATTGCCCAGCGCCTTGCGGAAGGTCATATAGTCAGCGGGCGTCATGGTCAGCAGGGTTTCCCACGCGGCGATCAACTGCCGCTGGATCGCCTTGATCCGGTCCAAGTTCTTCATCGCAGGGCCGAACTCATCCTGCTGCAGGAACCGGCGCACCTCGACCAGCTGATGGTGCATCAGTTTCAGCCACAGCTCGCTGACCTGGTGGATGATGATGAACAGAATTTCATCGGGTTGGGCCGGGTCCTGAAAGGTTTTTTGCAGGTTCAGCAGGGTCTTGAGCTGCAGGAAGTCGCCATAGCTTTTGCGGTGGGTATCCGCGAAATCGGTCACCAGCGTGTCTTCGATTCCGCGTTCCAGCGGGCGGTCGCCCTTGGCTTTGTCGGCCATCTCATTTCCTCCCCGGCATGTGTGCGCACCTGTCTAGAAGGTGCGTTGGCAACTATCCAGAGGGTCAGGTCCAATCCAGCACCACCTTGCCCGATTTTCCCGACTTCATGGCGGCAAAGCCCTGCGCAAAATCATCGACGGCAAAGCGATGGGTGATGACCCGGCTGACATCCAGCCCGTTCTGCAGCATCGCGATCATCTTGTACCAGGTTTCGAACATCTCGCGGCCGTAGACGCCCTTGATGGTGATCGCCTTGAACACGATGCGGCTCCAGTCGACGGGCGATTTGCCGGGCGGAATGCCCAGCAGGGCGATCTTGCCGCCCATCACCAGCGCCTCGACCATCTGGTCCAGCGCCGCCTGCGAGCCCGACATTTCCAGCCCCACGTCAAAACCCTGACTCATGCCCAGGTCGGAAATCACCGATTGCAGGTCTTCCTCGGCCACATTCACCGCCCGGACCGAGGGTACGACATGCTGCGCCAGCGCCAGCCGATCGGGGTTGATGTCGGTGATCACCACATGCCGGGCGCCTGCGTGGCGGGCCACTGCGGCGGCCATGATCCCGATCGGGCCCGCGCCGGTGATCAACACGTCCTCGCCCAGCAGATCGAAGCTCAGCGCGGTGTGCACGGCATTGCCCAGCGGGTCGAGTATCGCGCCGATCTCGTCCGGAATGTCGTCGGGCAGGGGCACCACGTTGAAGGCCGGCAGCTTGAGATATTGGGCAAAGGCACCCTGTTCGTTCACCCCGATCCCGCGCGTGCCCGGGTCGAGGTGGAACTTGCCCGCGCGGCTCTGGCGGCTGTCGGTGCCGATCAGGTGGCCCTCGCCCGAGCAGCGCTGGCCGATCTTCAACCCGGTCACATTGCGGCCCAGCTCGACGATCTCGCCGGCGAATTCGTGGCCGGTGATCATGGGGACGGGCACCGTGTGCGCCGCCCAATCATCCCAGTTCCAGATATGGATGTCGGTGCCGCAGATCCCGGTCTTCTTCACGCGGATCAGAACCTCGTCGGGGCCGATCTCGGGGACCGGGGCCTGCACCATCCACAGCCCTTCTTCGGGCTTGGACTTCTCAAGCGCCTTCATCGTGTTGGGCCGCATCAGATCACCCCCAATTCTTTGCCGACCTTGCCAAAGGCCGCCAAGGCGCGGTCCAGCTCGTCGCGGGTCAGCGCTGCGTTCATCTGGGTGCGAATGCGGGCCTGGCCACGCGGGACCACCGGAAAGAAGAAGCCCGAGACATAGACCCCTTCGTCGAACAGGTGGGCGGCCATGTCCTGCGCCAACTGCGCCTCGCCCAGCATTACGGGGATGATCGGATGTTCCCCCGGAAGCAGGTCGAACCCCAGCTTTTCCAGCCCGGCGCGCCAGTATTTGGCATTGCCGAACAGCTGCTTGCGCAGCATGTCGCCGTCTTCGACCAGGCGGATCGCCTCGAGCCCGGCAGCGACGATGGACGGCGGCAGCGAATTCGAGAACAGATAGGGCCGCGCCCGCTGCCGCAGAAGGTCGATCACTGCTTGCGGCCCGGCGATGTAACCGCCGATTGCCCCCCCAAGTGCCTTGCCCAGCGTCCCCGTCAGGATGTCCACATCGACGCCGAAGTGATCCGGCGTGCCCGCGCCGCGCGGCCCCATGAAGCCCGTGGCGTGGCAGTCATCGACCATGACGACGGCATCATATTTGTCGGCCAGTTCGCGGATCTTGGGCAGGTTGGCCAGATAGCCGTCCATCGAGAACACACCATCGGTCGCGATCATGATATGCCGCGCCCCGTCGGCGCGGGCCTGTTTCAACCAGGCTTCGAGATCGTTCATGTCATTGTTCATGTAGCGATAGCGTTTGGCCTTGCACAGTCGGATCCCGTCGATGATCGAGGCGTGGTTCAGACTGTCCGAGATGATGGCATCCTCGGGTCCCAGCAGGGGTTCGAACAACCCGCCATTGGCGTCGAAACAGGCCGCGAACAGGATCGAATCGTCCTTGCCCAGAAACTTGGCCAGCCGATGCTCAAGCTCGCGGTGGATGTCCTGCGTGCCGCAGATGAACCGCACCGAGGCCATGCCGAACCCTTTGGGCTCCATCGCACTCTTCGCGGCCTCGATCAGCGCCGGATGGTCGGCCAGACCCAAGTAATTGTTGGCGCACAGGTTGATGACCTGACGTCCGCCCACCGTGATCTCGCCGCCCTGGGGCGAGGTGATCATTCGTTCCGTCTTGTACAGGCCTTCCGCCTTGATCTGCGAGAGGGTGTCCGTGATGTGAGATAGGAATGCATTTGCCATCTGGGCCTCCATAGCTCCCCGGTGTCTATCATAGCGGATGTATTTCCGAAATAGGAGAATTTCAGTATTACGGAGAATTTTCTTATATTACGGATTGAGGGAAGCTTTAAGTGATAACTTTTTGCTGAACTCAATGTGATCCGCTTTTTTCCACGCCGCGTATTCATTTGCATATCAACTGGGAGGGAAACGATATGATTAAGATTTCATCAGCCGCGGCGCTGGCTCTGATGTTCGGTGCAACAGCGGCTTTCGCGGGGCCTGGCAAAGGTAATACCGGTGGTGGTAACAGTGGGCTTGCTCAGTCGATGGCCGGGGCTGTTTCGGGTGGTGCGGCCACGCTTGGTCGAGACTTTGGAAGCAAAGGCAAAGGAACCGCTTCGGCGGTGAGCGGCGGCGGAAACGGCGGCTGGGGCAATGTTGGAAGCAGCCTCAGCAGCATTACCGGTACAGACGGCCAGGTTTCCAACCGTGGAGGAACCCGCGGCGCAAACGACCTACCCGACGAGGAATAATTTATCAATCCGGACTGGCCGCCTGTTCAGGCGGCCGGTCGATCCTATCGACCGGTTTTCACAATTAGAAAAACGCGTGCCGGTCCATTATGCGCAGTGATCGAGTGCGCAACATCCGCTGCATAACGCCCTGTGTCGCCTTGATGCAGAACCTCAGTTGCAGTGCCGGATTCAATCTCGACCGATCCCATCAAAACAGTCAAATGTTCACGAGAGCCTTTTGCATGCGGTTGGCTGATCAGTTTTCCGTCCGGCTCGAACCAGATATCGTACACTTCGTGCCCACCGGCATCTTCTGGCGGGGAAAGGATTCCGATCCGACAGCCATACCCCATATTGTCGATACTGGGCACATCGGACTGTTTCAGTACTTCGATTGTGTCGCCCTGAACCTCTTCATCCAGAAGCCCGGCAAAGTCTACGTTAAGCGCACGTGTCAGGTTCCACAATGTCGCAATGGTGGGGCTGCTTTCGCCGCGTTCGATCTGGCTGACCATCGACCGGGACACGCCGCTGAGATTGGCCACCGCTTCCAGTGACAGCCCCTTGGCGCGCCGGGCCTCTTTCAGTCGGGCGGGCAGGCGTGTCAGGATATCGTCTGAGTTTTCCGTCATGGCGGAATTTTTTGCGCGTCCGGGCGGGAATTGTCAATTCCGCCGATGACGGAACGTCCCGCGCGACAGGCCCATACTGCGGGTGCATACTGCGCGCAAATCCAAGAGGAGAGAGACATGACCGACATCGTGATTCTGGATGGTGCCCGCACCGCAATCGGTACGTTCGGAGGGTCGCTGGCCGCGACCGCGCCGATCGATCTGGCCACCGTCGTGACCAAGGCCGCGCTTGAGAAATCCGGCGTCGCAGGCGACCAGATCGGGCATGTGGTGTTCGGGCATGTTATCAACACCGAGCCGCGCGACATGTACCTGTCGCGCGTTGCAGCGATGCAGGCGGGCATTCCGAATGCCACCCCGGCGATGAACGTCAACCGGCTGTGCGGGTCGGGTGCGCAGGCCATCGTGTCAGCGGCGCAGTCGCTGATGCTGGGGGATGCCGAGTTTGCCGTGGCCGGCGGCGCCGAGAACATGTCGCGCAGCCCTTATATCGTTCCGCAGGCGCGTTGGGGTGCCAAGATGGGCGACATCAAGTCGCTGGACATGATGCTGGGCGCGCTGAACTGCCCCTTTGGTACTGGGCACATGGGCGTCACCGCCGAGAACGTGGCCGATGAGCACCAGATCACGCGCGAGGAGATGGACGCGTTTGCGCTGACCAGCCAGCAACGGGCCGCGGCCGCGATCGAGGCGGGCTATTTCGACAGCCAGATCGCGCCGGTGCAGGTCAAGGTCAAGCGCGACATGGTCGACTTCAAGGTCGACGAGCATCCCAAGGCCACCACGGCCGAGGCCCTGGCCGGGCTGCGGCCGGTGTTCCAGAAGGATGGGCGTGTGACCGCGGGCAACGCCTCGGGCATCAATGACGGCGCGGCGGCAATGGTTCTGGCCACGGCGGGTGCCGCCGAGAAAGCCGGCCTGACGCCCAAGGCGCGCATCCTGGGTTATGCCCATGCTGGTGTTCGTCCCGAGGTAATGGGAATCGGCCCGGTTCCGGCCGTGCGCAACCTGTTGGAACGGACCGGCTTGTCGGCGGGCGATTTCGACGTGATCGAAAGCAACGAGGCTTTTGCCGCCCAGGCGCTGGCGGTGAACAAGGAACTGGGGCTGGATCCGGCAAAGGTGAACCCGAATGGCGGGGCCATCGCCCTGGGTCATCCGGTGGGCGCCACCGGGGCGATCATCACGCTGAAGACTCTGTACGAGTTGGAACGCATCGGCGGGTCGAAAGGGCTTATCACCATGTGCATCGGTGGCGGGCAGGGGATTGCCATCGCCATCGAACGGCTCTGATCCTGGGCTGGGCAGGGGGGCTGTCTGCCCCCCCATCGCGCCGGGGCGCGATTCCCCCCGAGGATATTTTTGGCCAGATGAAGCGACGGCGCCTTTCAGCCAAAGCCCGAAAGGATCAGGACGGCCACTGCCCCGGCGGCTGCTCCGATCGCGGCGGGAATGGCCTTGGGCCAGAAATCTGAACCGGATGGATCACCGTTGCGGGTCTGGGCGATCAGGGCGTTCTCGACCAGATCAGGCAGGCGTGGGCCGAATCGCGCAAGAACCAGCGCTGTTTTTCCAAAATCACGCAGGGCGGCGCGGGGGCCGATGGACTGCCTGATATAGTCCTCGACCACAGGGCGGGCGACTTCCCAGATGTTGATATGCGGGTCGAGCGAGCGGGCGACGCCTTCGACCACCACCATCGTGCGTTGCAGCAGAATCAGTTCGGTGCGGGTTTCCATGCCGAAGCGTTCGGTCACCTCGAACAGGTAGTTCAGCAGACGGCCCATCGAGATATGGGTGGCGTCCATGCCGAAAATCGGCTCGCCCACTGCGCGCAGGGCGCGGGCGAATTCATCAACGTCCTCGTCGGCCGGGACGTAGCCTGCTTCGAAATGCACCTCGGCCACGCGCTTGTAGTCGCGGCGGATGAAGCCGAAGAGGATTTCGGCATAGACGCGGCGGGTGTATTCGTCGATATGGCCCATGATGCCGAAGTCATAGGCGATGATGTCCCCATTCGCGGCGACCTTGAGGTTGCCTTGGTGCATGTCGGCGTGGAAGAAGCCGTCGCGCAGGGCGTGCAGCAGGAACAGGCGCAGCACGCGGTTGGCCAGGTCGCGGCGGTCGTGATTGGCGGCGTCCAGCGCGGCGTTGTCACCCAGCGGGATACCATCGGCCCAGCTGAGCGTCATGACCCGGCGCGCGGACAGAGACCAAACCACGGGCGGCAGCCAGAAGCCTTCGTCGTTCTGCGTGTTGGCGGCAAATTCCGAAGCCGCCGAACTTTCGAGCCGGAGATCCAGTTCGCCGCGGACGACGCCGTCGAAATGCTCGATCACTTCCATCGGGCGCAGACGGCGCGCACCGGGGGCGAAAAGCTGGACGATCCGGGCGGCGAAATAGAACGCATCCACATCCTTGCGGAACGCGCGTTCGATGCCGGGGCGCAGGACCTTGACGGCCACGTCCTCGCCTGTGCTGGCCAGTTTGGCCTTGTGGACCTGCGCGATCGAGGCGGCCGCGATCGGTTCGCTGAACTCCGAGAACATCTCGTCCAGCGGTTGGCCCAGCTCCTTTTCCACCTCGGCCATGGCCACGTCGCGTGGAAAGGGGGGCAGCTTGTCCTGCAGGACGCGGAGCTGTTCGGCCAGCTCTTCGCCGACGACATCGGGGCGCGTGGACAGGACCTGACCGAACTTGATGTAGGCCGGGCCCAGGGCGGTCAGCGCCCGGGTGGCCGGCGGCATGTTCTGGTCGCCCTTGTAGCCCAGCCATTGGAACGGTTTGCCTAAGGTGTGGGCAAGGATCCGCAATGCGCGCGGAGCCTCGAACGCGTCCAGCACCACGTTCATGGCGCCGGTGCGTTCCAGCGTGGCGCCCGTACGGATCAGGCGGATGATGTTGTGGGGGCCGCGCATGCGTCAGATCTTCCAGCCGGAATGTAGGGCGGCGATGCCCATGCTGAGGTTGCGGTATTTCGCGTTCTCGAACCCGGCGGCGCGCACCATGCCCAGAAAGGTATCCTGATCTGGGAACTTGCGGATCGATTCAACCAGGTATTGATAGCTGTCGCGGTCATTCGCGATCAGCTGCCCCATGCGCGGGATCACGTTGAAGCTGTAGAGGTCATAGAGTTTCTGCAGCCCGTCATTGGGCAGCTGGCTGAACTCCAGCACCATCAGTCGCCCGCCGGGTTTGAGCACGCGGTAGGCCTCGTTCAGAGCCTCTTGCGGACGGGTCACGTTCCGGATGCCGAAGGAAATGGTGTAGACGTCGAAGGTGTTGTCCTCGAAGGGCAGGGCCATCGCGTCGCCGACCACCCAGTCCAGGCTGTCGGCCATCTGCGCAGCCTCAGCGCGCTTGCGGCCCTCGATCAGCATCGGCTCGGTCAGATCCAGAACGGTGGCATGGCCGTGGCCCGCGCGTTTGAGGAACCTGAATGAGATGTCGCCCGTACCGCCCGCCACGTCCAACAGGCGCTGGCCAGGGCGTGGCGCCAGCCAGTCCATCATCGCGTCCTTCCAGACCCGGTGGATGCCCATCGACATCACGTCGTTCATTACGTCGTATTTCGACGCGACCGAGTTGAATACGCCCTGCACGCGCCCGGCCTTTTCGGCCTCGGGGACGGTTTCGAAACCGAAATGAGTGGTCTTGTCGCTGTTGTCGGACATAAGCCTTGCCGTTCGTCGAATTTCGTCTCTGTTATAGGGCCTGGAAACCGGGGCACAATGCGGCCCTTTGGAATAGGAGCCGTCTAATGCCCGAATTGCCCGAGGTCGAGACAGTAAGACGCGGCCTTGCCCCGGCGATGAAAGGCGTGGTGATCGAAAGGGCGGACGTGAACCGCCCCGATCTGCGCTGGCCGTTCCCCGAGCGAATGGCCGAACGGTTGACCGCCCAGCGGGTCGAGCGTCTGCGGCGGCGGTCGAAATATATCCTGGCCGATCTGAGCGGCGGCGAGACTCTGTTGATTCACTTGGGCATGTCGGGCCGCATGACCGTGTCGGGCGATCCGCTGGGACAGTTCGTACATCATCATCCGATGCCGCAGAAGCATGACCACGTGGTGTTTCACATGGCCAATGGTGCGCGCATCACCTTCAATGACCCGCGCCGGTTCGGGGCGATGGATCTGATGCCCACGGCCACCGCCGAGCAGCACAAGCTGCTGGCCGTGCTGGGGCCGGAACCTCTGGGCAACGATTTCAACGAAACCTATCTGATCGACGCCTTCCGCGGCCGGTCCACACCGGTCAAGGCGGCGCTGCTGGATCAGAGAATCGTTGCCGGGCTGGGAAACATCTATGTCTGCGAGGCGCTCTACCGCGCCAGAGTGTCGCCACGTCGCAAGGCGGGTCAGATCTCGGCCGGGCGTGTCGGAGCCCTGGTTCCGGTGATCCGGACGGTGCTGACCGAGGCCATCGAGGCCGGTGGATCCTCACTGCGCGATTTCCGGCAAGCTGATGGAGAGCTTGGATATTTTCAGCACAGTTTCGACGTCTACGGGCGCGAGGGGCGGCCTTGCCGGACCGAAGGCTGCGGGGCCGAGATCCGCAGAATCACCCAGTCTGGGCGGTCGACCTTCTATTGCGCGCAATGCCAAAGATAGCTTGATCCGAGTTTTTCGCGTGGTAAGGAATTGGACCTGAACGGAACAACCGAAAGCTCAGACCTCATGGCTTTTGAGACGATCATCGTCGAAATCGAAGACCACGTCGCCCTTATCAAGCTCAACAGACCCGATGCGTTGAACGCGCTGAACACTCAGCTTCTGGGTGAGCTGTGTGAGGCGCTCGAGGACGCGGATACCAATGACAAGGTGCGCTGCATCGTCATCACCGGATCGGAAAAGGCATTCGCCGCGGGCGCGGACATCAAGGAGATGTCCGAAATGAGCTTTGTCGATGTCTACACCACCAACCTTTTTGCAGACGCCAACGACCGGATCACCGCGATCCGCAAGCCGATCATCGCGGCGGTCGCGGGCTATGCGCTGGGCGGCGGGTGCGAGCTGGCCATGATGTGCGATTTCATTATCGCTGCAGACACCGCCAAGTTCGGCCAGCCGGAAATCAATCTGGGCGTCATCGCCGGGATGGGCGGCAGCCAGCGCCTGACGCGGTTCGTGGGCAAGTCCAAGGCGATGGACATGAACCTGACCGGCCGGTTCATGGATGCCGAAGAGGCCGAGCGCTCGGGCCTCGTGTCGCGCGTGGTGCCGGCCAAGAAGCTGATTGAAGAGGCGACCGGCGCGGCCCAGAAGATTGCCGAGAAATCGCTGCTGACCGCGATGGCCGCGAAAGAGGCGGTCAACCGTAGCTACGAGGTGCCGCTGAGCGAGGGCATGCTGTTCGAGCGGCGCGTATTCCACTCGATGTTCGCCACCGAGGATCAGAAAGAGGGCATGGCCGCATTCCTTGAAAAGCGCGCGGCCCAGTTCCGCGACAAATAAGTGGCGCCGACAGGACCGTTGGATCAGGCGGGCGCTGCCCGCCTTTTTTCCGGCGGGCAACAAGGCCGAGAATCGGCTTGGCAAAGACTGAAAACTTGGCTATTGACCGCGACCATACATGCGCGTGCGGCCCGCTTGGCCCGATTCACACTCGTGATTTCTGATCCGGTGCGGGGATATCCGTGACGTGCAACCCTAGACAAACGTACCGAACAAAGGTCAGAGACACATGGCAAACTCGCCCCAGGCAAAGAAGCGCGCTCGTCAGAACGAGAAGCGTTATGCAATCAACAAAGCACGTCGTTCGCGCATCCGCACCTTCCTGCGCAAGGTCGAAGAAGCAATCGCATCCGGCGACAAGGAAGCCGCAACCGCAGCCCTGCGCGCGGCCCAGCCCGAACTGATGCGTGGCGTCACCAAAGGCGTGTTCCACAAGAACACTGCAGCCCGCAAAATGTCGCGCCTGTCGGCACGGGTCAAAGCGCTGGGCTGACTTTACGTCAACAATCGTTGACGATTTACGAACAAAAAGGCGTCGCCCCGTGCGGCGCCTTTTGCGTTGTTGCCAGAATGCCGCGCCTTCACAAAACCGAGAGATTCTTTCGCCCGAAGACCCGAGTCAATATCAGAGTTTCGTTGCCCGGCCCCTCTGCCTCTTGCTACGACATATTCAGCGATTCACTCGCTTGGGGGGACAGGCTGTTTCCGCGATCTGACCGACGGGCATCGGAAGGGTTCGGGGACGAATGTCGGCGACCGGTTCTGCCGGGTTCGTCGATCTGCTCGGGATCTCGGGTCTGCCGGTGATCTTGGCCCTGTCAATAAATTGCAATCTGTGGCGCGCTCTGCCGGCCCAGCATCCGTGGCTTCGGATGTGCCAGAACAGAGCGTTGGCGGAAAGCACGTTTCTGACGCCAGACCGACCGGTTTTGGCGAACAGGAAGCTGTTGTCGAGTGAACGCGAAAGAGCCGGGAGACCGGTTACAAAAAAAAGGCCGGCTGGCCAATAAAGATGGGATGCGTGAGGCGCTGGATGACACAAGAAAAATGGGGACAACTGCGTAATAAATTGCTCAAGGCTGTGGGCCGGAACAATTTTACGACCTGGATCGAACCTCTGGAATTTCAGGAATTGAAAGGTGGCGTGGCCGTATTTTCAGTTCCGACCAACTTCATGGGCAACTACGTCAGCCAGAATTTCGCTGACCTCATCCTGTACGAACTGAACACGGCCGGAGAATCGGTCCAGCGCCTGGCGTTCCGCGTGGCCGCGAATTCGCCCGCACGCCCCGCAGCCCCCGCCGTGGAAAACAAGCCCCAGCCTGCCGAAATCGACATGCCAGTTGAAGCGTCGGTCGCGAATGATGCGCTCGAGTCGTTGCAGGCCGCACCGCTGGACACGCGCTTTACCTTCGACAGCTTCGTCGTCGGCAAGCCCAACGAACTGGCCCATGCCGCCGCGCGCCGTGTTTCGGAAGGCGGCCCCGTCACCTTCAACCCGCTGGTTCTGTATGGCGGCGTCGGACTGGGCAAGACGCACCTGATGCACGCCATCGCGTGGGAGCTGAAGACCAAACGCCCCGAGCTAAACGTGCTGTACCTGTCGGCTGAACAGTTCATGTACCGTTTCGTACAGGCACTGCGCGAACGCCGAATGATGGATTTCAAACACCTGTTCCGCTCGGTCGACGTGCTGATGGTCGATGACGTGCAGTTCATCGCTGGCAAGGATTCGACGCAGGAGGAATTCTTCCACACTTTCAACGCGCTGGTGGATCAGAACAAGCAGATCATCATCTCGGCCGACCGCGCGCCGGGTGAGATCAAGGACCTGGAAGAGCGGGTCAAGTCGCGCCTGCAATGCGGCCTGGTGGTTGACCTGCATCCCACCGATTACGAATTGCGCCTGGGCATTCTGCAGACCAAGGTCCAGCAACACACCAAAACCTATCCCGATCTGAAAATCGCCGATGGCGTTCTGGAATTCCTGGCCCATCGCATCTCGACCAACGTGCGCGTTCTGGAAGGGGCACTGACCCGGCTGTTCGCCTTTGCCTCGCTGGTCGGTCGCGAGATCGACATGGAGCTTACGCAGGACTGTCTGGCCGACGTGCTGCGCGCCTCCGAGCGCAAGATCACCGTCGAAGAGATCCAGCGCAAGGTTTCCGACTATTACAACATTCGCCTGTCCGACATCATCGGGCCGAAACGCCTGCGGTCCTATGCCCGGCCGCGTCAGGTGGCGATGTATCTGTGCAAGCAGCTGACCAGCCGGTCGCTGCCCGAGATTGGCCGCCGCTTTGGCGGGCGTGACCACACCACCGTCATGCACGGCGTCAAACGCATCGAAGAGCTGAAGCTGACCGACGGTCAGATCGCCGAAGATGTCGAGATGCTGCGCCGCGCGCTCGAAGCCTGAGCCCCTGCAATTCGGCAAACCGCCCCGGCCCTGCGCGGGGGCGGTTTTTCTGTGCGCATTTTTCCACGATTTCCCCGGAACTGCAGTACAGGGCTGCGCGGGACCTTGACGGTTTGCACGTTCCGACACAGAAAACGGTAAAAAATCCTTGTGCCTCAGGGCTGAACCGCTAACTTGCCAGTCCCGCCCATGTAAGCACTCAAATCAGAGGAATTGAGGGTATGAAGATCAGCATCGAACGCGGCACGCTGCTCAAGGCCGTTTCGCAGGCCCAATCCGTTGTGGAGCGCCGCAACACGATTCCAATCCTGGCCAACGTGCTGATCGAGGCCGAGGGCGATCAGGTTCTGTTCCGCGCGACCGATCTGGATATCGAGGTGGTCGACAAGGCCCCCGCGCAGGTCGAGAAGGCGGGTGCAACCACGGTTGCGGCCACGACCCTGCACGAGATCGTGCGCAAGCTGCCCGATGGCGCGCTGGTCACGTTGACCGCCGACAGCGCGGCTGGCCGACTGACGGTCGAGGCGGGGCGGTCGAACTTCTCGCTGGCAACCCTGCCGAAAGAGGATTTCCCAGTGATGGCGTCCTCGGAATACCAGTCGAACTTCACCGCTTCGGCGGCCCTGCTGCGGCGGCTGTTCGACAAGTCGAAATTCGCCATCTCGACCGAAGAGACGCGGTATTACCTGAACGGTGTCTACATGCATGTGGCCGATGGCCCCGAAGGCGGAAAGGTTCTGCGTTGCGTGGCCACCGACGGCCACCGCCTGGCCCGGATTGACGCCGATCTTCCGGCGGGGGCCGAGGACATGCCGGGCGTGATCGTTCCGCGCAAAACGGTGGGTGAGCTGCGCAAGCTTTTGGAAGATGACGACATGGATATTGCGGTGTCGGTCAGCGAAACCAAGGTGCGCTTTGCCACGCCCGACATCACGCTGACCTCGAAGGTGATCGATGGAACCTTCCCCGACTACACCCGCGTGATTCCGCAGAACAACACCCGCAAGCTGGAAGTGGACGCGGCAGAATTTGCCCAGGCCGTCGACCGGGTGGCCACCGTATCGTCCGAGCGGTCCCGTGCGGTCAAACTGCAGTTGGAAAACGACAAGCTGGTCCTGTCGGTGAATGCGCCCGACAGCGGCGCGGCCGAGGAAGAACTGGCCGTGGCCTATGGCGACGAACGGTTGGAAATCGGGTTCAACGCCAAATACCTGCTGGAAATCGCAAGCCAGGTGGACCGCGAGAACGCGGTGTTCCTGTTCAACTCGGCGGGCGACCCGACCCTGATGCGCGAAGGCAATGACCAGAGCGCGGTCTATGTCGTGATGCCGATGCGCGTCTGATCGCGCGGGCGCGGGGTGCGTCCGGAGCGCGTGTTTGTGCAAGGATGAAGGGAGGGGTCATGGCTTTGGCCCTGACCGAATTGACGGTCTCGCATTTTCGGTCGCACAAGCTGGCGCGATTGGCGCTGGACGGGCGGCCGGTGGCCTTGTACGGACCGAACGGGGCCGGCAAGACCAATATCCTCGAAGCAGTATCCCTGTTTTCGCCCGGCCGCGGCATGCGCCGGGCCAGTGCCGCCGAGATGACGCGCCGACCCGAGGCGCTGGGCTGGAAGCTGAGCGGTCTGCTGGACGTTCAGGGCCGCCGGTCCGAGATCGAAACCTGGTCGGAGGGAGGTGCGGCGCGGCAGGTTCGGATCGACGGAAAGGCAGCCAGCCAGATCGATCTGGGCAAGCTGTCGCGGGTCGTCTGGCTGATGCCCGCGATGGACCGGCTTTGGATCGAAGGCGCCGAAGGCCGACGGCGCTTTCTGGACCGGGTGACGCTGAGTTTCGACCCAAGCCATGCCGAGGCGGCGTTGACCTATGAAAAGGCCATGCGCGAACGGAACCGCCTGCTGAAAGAGCAGGTGCGTGACGCGCATTGGTACGCGGCGCTCGAGGCGCAGATGGCCGAAACCGGGCATCGCATCCACGCTGCGCGGCTCAAGGCTTTGGCGCAGTTGCGCTCGGCGCAGGAACAGGCCGAGACCGCCTTTCCCTCGGCGGAACTGGAACTTGTTCAGTCCGAAGGGGACATGCCCGAAAGCGCGCAGGATCTGTTGGAGGCGTTGGCCGAAAGCCGGTTCCGCGACCTGTCGGCGGGGCGCACATTGGTGGGGCCGCACCGGTCAGATCTGCATGGGGTCTATGCGGCCAAAGGCGTTGCGGCCAGTGAGTGTTCGACCGGAGAGCAGAAGGCGCTTCTGGTGTCGCTGATTCTGTCCAATGCGCGGGCGCTGGCCGCGCAGGTCGGGGCGCCGCCGATCCTGTTGCTGGACGAGGTGGCGGCCCATCTGGACGCAGACCGCCGGGCGGCGCTGTATGATGAAATCTGCGCGCTGGGGGCGCAGGCCTGGATGACCGGAACAGGCCCCGAGCTGTTTACCGAACTGGGCGATCGGGCGCAGTCTTTCGTGGTCAATGACGCGGGTGACGGCTCGACCGTCACCCCCGCCTGACCGGATCAGGCCGGCTCGCCGACCTTGCGTTCCCACAGGAACGGACGCATCACTTCGTCCACCGGTGTCCGGGCCATGTGGTTGACGTAGTTCGACATGGTTTTCTGCGCCAGTCCCAGGATCACGTCCAGAACAGCGCGGTGCGAATAACCCGCATCGAAGAACGCCTGCAACTGCGCGTCGGTCACGTTGCCGCGTTGGTTCATCACCTGAAGCGTGAACGTCCGCAGCGCCTCGAGCTTGGGCGAGGGCAGCGGGGTTTCATTGCGCAGCGCTTCGGTGATCTCATCCGACACCTTCATCATCTTGGCGATGCCGGTATGGGCCGGAACGCAATAGTGGCACTCGTTTTCCACGTTGATGGTCTGCCAGACGACGGTTTTCTCGTCATTGTCGAAATCGGTCTGCAGGAACAGGTGGTGTAGAACCTGATAGGCCTCAAGGTGCTGAGGGCTTTCGGCCATGACCTTGTGCAGGCCCGGCAGGCGGCCAAACGCGGCCTGCGATTTCTCGAGCAGGGGTTTTGAGCCTTCGGGGGCGGTGTTCAGGTCATGCGAGGGGAATTCGGCCATTTCGGGTCTCCTTTTCTGGCGGCTGAGTCCGAAATAGGCTTTATTGAGCGATCACTCAAGTATATATTTGAGTAATCGTTCAAGAATTGGTGATCACATGCCCCGCAAACCTGCCTATGACCGTGACGCGCTGATCGCGCAGGCCCGAGACCTGTTCTGGCGTCAGGGCTGGGCGGGCACGTCCCTGAAGGATCTCGAGCGTGCGTTGAAGTTGAAGCCAGGCAGTTTTTACGCCGCCTTCGGGTCAAAGGATGCCTTGTATGCCCTGACGCTGGAGCGCTATGCGGATGAAGGTATTGCCCGGCTTGACGCCCTGGCCCGGGAGCTGGGGCCGCTGGGTGCGCTCAAAAACCAGCCGCGTTTGGTCGTCGAGGCTGCGAGTGCGCCCGCAAAGGCCTGCATGCTGGCCAAGACCTATGCCGAGTTGAGCGCAAAGGACCACGATCTGGCGCAACTGGCCGCAACCCATCTGTCGCGAATGAAAGCCTGTTTCGCCGATCTGTTCCGGCAGGCGCAGGCGGAAGGGCAGATCGGAGCCGACCATGATCCCGAACGGCTGGCGGCGCGCTATCAATCCGACCTTTTGGGCCTGCGCCTGTCGGCCGAGCGCGGCGATGTCGATGCCCGCCAAATCGCCGCTGACATCGCCGCCGATCTGGATCGGTTGTGACCGTCTGAGGTCGGCCGAGCAACTCGGCCCGCGCCCGAAAGAACCGGCACAAAATCTGGGGGGATGACGTGACATTCCCCACCAGAGAACGTATAAGTTACCAAAATAATATAGGTACTGACGGCATGTCCGAAGACGCACAGGCAAATCAGGAATACGGCGCGGAATCTATCAAGGTTCTCAAGGGGTTGGAGGCTGTCCGCAAACGCCCCGGGATGTATATCGGCGACACCGACGACGGCTCGGGCCTGCACCACATGGTGTACGAGGTCGTGGACAACGGCATCGACGAGGCTCTGGCCGGTCACGCCGACCATGTGACGGTCAAGATTCACGCCGATTCCAGCGTCTCGGTCAGCGACAATGGTCGCGGGATTCCGGTGGACATCCACCCCGAAGAAGGCGTCTCGGCGGCCGAGGTCATCATGACCCAGCTGCACGCCGGCGGGAAATTCGACTCGAACTCCTACAAGGTGTCGGGCGGCCTGCACGGCGTGGGCGTGTCGGTGGTAAACGCCCTGTCCGACTGGCTGGAGTTGCGCATCTGGCGCAACGGCAAGGAACATTTCGCCCGGTTCGAACGCGGCGAGACCGCCGAGCACCTGAAGGTGGTTGGCGAATGTGGCGACCGGACCGGAACCGAGGTGCGGTTCCTGGCCTCGACCGACACGTTCTCGAACCTCGACTATTCCTTCGAGACGCTGGAAAAGCGACTGCGCGAGTTGGCCTTCCTGAATTCGGGCGTGCGGATCATTCTGATCGACGAGCGCCCGGCCGAGCGGCTGGAGACCGAGCTGTTCTACGAGGGTGGCGTCAAGGAGTTCGTGAAGTATCTCGACCGCTCGAAGACGCCGATGATGCCCGAGCCCATCTATATCACGGGCGAGCGCGACGAGATCGGCGTCGAGATCGCGATGTGGTGGAACGACAGCTATCACGAGACGGTCCTGCCCTTCACCAACAACATCCCGCAGCGGGATGGCGGCACCCATGTGGCCGGTTTCCGCGCCGCCCTGACGCGCACGATCAACAACTATGCCCAGTCCAGCGGGATCGCGAAGAAAGAAAAGGTCAACTTTACCGGCGATGACGCGCGCGAAGGTCTGACCTGCGTGCTGTCGGTCAAGGTGCCCGACCCGAAATTCTCGAGCCAGACCAAGGACAAGCTGGTCAGCTCCGAGGTGCGCCCTGCGGTCGAAGGGCTGATGAACGAGAAACTGGCCGAGTGGTTCGAGGAAAACCCCAACGAGGCCAAGACCATCGTCAGCAAGATCATCGAGGCCGCGCTGGCGCGCGAGGCCGCCCGCAAGGCGCGCGAACTGACACGCCGCAAGACGGCGATGGACGTGAACTATCTGGCCGGCAAGCTCAAGGATTGTTCCGAGAAGGATCCGTCCAAGACCGAACTGTTCCTGGTCGAGGGGGACTCGGCCGGTGGTTCGGCCCAGACCGGCCGCGATCGTCTGACGCAGGCGGTTCTGCCCCTGCGCGGCAAGATCCTGAACGTGGAGCGCGCGCGCTTCGACCGGATGCTGTCCAGTCAGGAGATCGGCAACCTCGTGATGGCGCTGGGCACCGGGATCGGGCGGGACGAATTCGACATTTCGAAGCTGCGCTACCACAAGATCGTCATCATGACCGATGCCGACGTTGACGGCGCGCATATCCGCACCCTGCTCTTGACCTTCTTCTATCGGCAGATGCCCGAGTTGATCGAAGGCGGCTATCTCTATATTGCGCAGCCGCCGCTCTACAAGGTTTCGCGTGGCAAGTCCGAGGTCTACCTGAAGGATCAGGCCGCTCTGGACGACTATCTGATCAACCAGGGGATCGAGGGCGCGGTGCTCAGGCTGGGGTCGGGCGAAGAAATCGTGGGGCAGGATCTGGCCCGCGTGGTCGACGAGGCACGGCAACTCAAACGCGTGCTGGATGCATTCCCGACGCACTACCCGCGGCATATCCTGGAACAGGCCGCGGTTGCGGGAGCCTTCGTACCGGGCGCGGTGGATGCCGACCTTCAGGGCGTGGCCGACAAGGTCGCCGCGCGGCTGGATCTGATCGCGCTGGAATACGAGCGCGGCTGGCAGGGCCGGATCACGCAGGATCACGGTATCCGCCTGGCCCGCATTCTGCGCGGCGTCGAGGAAGTGCGGACGCTGGATGGCCCGATGCTGCGATCCGGCGAGGCGCGCAAGACCGGCAGCTTCACCCAGAGCCTGCAAGAGGTCTATAGCCTGCCGGCCACTTTGGTCCGACGGGATCGGGTACAGGTGATCCACGGCCCGCTGGACCTGTTGCGCGCGATCCTGGAAGAGGGTGAAAAGGGTCTGTCGCTGCAGCGGTACAAGGGCTTGGGTGAGATGAATCCCGATCAGCTTTGGGAAACCACGCTGGACCCCGACGCGCGGACGCTGTTGCAGGTGCGTGTCGATGACATGGTCGAGGCAGATGATTTGTTCACAAAGCTGATGGGCGACGTTGTTGAGCCGCGCCGCGAGTTCATCCAGAAAAACGCGCTGAGCGTCGAGAACCTGGATTTCTGAGGTGATGTATGGCCGCCCATAAGCTTGCGCTCGCCGCATAAGCTTGCGCGATTTGCTCAAAAGTCTGCGCGTGGCGTCGTACTCGAGCGCCATGCCAGTTCTTTGGGAGATTTCTGGAAGCCGATACTCACACCCCGCGAGGGTTTGTAGATCCCACGCTTCATGGTGCGCCGTGACTATCGTGCGTCCTGTACTTTTAGATCGAGGTAGCTGCCCCGAGGCCCCTCAGCGGCGACTTCCCCTCACATCGCTTGCGATATCTGCCTGGACAACTCGGCCAGCGCTCGGCCCAACGCATTGGCAGTGGCCGGCGCGCCTGATCCGACAATCGGCGTCACGATATCGAAACGCCGCACGAACTCGCGAACGGTTCCTTCAGGTGATGAGACCGCGTATTGGCCCGACAATTCGAAATTGCCGTCGGCGCGGGCATAGGCCTGATCGACACGCACATCCAGCCGGACATCCGGGCCGGTATTCAGCGGCCAGGGCTCGGCCGCGACCGATGCGCCAGTTCGTTCGCTCAGTCCGCGTGCCAGGGCCGAAGTCATGCCACGCGCCGGATCATCGGCCCATTGCGCGCGATCCTGCGTGAACAGCGCCCCGCCTTCGCCTTGCGCCACGATATCCGATCCTGCGGCGTAGGCCGGCAACGAGACCTGCCTCACCTCGATCGTGCGCGACCGCAGGTTGGCGGTGCGCTCCCCAGGAGGTGCCGCAATCAAGTAGCGCGGATCGTTTGCGCCTGAACAGGCCGACAAAAGGGCAATCGGCAAAAGCAGTATCGCAGCTTTTTTCATGTCATTTTCCAAAAACCAGGGAATTCGGGTTCCGTTCGATCTTGCGGGCCAGCAAAGACACCGCCTGCGCGGCGGCCTTGACCTCGCGCAGAACGCTCAGCGTCTCGGTATTGAACGTCGAGTTGTCCCCGTAAGCGGCCAGCAGGGCTTCGGACTGGGCAAGCAGGCGCTCCAGCCGGGCGGTTAGGGACGGCAGATCCTCGGTCGCCGCCGAAACGGCTTCGGCGGCGCTGCGGGCCGAGGCCATCGCGGCGTTGGCATTGTCCACCATTTCGCCCTCGCGCAGGCTGGTCAGGGTCGCCCGCACCTCGTCGAGCGCCTCGACCATCGCCCCGGGGAGCGCACGGGCGTCATCGGTTCCGATCAAAGCGTCGGCACTGGACATCAACTGATTGGCGGCCTGGATCAACTCTTCGGCTTCCAGCGCGTTGGCCTTGGCAGCGAGCGTGCGGAATTCATCGACCAGGGCGGGCAGTTCTTCCGAGGTCGCGGCCAGATTCGCCGTGATCTTGCTGCCCTGTTCCAGCGCAGAGGCCAGATTGGCGACCGCCTGACCCCGCTCCAGTTCGGCCATTATGGACCGCAGGTCGGCAATCGCCGCCCGCAGCTCGGCCGGCAAGGCCTGCGTCTCTGGATCCGACACGAGCGCGCGGGTGTCCTGCAACAGCGCCACCGCCGCCTGTGGGGCCTGGCGGATGTTTTCATCCGAAACCAGCGCCTCGATGCCGGCCAAGGTGTCGACGGCCTGTGAAATCAACTCCTCGATCGGCAGGTTGCTGATCCGCTCCAACGCCCCTTCTGCGGTGGCCGTGAAATCCGGCAAATCCGACGGGGCGCTTGGCAGCAGCGGGAACGGCTCGGCATCGCGCTGGAATTCCGCCGGGTCAGCATCCTCCAGCGTCGCCAGTTCGACGAACAACTCGGAACTGAACAACCCGGACGAGGCAAGACGAGCCCGCATGCCGTTGATGACGGCCTGTTCGAGAAAATCGAAAACCTCCTCTCCGCCCGCACCTTGCGGCAGTCCCATCAGCGCGGGGTCAAGCAACAGCTTCACGACCAGCCGCACCTCGGCTTCGTCGCTTTCGTTCTCGATCACCGCATTCACACTGCCGACCTCGCCGACCGTAACCCCGCCCAGCTTGACGGCGGCGCCATTGGTCAGGCCGGCAACGGATTCATCGAAGGCAACGGCAACCTCGACCCCGCCGGATCGCGACCGGGCGAACGCCGTGCGTCGGGCAGACGCTTCGTCGGGATAGATGTCGAAGACCGCGCCGGAACTGACCGGCCTGCCGCCCTCGAACACCGTGTCGAATTCGATGCCGCCTGCAACCAGCGAGGCGATGCTGTCCACGTCCAGCGACAGCCCACCTGCCCCGATTGAGACCGAAAACCCGGACGAATCCCAGAACCGCGTTGCCGAGTTGATGCGGCGGTCATGCGGGGCCTCGATGAAGGCGTCGACCACGATGCTGTCGCCACTGACCGTCAGACGCGGGCGTTCCAGCCGTCCGACCTCGATCCCGCGAAACAAGACCGGGGCGCCTTCGGAGACCATGCGGCCATCCTCGGTGCGCAGCGTGATCCGCCGGCCGGCCCGACCGGGATGGGCCAGGGGTGGGCTGTCCGCACCATCGAAGCGGGTGCGCGCCTTGCCGGTGGTCTGATCCCAAGCACCTTCGATATAAACGCCGGACAAGACGGTGCTGAGGCCGGATACGCCGCGCGCGCTGACCTCGGGGCGCACGACCCAAAAGGTCGCGTCCTCGTCAAGGTAGGGTGCAATCTCCTTGTCGATGCGGGCCCATACGGACACGCGCGACAGGTCATCGGCAAATCCCACATCCTCGACCTTGCCGATCACCACGTCCCGATAGCGGACGGTTGTGTCATCCGGGGTGATCCCCGAGGCGTTTTCGAAAGTGATCTCGATCAGAATGCCGCGATCGGCATAGGATTTCCACGCCACGCCCAGCGAAACCAGCAAGGCCACCAGCGGCACAAGCCAGATCGGCGACAGGTTGCGCCACATCGACGGGCGCGGTTCCGCAACATCCAGATCGGCAGGTTCAGGGGGGGTCATTCAGCGCTCCGGCTGTTGGCGGCCCAAATTAGCCGCGGATCAAAACTCTGGGCCGCCAGCATGGTAAAAGCAACCGACAATGCGAAACTTACCGCGGCAATACCGGGGCTGATGCTGGCTGCAAAGTCAAGCTGGACCAGCGCGGTCAGGATCGCCACGACAAACACGTCGATCATCGACCAGCGGCCGATGAACTCGACAATCTCGAACAGAACCAGCCGGCTGTGGCTGTCCAGAGTCGACGGGCGGCGCACCGAAATCGCCAGATATCCGATGGCCACGAATTTTGCGATCGGGATGAAGATGCTGGCGAAAAACACGATGAAACCGACCCCGAAAGCGCCATGGGCAAACAGTTCGACAATGCCGCCGATCAGCGTGCTTTCCGAACTGTGCCCCAGCGTGGTCGTGCGCAGCATCGGGTAGACATTGGCTGGGACATAGGCAATCAGCCCGGCAGCCAGCCAGGCCCAAACGGCTTGCAAGCTGGCCGGATCCGGCGGCGCAATCGCGCTGCCGCACAGGGTGCAAACCCCGGAGCCCCCGGGATTGACGGCCCCGCACATCCGGCAGCCTATGAACCCTGCGCGGCTGGCGGTCAGGAATCGCTGCGCGTTTTCAGTGTTTTCCATACCGTCATCCTGCAGATTGCGCTGTCGGTCATCACCGTGACCACCAGCAGCGCCGCAAAGGACCAAAACGCCGGCCCCAAATCGACCCGGGCCAGGCCCGACACTTTGACCAGCGCAACCGCCACCCCGATTATGAAGATCTCGGCCATGGCCCAGGGCTTGATCCATTCCGCCCAGCGATAGACTTCCACCGCGTGTTTGGCGGGACGCCACCCCAAGGCCATCGGCGCCAGCGTGTAGATCAGCGCACAGAACCGCGCCGCCGGCAGCAACACGATCAGGAAGGCCGTGGCAAAAGACAAAATGGCCATCGGCCCCTGCGAGAATGCCAGAACGGCATCGTACACCGACGCGCGATGCGACAGCCCCTGCGCGTTGAGTTCAAGAAACGGAAAGCCTGCCGCGGCCACAAGCAGTATCAACGCGGTCACCGACAGCATGGTGACACGTGTCATCGCACCCGATTTGGGCGCGGCCAGCACCGAGCCGCAGCACGCGCATCTGGCGATCCGGTACTTTGGCACGTCCTGGTCACGATGCAGCACATCGCACACGGGACAGGCAATCAGGTCATCAGTGTTCATCGTTCCGCCCTGAAACGGTTGCGCCGTCATTCGGGTGGAACCGATCCGTGCAACACGTCCTTGCCCACCCGCCTGTAGTTGACAAACGAATTCGCACTCATGACCACGAAAAAGCTGTCCATATCAATCAGTACATAACCCTTCTCGAGCAATGCGCGAGACAACGCCGTCACGTCGTCCTCGTAAAGACGTCGACGCCCGCACAACTCCCGCAGCAGTTTTTGCGGAATCCGGTATCGACCCGAAGATTTTCCGCCGAATTCCCGCCCATAGAGTTCAGCCAGCTTTTCTGCGACCTGTTCCAGTTCCTTCATGCCATTAAGCCATAATTTTTTGCCTATAGACAAAAAATTATCACCAATATACATCGGGCGCAACAGGCGAGGCAACGAGACGATGACCGATTCAACAGAAACCGTTCTGGAACCCGAAGATCTGTCCCAGCGGATCAAGGCCGCGGCGGATGAAGCGCGCGCCGAAGATCTTGTTGCCTTGCTGGACCCGCTGACCAGCAGCGAGGCGCTGCGCGAGCTGTTGCAGTTGACGCCGGTGGAGCGGGATACGGTTCTGCAGATCCTACCGGTCGAACTGGCAGCCGACCTGATCGAGGAAGCCCCCAACGAGATGGCCGTCGAACTGGTCGAACGGCTGGAACCGGATCGTGCGGCCGAGATCATCGAGCAGCTGGATTCCGACATCCAGGCCGACGTGATCGGCGAACTGGAAGAAGAGGACGCCGAGGCCATCCTGTCAGAAATGGACGAGGAAGAGGCCGCCGATGTCCGTCGCCTGAGCGCCTATGACGACGACACCGCGGGCGGCCTCATGATGTCCGAGGTGTTCAAGTTCCGCGACGATCAGACCGTCGGCAACGTTCTGCGCCAGTTGGCATCGGACGATGAGGATTTCGAGCGGTATCGTGGTCAGCACCCGTATATCGTCGATGCGGACGGGCGCGCGGTCGGTGTGGTCTCGCTGCGCAGCCTGCTGACGGCGAAGCGAAGCGACAAGCTGACCACGATCATGGTGCCGCCCTTGACGGTTCCTTTGGATGCACCGCTGGACCAGCTTGAGGACGTGTTTGACGAGCACCCGTTCCTGGGCGTGCCGGTCGTCGATGAAAACGGCGTCCTGGTCGGGGTGGTGTCGCGGACGGCGGTAGCCGACGCGATCCGCGAACGGTCGGAAAGCGAAAGCCTGAAGCGTCAGGGTGTGGTGGGCGACGAGCTGCGCTCGATGCCGCTGATGCTGCGGTCGCGCCGCCGTCTGGCATGGCTGACCGCGAATATCGGGCTGAACATCATCGCGGCCAGCGTGATCTCAGCCTACGAGGAAACCCTGGCGGCCGTCATCGCGCTGGCTATCTTCCTGCCGATGGTCTCGGACATGAGCGGCTGTTCCGGCAACCAGGCGGTGGGCGTCACCATGCGCGAACTCAGCCTTGGCCTGGTGCGCCCGATGGATGCCTTTAGGGTCTGGGTCAAGGAAATCTCGGTCGGGGTCATCAACGGAATCGCGCTGGGGATCCTGATCGGGGTGGTCGCGTGGCTTTGGAAGGGCAACCCTGCGCTGGGGATCGTGATCGGCGTCGCGCTGGCCCTGAACACGATGCTGGCCGTGTCGATCGGCGGCGTGGTCCCGTTGCTGCTCAAGCGTCTGGGTCAGGACCCGGCTGCCGCCAGCGGGCCGCTGCTGACCACGATCACCGACATGGCCGGGTTCTTCTTCGTGCTCAGCCTGGCGACATTGCTGATGCCGTGGTTGGTGTGACACATGAAACAGAAACAGGACGGGACCATGGACAATACGACGCGGATCATAGGTTGGATGGAATACGTCGATCTACCCGACCTGCCGCTGAACAACATCAAGGCCAAGATCGACACCGGGGCGCTGACCTCGGCCCTGCACGCGATGGAGATCAAACGGTTTCTGCGCGACGGCCATCAATGGGTGTCGTTTCTGACCGAGGACACGGCTGGCGACGGCCTCGTAAAGATCGAAGCGCCCATCAAGGAAAGGAGGGACATCAAGAACACAAGCGGGGTGCCCGAGAACCGGATCGTCATCCGGACGACCATCAGGGTCGGCGATGAAACCTGGCCGCTGGATGTGTCTTTGACCGACCGCAGCAACATGAAGTTTCAAATGATCGTCGGCCGCGCGGCGCTGAAACAACATTCCATCGCCGTGCACACCAATCGCGCGCACCTGCTGCGCAAGAAACCCAGGAAACGCAGAGTAAAGGTAAGCCAATGAAAATTGCCATGCTGGCGCGCAATGCCAAACTGTATACCCACCAGCGCCTGAAGGCCGCCGCCGAAGAGCGCGGGCACGAGCTGGACATCATCGACACGCTGCGATGCTACATGAACATCGCCAGCCGCCGCCCCGAGATCTACTACAACGGGCAGAAGCTCACGGGCTATGACGCGGTGATCCCGCGGATCGGGGCCTCGGTCACGTTCTACGGCACGGCCGTGCTGCGCCAGTTCGAGATGATGGGCGTCTACCCGCTGAACGAAAGCGTGGCGATCGGACGGTCGCGGGACAAGCTGCGCTCGATGCAGCTGCTGGCGCGCGACGGTATCGGCCTGCCTGTCACCACCTTCGCCCATGACCCGAAACAGACGGAAGAGGTGCTGAAGCTGGCCGGCGGCGCGCCGATCGTGATCAAGCTGCTGGAAGGCACCCAGGGCATCGGCGTGGTTCTGGCCGATACCAACCGGTCGGCGAAATCCGTGGTCGAGGCGTTTCGCGGCGCCGGCGTGAACATCATGCTGCAGGAATTCATCAAAGAGGCCGGCGGAACCGATATTCGTGCCATCGTGATCGGTGGCAAGGTGGTGGCCGCCATGAAGCGCACCGGGGCCGAGGGCGACTTCCGCTCGAACCTGCACCGAGGCGGATCGGCGCAGGTGGTCAAGCTGACACCCGAGGAACGCGCCACGGCCGTGCGCGCCGCCAAGACCATGGGCCTGAACGCCTGCGGCGTGGACATGCTGCGCGCCAATCACGGCCCGGTGGTGATGGAGGTCAACTCGTCGCCCGGCCTGGAGGGCGTTGAAAAGGCGACCGGCCTAGACATCGCCGGCAAAATGATCGAGTTCCTTGAAAAGAACGCCAAAGCCGGGGCGACCAAGACCAAAGGCAAAGGCTGATCCATGAAGACGCGGCCTCATTTCACGATCGGAAAAACCAAGGTGGCGCCGGGGTCCCGGCTCACCGTGGATCTGCCGGTCAGCGTGCTGTCGGATCACACGCCGATCACCATGTCGGCCCATGTCGTGCATGGCCGGTATGATGGCCCCACGCTGTTCGTCAGCGGCGGCGTGCATGGAGACGAGGTTATCGGCGTCGAGATCATTCGCCGTCTGTTGCGCGCGCCCAACCTGTCCACGCTCAGGGGCACGCTGATCGCGGTTCCGATCGTCAACACATTCGGGTTCATCAGCCATTCGCGCTACCTGCCCGACCGGCGGGACCTAAACCGCGTCTTTCCGGGCAGCGAACATGGATCGCTTGCGTCCCGGCTGGCGCATCTTTTCATGACCGAGATCGTGGCGCGATCCGATCTGGGGATCGACCTGCACTCGGCCGCGATCCATCGGACGAATTACCCGCAGATCCGGATCTCGCCGGACAACCCACGCACCAAGGAACTGGCCGAGGTTTTCGGTGCGCCAATCGTCATGAAATCACCGTTGCGCGATGGTTCACTGCGCGCCGCCGCCAAGGACGCCGGAACGGATGTTCTGCTCTACGAGGCCGGCGAAGGCCTGCGGTTCGACGAGCTGTCGATACGGGCGGGGCTCGCGGGTATCCTGCGCGTGATGCGGCACATGAAGATGGTTCCTGTAAAAGGCATCTCAAAACCCAAGGCCAAGCCGCATTTCTGCAACTCCAGCAAATGGCTGCGCGCACCGATGGGGGGCGTCCTTCGCGTCTACAAAGCCGACGGTGAACTGGTGCGCAAGGGCGACCTGATGGGGTCGGTCTCGGACCCGTTCGGAGAGCAGGAGATGGAAATACTTGCCCCGTTCGACGGGCTGATTGTCGGCCGGGCAGTGATGCCCGTGGTCAACGAAGGCGACGCCGTGTTCCACCTTGGCCGTGTTGAGTCAGTTGAGCAGGCTGGCGAGTCGGTAGAAGACCTCAGCGCGCAATTGGAAGACGACCCGATGTTCGATGAGGATGAAATTCTCTGACACCGAAGAAACGGGGAGCACCTCAGCAAGACAATGCTTCTTTGAACAGAACACCTTGATTTGAACTTACTGTAAAAACGCTTTTCCAGTCGCTAGGGTCAGGACCCCTTGGGTTCTGGGTGACGGCGTGTTTCATGGTTCAAAAACGAGCGGTGAACATGTCTGATCTTTTCTGGCTGACAGATGCGCAGATGGCGCGTCTTGAGCCTCTCTTTCCGAAGCCCCACGGCAAACCCCGCGTCGATGATCGGCGTGTGTGAAGCGGTATTATTTTCATCAATCGCAATGGGTTAAGATGGCGCTATGCGCCTGCAGCTTATGGTCCGCACAAGACACTCTACAATCGCTGGAAGCGTAGGAGCGACAAGGGCATCTTCGGCCGGATGATGTCTGGTCTGGCCGCCGAACATGGCGAGACGAAGACCGTGATGATCGATGCCACCTATCTGAAGGCACACCGCACCGCGACCGGCATGGGCGTCAAAAAGGAGGGTGTGGACGCCTGATCCGTTCTCCGGCAGGCGATTGCAAAGCAATCTGCCGAGAGGGGCCAAACCAAGGGCGGCATGAACACCAAGCTGCATGCCATCTGCGACAGCCAGGGACGACCAATTGACCTGTTCGTCACCATCGGTCAAGTCAGAGACTACGTCGGCGCGCGGGCGCTGCTTAGCTGCCTGCCGAATGTGGATTAGTTGCTTGGCGACCGCGGCTATGACGCGGATTGGTTCAAAGAAGCGTTGAAAGACAAAGGGATACACGCATGCATCCCTGGCCGGAAACAGCGAAAGAAACCGATCAAGTACGACAAGCGCCGCTGCAAACGACGCAACCGCATTGAGATCATGTTAGGCAGACTCAAGGACTGGCGACGCGTTATGATTGCTGTTCAAAGGTTTTCCTCGCGGCCATCGCTCTGGCCGCGACCGTTACCTATTGTTATGAACCCTGACCCTCGAACCCCTTTGTATAAAGAAAGCTTTTTTCCCTGGTTGTGATAGCCATTGTCACTTCACTGCCTGGCAAGCAATGTAAAGAAAAAAAATGTAAAGCGATTTGTATAGCAGAATTGGCCAAAGTAGAGCGGGCTACTTTGCGGAATGGCAAAAAAACACTCAAAGACAAAGGCTTGAGAAAATCTCAATGTGAGGATGGGTGGCGGAGACGAAGGGATTCGAACCCTCGAGACGGTTTCCCGCCTACTCCCTTAGCAGGGGAGCGCCTTCGACCACTCGGCCACGTCTCCGTTGGCGGGTATATCCTTGCCCGACACCCGGATACAAGGCGATTTTCCAGCAAAGATCCATTTTTTGTGAACGTTAGAAACTCGACGGGATGACTCGTGTCATCTCATTGGCTTGTTAGGGATGAATCGCGAACAGAAACAGTTGCTGAGAGGTTGCGAGCACGATGTCTGTTTCCGCGATTGCTCCAACCAAAAGGCGGACGGAACGAGGACAAGCTGCACGCAATGGCAAAACGTTCCTCCGCAAAGTTCAACCACGTCAAACACAGGCGCGACGAATGAGGTCGATTCGGCCCAGTTTTCCCGTCTGCGACCAGTTACCAATCTGGTCGTACCTTTGGTGCGGTCGTCGACGGACCGCTGCCAGCATTTTGGCAACGGTCCGTCTCGATCAGGCCGTCAATCCGGTCTCGCCCCCTCGAATACCAACTACAAAGAATACGAAATAAAATCTTCGATACATTCGAGACCAGCGACTTGCTCGATCCGGTATACCAGTTATGCCGGGGATCAACTTCCGCGACAGTGAAGCAGTTCACATTCCCGAAATTTTTCTAAATTTTGCGCCAATCGAAAAAGCCCGGCCCTGCTTGCCCAAGCAATCTGGTTGCCATGGCGCGGCCCATCTCTAACGCGTCTTCGATGGCGCCGGTCAAAGTTTCGGAGATCGATTCGGAGCCGTCGGGGCGCAGGACTTCGCCGCGCAGACGCAGCTGGCCATCCGCTATCTCGGCCAAGCCGGCGATTGGCGTTTCGCAGGACCCGTCCAGGGCGGCCAGCAAGGCGCGTTCCGCCGTCAGGCGTTGGGCGGTTTCCGCGTGATGGATGGCCTCCAGCATTGCGGCGGCCCGGCTGTCGTCCGCGCGGCGTTCGATGCCGATCGTGCCTTGCGCGATGGCCGGCAGCATGTCGTCCGGCGAGATCGCGGTGGCAGGCACGTCCTGCATGTTCAGGCGGCGGAGGCCGGCCATGGCCAGGAACGTGCATTGGGCCACACCATCGGCCAGCTTCTTCAGCCGGGTCTGCACGTTGCCCCGGAATTCGACCACGTTCAGATCGGGTCGGCGGTGCAACAATTGTGCCCGCCGCCGCAGCGACGAGGTGCCGACGACCGCGCCCTCGGGCAGGTCAAGGATCGAGCTGAGGCGAGGCGAGATGAAGGCATCGCGCACGTCCTCGCGCGGCAGGAACGTGTCTAGCACCAGCCCCTGCGGCTGTTCGACGGGCATGTCCTTGGTCGAGTGCACGGCGATGTCGATGTCCCCACCCAGCATCGCCTCTTCGATTTCCTTGGTGAACAGGCCCTTGTTTCCGATCTCTTTCAATGGGCGGTCCGCGTCGATCATGGCGCGGTTGTCGCCAGTGGTCTTGATCACCACGATCTCGAATGCCTGTTCGGGCAGGTCGAAGGCATCGCACAGCCGCTGACGGGTTTCATGGGCCTGGGCCAGCGCCAGCGGCGAACCACGGGTGCCGATCTTCAGCGGCGATGCGGGGGTGGGCAGGGTCAAAGTCATGGGCACAGCTTTAGTCGCGTCACATTGCCCTGACAATGGGGGCCACGCTTGACATTTTGCCGCTGAAGGCGGACCCGTTGCGCGAACCGGAATAGTGGGGGCTGACATGGCCGAGAACAAGAAACTGCTGCGGGCGCTGGCGGGCGAGGTACTGGACACGCCGCCGATCTGGATGATGCGACAGGCCGGACGCTATCTGCCCGAATACCGCGCGACGCGGGAACAGGCGGGCGATTTCCTGTCGCTGTGCTACACCCCCGATCTGGCGGCCGAGGTGACGCTGCAGCCGATCCGCCGCTATGGGTTCGATGCCGCGATCCTTTTTGCCGACATCCTTCTGGTGCCGCAGGCGCTGGGCGCCGATCTTTGGTTCGTCACCGGTGAAGGGCCGCGCCTGTCGACGATCACGCAGCAATCGGATTTCGACGCCTTGAAACCCGTTGATACGATCCACGAAACCCTGTCGCCCGTCTATGAAACCGTGCGTATCCTGTCGCGCGAACTGCCGTCCGAGACGACGCTGATCGGCTTTGCCGGCGCCCCGTGGACCGTTGCGACCTATATGATCGCCGGGCGTGGCACCCCCGATCAGGGTCCCGCCCACGCCCTGCGTGAGGAAAACACTGCGCTGTTCGAGGCGTTGATGGACCGGATCACGGCGGCCACGATCGAATATCTGTCGGCTCAGATCGAAGCGGGGGCCGAGGTGGTCAAGATTTTCGACAGCTGGGCCGGGTCGCTGAAAGGTGAGGCTTTCACCAAATACGCGGTCGAGCCGTGCCGGATCATCACCGAGGCGCTCAAGGAACGCCACCCGGGCATTCCGGTTATCGGTTTCCCGCGTGAGGCGGGCGAGGGTTATGTCGGTTTCGCGAAGGCCACCGGCGTCGATTGCGTGGCGCTGGACAACTCGGTTGCGCCGGAATGGGCGGCCGAACAGGTGCAGGTAGATGGCTGCGTGCAAGGCAACCTGGCCTCGTCGCACATGGTCACCGGCGGGCAAGCGCTGGTGGATGAGACCCGTCGCATTGTGCGCGCCTTTTCCAAGGGGCCGCATATTTTCAACCTGGGTCACGGGATAACACCGGATGCCGACCCGGAAAATGTGCAGTTGATGATCGACACGGTGCGCAGCGGGTAGGCAGCGTGCGAGGGGGCCAGCCCCCTCTTGGCCGTTGGCCAATTCACCCCCGGGATACTTTCGGCCAGATGAAGGGTGTGTCAGGTCTTTTGGGAGCCTTGGAGTTCGATCAGGATTTCGGTCGTGTGTTGGCCGCGGGCCGGGCTAGGTTTCGGCTGCCATTGATGGGTGGAGAAGCGCGGGGCGGCGGCGGCCTGCAAGGTGCCGTCTGCCGCGCGCCAGGTTTGGCGGGCAGTATTCATCGGATGGGTTGCGGCCTCGTCGGGGCTGAGCACCGGGGCGACACAGGCGTCTGAGCCTTCAAACAGTTTGGCCCAATGGTCGCGCGGTTTGGTTGCGAAGATTTCCGCCAGATGCCGGGTCAGGTCTGGCCAGCGTGTGCTGTCGTATTGTTGCTGGAATGCTGGGTCGTGGGACAGGCCCAGGATTTCCAGGAATTGGGCATAGAATTTCGGTTCGAGACATTGGACCGAAACAAAGCCGCCATCCGCGCAGGTGTAGGTGCGGCTCCAATGCGGGCCGTCCAACAGGCTCTGGCCGCGCGTGTCGGACAGGTTGCCGGTCTGGCCCAGGCTCATCAGCAGGTTCATCATATGCGCGGACCCGTCGTAGATGGCGGCGTCGACGACCGTGCCCGTGCCGGTTGCGCGCGCGTTTAGCAGCCCGGCCAGTATGCCGGTGACCAAATACATCGCGCCGCCGCCGATATCGCCGACCAGCGTGGCCGGGGTCATCGGCTCGATGCCGGGTGGTGAGCCGTACCAGAGCGCTCCGGACAGGGCGATGTAGTTCAGATCATGTCCTGCGGTGTCGGAAAGCGGGCTGTCCTGGCCCCAGCCAGTCATGCGGCCATAGACCAGCGCCGGGTTCAGAGCGTGGCAGGTATCGGGCCCCAAGCCCAGCTTCTCCATCACGCCGGGCCGGAAGCCCTCGATCAACGCATCGGCGGATGCGATCAGGCGCCGGGCGATTTCGAGGTCGTCGGGGTCCTTGAGGTCGAGCGCGATCGAGCGTTTGCCCCGGTCCAGCACGGATCGGTCCGGCATGCCCGGTGTGACGGCACCCCCCTTGCGGTGGATGGTCACGACATCGGCCCCCAGATCCGCCAGCAGCATGGCGGCGAACGGGCCGGGGCCAAGCCCCTCGATTTCGACGACGCGGAATCCGTTGAGCATATGTATCCTCCCGGTTCGCGATGCTTTCGGCTTGGCCATGCGAATGCAAGGGCTGGGTGCCGAAAACGTGGCGTTGGGTGAAAAAACCGATGAACGGCCCGGTCTTCGGGGCGCTTGCAAGCCAGGGTCGGCTGGCCTAGCGTTTTCGGCGGGATGTGGAGCGAGGGCTGGAATGCGGCTTTGGATCATGATCGGCGCGGCGCTGGTGGCGGCGGCATTGACCGCGATCGTCCTGCATCTGCACCCTCCGGGCAGCCTGCGGATGGCCGGAGGCCCGAGCGGCGGGGCCTATGAGCAGATCGCGCAGGACTATGCCGAGATTCTGGCGCGTGACGAGATCCGGGTGGAGATTCTGGAAACTGCGGGTTCGGTCGAGAATGCCCGTCTGATCGAAAGCGGCGAGGCAAATGCCGCGCTGCTGCAAGGCGGCATCGTGGTCGATCCCGACAAGGTCGAAGCAATCGGAACGGTTTTCTACGAACCGATGATATTCATGACGCGCGCGGATGCCAGTATTCCCAGCAACCCGGCGCTTTGGCGAGACCTTAGTATCAACCGTGGCGCGGACGGGTCAGGCACGGCCGATGCCTTTCGCGATTTCGAGCGTGTGGTCGGCCTGTCCGAGGCGGGCAACATCCATGTGTCGCTCGATTATGATCAGGCTGCCGAGGCCTTGCTGGACAACAGGTTGGATATCGCGGTCTTCGTTGCCCCGATCGAGGCGCCCTACCTGCTAGCGGCCTATCAGGAGCCGGGGCTGAAGGTGCTTGAACTGGAGCATGTCGAGGCGATCTCGCGCCGGTTGTCCTATGCGACGGTGGTCACGGTTCCGGCCGGCGGAATGTCACTGGATCCGGTCCTGCCGCCGCGGCCGGTCAAGCTGATCGCGCTGCAAGCGCGATTGGTCGTGCAGGCCGACATTCATCCCGCCCAGGTCAACCGTCTGACGATGGCCGCGATCGAGTTGCATCGGGCGCGGGGCATCATCACCGATGCAGGAGAATTTCCGGGAGTCGAGGGAACGGGCCTGCCGGTCAGTAGTGCCGCGCGAAGGTTGATCGACGAAGGTCCCAGCACGTGGCACAATCTTCTGCCCTATTGGATCGCGGCCCAGGTCAACCGCGTGTTGCTGCTGTTTCTGCCATTCTTTTTCATCGTGGTGCCTTTGGTGCGTGTACTGCCCAAGGCCTATGCCTATCTGCAACGGTGGCGTGTCTGGCAGCATTACCCCGAAATCCGGCAGATCGAGCTTGAGCTTGCCGCCGACCCGTCGCCGGATCAGCTTGGGGACATGCAGGCGCGTCTGCACGAACTGGATGAACGGCTGGCCGAGCTTCGATTGCCGGCCGCTTACCGGCAGGGCCAGTATGACGCGCGGCTGCATGTCGATCTGGTCCAGAAGCGGGTTGCCGAATTGCAGGCACAGGTCGACCTGCGGCAGGCGCACCGCGCCACCCGCGCATGATGGCTGTTGCAAGCTACCGTCTTTCGGGGCTAGGTCTTTTGGGAACCATGCCAGGCAAGAAAGGGGGCGCACCCATGCAGATGAGTGACACGCGCGAGATTCAGGCGGCGCCTGCGGATGTCTTTGCGGCTCTGCTGGACCCCGAGGTCCTGAAAGCCTGCGTCCCCGGCGCGCAAGAGGTCACCGGCAATCCGTCCGACGGGTACGAGGCCACCGTGGTGCAGAAGGTCGGCCCGGTGAAGGCGACCTTCAAGGGGACGGTGACCATGTCGGACATGGTCGAGGGTCAGCGCCTGACCATCGAGGGGGAAGGCAAGGGCGGGGCCGCGGGCTTTGCCAAGGGCGGCGCCACGGTGACCTTCGCCCCCAGCGACAGCGGCGGAACCGTTCTGTCCTATGACGTCGAGGCCAAGGTTGGCGGCAAGCTGGCGCAACTGGGCAGCCGCTTGATCGACGGCTTTGCCAAGAAGATGGCCGACCAGTTCTTCGCCAACCTGCAGGAGCATTTCGAAGGCCCCGCCCAACCGGACGAGAGTGCCGACCCCGAGGCGGAACCCGAAAAGAAAGGGTGGTTGGGCCGCCTGACCGGGCGCGACTAGGTCTGCACGGATGCGCATGCCCTTGTGCGGATTTGGCCTGTTCCGGACAGGATCGGCGCGCTAGGGTCTGCGCCGGAACGGGAAAGACGCATGACGACCATTCTTTCGATCAAGGATCTGCGCAAAACCTATGATGACGGTTTCGAGGCGCTCAAGGGCGTGTCGCTGGACATCCGGCAGGGCGAAATTCTGGCACTTCTGGGGCCCAACGGCGCCGGCAAGACCACGCTGATCTCGACCATCTGCGGGATCACCACGCCGACCTCTGGCACCGTCACCGTGGGCGGGCACGACATTCAGGCCGATTTCCGGGCCGCGCGTCGGATGATCGGCCTTGTGCCGCAGGAAATCGCGCTGGAGCCGTTCGAGAAGGTCTGGAACACCGTCCGCTTTTCCCGCGGGTTGTTCGGCCTGGGCCAAGACAGCGCCCGGATCGAGGAGATCCTGCGCAAGCTGTCGCTGTGGGACAAGCGCAAGAACGCGATCAAGGAACTATCGGGCGGCATGAAGCGGCGGGTGCTCATCGCCAAGGCGCTGGCGCACGAGCCGCGAGTGTTGTTTCTGGATGAACCCACTGCCGGCGTGGATGTCGAGCTGCGCAAGGACATGTGGGCCATCGTCGACGAGCTGAAGGCCGCCGGCGTCACCATCATCCTGACCACGCACTACATCGAAGAGGCGGAGGCCATCGCCGACCGCGTGGGCGTGATCGACAAGGGTGAGCTGCTGCTGGTTCAGGACAAGAAGACGTTGATGGCGCAGATGGGCAAGAAGCAGATCGAGGTCATGCTGACCTGCACGATCCCGTCCATTCCCGACAGATTGGCCCATCACAACCTGGTGCTGAACGGGCAGGGGGATGCGCTGATCTATACCTATGACACCAATGCCGAACGCACCGGCATCACCACCCTGTTGAACGACGTGGCCGAGGCCGGGCTGATACTTCGCGACGTGCAGACCCGGCAATCGAGCCTCGAGGAGATATTCGTCACGCTCGTGTCCGGAGACGTCGCATGAACTGGACTGCCATCGCCGCCATCTACCGGTTCGAAATGGCCCGGTTCTTCCGCACCCTCGCGCAGAGCTTTCTGTCGCCGGTCCTGTCCACCTCGCTCTATTTCGTGGTATTCGGAACCGCCATCGGCAGCCGGATCCAGGAGATCGAGGGCGTATCCTACGGCGCCTTCATCGTGCCGGGGCTGATCATGCTGTCGGTGGTGATGCTGTCGATCTCGAACGCGTCCTTCGGCATCTATTTTCCCAAGTTCCTGGGCACGATCTATGAATTGCTTTCGGCCCCTGTGAATTTCATCGAGATCGTGATCGGCTATGTCGGCGCGGCGGCCACCAAGGCGCTGTTCGTGGGGTTGGTGATCCTGGTCACGGCGACCTTCTTTGTGGATATCCGCATTGAACACCCCTTTGCCATGGCCGCTTTCCTGATCCTGTCCTGCCTCAGCTTTTCGCTGCTGGGTTTCATCGTGGGTATCTGGGCCAGCAATTTCGAACAGATGTCGCTGGTGCCGCAGCTGGTGGTGACGCCGCTGATCTTTCTGGGCGGCACGTTCTACTCGATCTCGATGCTGCCGCCGGTGTGGCAGACGATCTCGCTGTTCAATCCGGTGGTCTATTTGATTTCGGGTTTTCGCTGGTCGTTCTACGGGCTGTCTGACGTGCCCATCCTGCTTAGCCTGCTGGCGATCCTTGCCTTTACCGGCATCTGCCTTGCGGTGATCGGCTGGATCTTCAAAACCGGATGGCGCATCCGCAGCTAGGGCGTTGCATTTTTGCCGATCACGGCCGCGAATTTCAGTCACGTCGCGTTTCCGCCGGTTCCGGTCCCTTGTTTACGGGTTGGGCGCACTCTACATCGGCACCCATGAAACTCAGCCTGCCGTTTCTGAAAAAGCACCCCGTCGTTGCCGTGGTCCGTCTGTCGGGCGCCATCGGCATGGCCGGTCGCGCCTCGATGAGCGATACCGTGCTGGCGCCGGTTCTTGAAAAGGCATTCCGCAAGGGCAAGCCTGCCGCCGTCGCGCTCGAGATCAACTCGCCCGGCGGATCTCCGGTGCAAAGTTCTCTGATCGGCGCGCGAATCCGTCGGCTCGCCGACGAGCTGAACGTGCCCGTGCATGCCTTCGTCGAGGACGTGGCGGCCTCGGGTGGCTATTGGCTGGCGGCCTCGGCGGACCGGATCTGGGCCGACGACAGCTCGGTTCTGGGGTCGATCGGGGTGATTTCCTCGGGGTTCGGTGCGCATGTCTTCATCGCGCGTCAGGGCATCGAGCGGCGCGTACATACGGCGGGTCAGTCGAAATCCATGCTGGACCCTTTCGCCCCGGAAAAGCCCGAGGATGTCGCGCGGCTGAAGGGGCTGCTCGAGGATATCCATCACAACTTCATCGCGCATGTCAAAGCCCGCCGGGGCGATCGGTTGGATGAAACGGCCGATCTGTTCACCGGCGAGGTCTGGCTGGCGCGGCGCGCGCAGGATCTGGGCCTGATCGACGGCATCGCGCATCTGAAACCCAAGATGCAGGAGCTGTTCGGCGACAAGGTCTGGTTCCGCCGCTATGGCCTGCGTAGGCCGATCTGGTCGCGTTTCGGGGCGGAAATGGCCCAAGACGCGCTGGCTATGCTCGAGGAGCGCGCGGCCTTCGCGCGTTTCGGCATGTGACATGATCATCAAGGCTGTCACTCTTTTCCTGATCGCGATGGGCGTGCTGGCGATGTTCGGTAAGCTGCGCTTTCCCGGTCAGAGACGTCTGAGCTCGGCCAAATGCCCGCGGTGCGGGCGGTTCCGCATTGGTAAAGGCCCCTGTGCATGTGAAAAAGGAGGCCGTGGATGACGGCGTGGCTGCTTTCCGGCCTTGGTCTGTTGATCCTCTTGCTGGCGGGCGACGCGCTGGTGCGTGGCGCGGTGAACCTCAGCCTGCGGCTGGGCGTGCCGGCATTGATCGTCAGCCTGACGATCGTGGCCTTCGGTACCTCGGCGCCCGAATTGCTGATCGCGATCAAGGCAGTTCAGGAACATGCGCCCGGTATCGCGCTGGGCAATGTGGTGGGGTCGAACACGGCCAACATCCTGCTGGTCCTGGGCATTCCGGCGCTGTTGGCAACCATCCACAGCAGCGAATGCGACACCCGCAGGAACTTCATCTACATGATCCTGGCCTCGGTTCTTTTCATCGGGCTTGCTTTCTGCGGCGTGTTCACCCTGTTCAGCGGCGCGATTCTGCTGGCGGGGCTGGCCCTGATACTGCTGAACGCCTTCCGCGAGGCGCGGGCTCATCGAAACGCCTGCACCGCGCAGGAAGAGATTGAGCTTCTGGAAGAGGCCGACCCGGACATGCCCTATTGGAAGGTCGCGATGTTCCTGATCCTGGGGCTGGTCGGCCTGCCGATGGGGGCGCATCTGCTGGTGGACAACGCCACGATCATTGCCCGCACCTATGGTATCAGCGAAACCGTGATCGGTCTGACATTGGTGGCCGTCGGCACCTCGTTGCCGGAACTGGCGACGACGGTGATGGCGGCGTTGCGTCGGCAGGCGGATGTTGCGCTGGGCAACGTGATTGGGTCGAACATGTTCAACCTGCTGGCCATCGTCGGCATCGCTACGCTGTTCGGGCGCATCCCGGTCGATCCCGAATTTCTGCGATTCGACTTGTGGGTCATGCTGGCTGCGTCGCTTCTGCTGGTTCCGTTCGTGTTTTTCAAGCGCGACATTACCCGCACCTGGGGCTTTATCTTGACGTTTCTTTATGCGGCCTATCTCGTGGCGCTGCTGGCGTGATCTGACCTGGGGAGGCTGCGTATGACCCGAGCATTGGTGACCGGTGCGGGTGCCCGCCTGGGGCGGGCGATGGCGCTTTATCTTGCGCAACGTGGCATGGATGTGGCCGTACATTACGCGACCTCGCAAGGGGCGGCGTCCGAGGTCGTGTCCCAGATCGAATCCCAGGGCCGCAAGTCGGCTGCGTTGCAAGCCGATCTGCTGGAGGAGTCCCAGGTCGAGGCCCTGTTGCCGCGCGCGGCCGAGGCGCTGGGCGGGCCGATCACCTGCCTGGTCAACAACGCCTCGATTTTTGAATACGACAACATCCATACCGCAACGCGCCAAAGTTGGGACCGGCACATGGAGAGCAACCTGCGGGCCCCCTTCGTGCTGACACAGGCCATGGCGCGGCAGGGTCTCGAGCCCGCAATCGACGACAGTGGCGAGCCGGTGGCGACTGGTCTGGTCGTCAACATGATCGACATGCGGGTGCGCAAGCTGACGCCCGAATTCATGTCATACACCATTGCCAAGATGGGGTTGTGGGCCCTGACCCGCACCGCGGCGCAGGCGCTGACCCCGACGATCCGCGTCAATGCGATCGGGCCGGGTCCGACCTTGCAGGGCCACCGACAAAGCCCCGAACATTTTCAGGCGCAGCGCAGGAACACCATTCTGGAACGGGGGGCAAACCCGTCGGACATCACTGCCGCGCTCGGCTATTTCCTCGATGCGCATGCGGTCACGGGGCAGTTATTGTGCGTCGACGGCGGGCAGCATCTGGGCTGGCAGACGCCGGACGTTCTGGGCGTAGAATAGGTGAATCCGGTGCAAGTTTTGCACCGCTCGCGATCGTGTTACATGTCCGTTACAAAAAGGCCTTTTTTTTCATGCACTTGTACGCCGGTCAAAAAAATTTCATGCAAAAACAATAGCTTGATATTCCGCCTATTTTTTGTGCAAGGCGGAGAAAACGCAAGGATTCAAGGAAGAATTCCAGTTCAGGGAAACTTGTCCGCACAGTTATCCACAGGAATCGTGGATTTGTTTTCTCTTGATCTGGGGCGCGCAAGATTGCAGCCACGGGCAGAGAATCGTATCTGATGAGCATGACCGCGGACAACAGATCTCAAGCTGATCCTGAAATCACGGGTTACGCCTGCATCCAGCGCTATGTGAAGACGTTGGACAGTTCGCCGGGTGTCTATCGGATGCTGGATGCGGACAGCCGGGTTCTGTATGTCGGCAAGGCGCGCAACCTGCGAGCGCGGGTGTCGAACTACACCCGACCGGGACATTCGCCCCGGATCGAGCGGATGATCGCCTCGACCGCGTCGATGATGTTCCTGACCACCCGGACCGAGACCGAGGCGCTGCTGCTGGAGCAGAACCTGATCAAGCAGCTCAAGCCCAAATACAACGTGCTGCTGCGCGACGACAAAAGCTTTCCCAACATACTCGTCGCCAAGGACCACCCGTTTCCGCAGATCAAGAAACATCGCGGGGCCAAGAAGGAAAAGGGCGCCTATTTCGGCCCCTTCGCCAGCGCGGGCGCGGTGAACCGCACGCTGAACCAGCTGCAGAAGGCGTTTCTGCTGCGCAACTGTTCGGATTCGATGTTCGACAGTCGCACCCGGCCCTGCCTGCTCTATCAGATCAAGCGCTGTTCGGGGCCGTGCGTGGGCATGATTTCGCAGGCCGACTATGCCGAAAGCGTGCGCGACGCCGAGCGGTTCCTGTCCGGACGCTCGACCCGTATCCAAGAGGAACTGGCCGCGCAGATGCAGGAGGCCTCGGACGCGATGGAGTTCGAGCGTGCCGCCGCCCTGCGCGACCGGATCCGCGCGCTGACGCAGGTACAGACGGCGCAGGGCATCAACCCACGCGGTGTGGCCGAGGCGGATGTGATCGGCCTCTACATGGACAGCGGTCAGGCCTGCGTTCAGGTGTTCTTCATCCGTGCCAACCAGAACTGGGGCAACCGCGATTTCTATCCAAGGGTCGGGCCCGACGTCTCCTCGGCCGAGGTGATGGAGGCCTTTCTGGGTCAGTTCTACGACAACAAGGAACCGCCGCGCCAACTGATCCTGTCGGACGGGATCGAAAACGCGGACCTGATGCAGCAGGCCCTGTCCGAAAAGGCCGGCCGCAAGGTCGAGATATTGGTGCCGCAGCGGGGCGAAAAGCTCGAGCTGGTCTCTGGCGCGCTGCGCAACGCGCGCGAGGCGCTGGCCCGCCGTATGTCGGAAAGCGCGACGCAGGCCAAGCTCCTGCGCGGTCTGGCCGAGGCCTTTGATCTGGACGCGCCGCCGAACCGGATCGAGGTCTATGACAACTCGCATATCCAAGGCACCAACGCGGTGGGTGCGATGATCGTGGCCGGTCCCGATGGGTTCATCAAGAATGCCTATCGCAAGTTCAACATTCGCGGCGACGACCTGACGCCGGGCGACGATTTCGGCATGATGAAAGAGGTGCTGACCCGCCGCTTCACCCGCCTGCTGAAAGAGGACCCCGACCGCGACAAGGGCATGTGGCCCGATCTGCTGCTGATCGACGGGGGCGCGGGGCAGGTGAGCGCCGTGCACGAGATCATGCAGGCGCATGGGGTCGAGGACATCCCAATGGTCGGTGTCGCCAAGGGCGTCGATCGCGACCATGGCAAGGAAGAGTTCCACCGCATCGGCCAGCGCCCCTTTGCCCTGAAGCGCAACGACCCGGTTCTGTATTTCATTCAGCGGCTACGGGACGAGGCGCACCGCTTTGCCATCGGCACCCATCGCGCCAAACGCGCCAAGGCGATGGGAGCGACGCCGCTCGATGAAATCCCGGGCGTGGGCGCGGCCCGTAAACGCGCACTGCTGGCGCATTTCGGCAGCGCCAAGGCGGTCAGCCGCGCCAATCTGGCGGATCTGAAGGCGGTGGACGGGATCTCGGCCGGTCTGGCGCAGAAGGTCTATGATTTCTTTCACGAAAAAGGCTGATTCCGCTGGCGCCCGCGCCACAGAATGTACAGCCCCGAGGCCACGATCAGCGCGCTGCCCAGCCACATGACCTGGTCCAGACGTTCGTCAAAGATCAGCACGCCCAGCCCGATGCCGAACAGAAGGCGGGTATAGCGAAACGGGGTCACGGCCGACACTTCACCCGTCCGCATGGCCAGCATTAGCGAAGCATAGGCCACCGCCCCCATCACCACGGCTCCGGTCAGATGCAGGGCGGTTTGGGCGTCCACCGGCACCGCGGCGGCGCCCTCGAAAACCAGGTACAGACCACCGGCAACGACAATTGACAGAAAGCCGTAAAACCCAAGAACGGTGGTCCCCAGCGTGGCAGGGGCGGCGCGGCTGGCCAGATCGCGGCCGGCAAAGCCCAGCATTCCCAGCAACGCAAGAATGGACAGGGCCGAGAAACTGTCTCCGGTTGGCTGGATGATGATCACCACTCCGATCAGTCCGACCATGATGGCGCTCCAGCGTCGCCAGCCGACGGTTTCCCCGAAGAACAACGCGGCACCCGCCACCACGACCAGCGGCGTGGCCTGCAGGATCACCGTGGCCGAGGACAGCGGCGTCAGGGCGATGGCCAACACATAGAACAGGCGACCGAAGACTTCGAACAGCACTCGGATCTTCATCGGCTTGGACAGGACATCGGGGTGCAGCAACCGCCGCCCTTGTAGCAACGCGACCCCGGCGAAAATCAGCGCCCCGCCCAGCCCGAACAGCACCAGAACCTGCCAGATGGGCAGCACTTTGGCTGTACTTTTCAACAGCGCGTCCTCCAGAGCGAACCCAGCCATGGCCGCGATCATCCAGGCGCTGCCGGTCAGGTTGGCGCGCGCATCGGTTCTGATATGTGAGGTCACGGGGCGGATCTTTCCTGGCTGCCGATACCCGCGCAACCTGACCCGTTCTTCGCGCCGCGCCAAGGGGGAAACGGTCATCGATCGGCGGCCTGCGACGGAATGATCTGACGTGGCCCAAACACCTGCGTTCTTGGCAGTTTTTTGTCATGCCGTCTTTTCTGTTCCCGGCCATGGTTGTAGGGTCCGGCGCATGAAGTGGAACCTGCCGAATATTCTGACTTTGCTGCGCCTTCTGGCCGCGCCCGGCCTGGCGGTGATGTTTCTGTATTTCACGCGGCCCTATGCCGATTGGTTCGCACTGATCCTGTTCCTGTCGGCGGCCATAACCGATTGGTTCGACGGCTATCTGGCGCGCGCGTGGAAGCAGGAAACCAAGATGGGCGCGATGCTGGACCCGATCGCCGACAAGGCGATGGTGGTGATCGCGCTAATGATCCTGGTGGGCTATTCGACCGAGCACTGGACGCCCTGGCTGGTGCTGCCCGCCACCGTGATCCTGTTCCGCGAGGTCTTCGTCTCGGGCCTGCGTGAGTATCTGGGCGACGTGGCCGGAACTCTCAAGGTCACGAAGCTGGCCAAATGGAAGACGACCGCGCAGATGGTGGCGATCGCCGTGCTGTTTTCGCAAGGCATTTTCGAGCACTATTTCGTCATGTCTACCTATGGCATGGATACCGACCTGATCGACCAGATCCTGTCGGGCCAGGTCGAGGACATCTCGGGCCTGCAATGGAAGCTGGATGGCATGTTCTGGTCGGGCCGCATCGGGTTGTGGCTGCTGTGGGTCGCGGCGACGCTGACATTGATCACCGGCTACGACTACCTACGTAAAGCCATGCCCTATTTGAAGGAGGGCTGACGCATGGATGTCTTGTATTTCGCTTGGGTCCGCGAGCGGATCGGCGTGCCGAAGGAAAAGGTCGAAACCAGCGCCGCCACGGTGTCCGATCTGGTGGCGGAACTCAGCGCCCGCGAAGACCGCTATGCGGCGGCGTTTGCCGACCTGTCGGCCCTGAGGGTTGCGCTGGATCAGGAACTGTCGGATTTCGACGCGCCCCTGACCGGTGTCCGCGAAGTGGCCTTTTTCCCACCCATGACCGGCGGGTAGGGCGATGCGGATTTCCGTCCAGCAAGAGCCGTTCGATCTGGGGGCCGAGGCCAATGCCTTTGCCGCGGGTGACACGGCCAATGGCGCCATCGTCACTTTTACCGGCGTCGTGCGTGATCTGGCGCAGACCGATCTGGCCTGCATGGAGATCGAGCACTATCCCGGGATGACCGAACGCGCCATCGCCAAGATCGCCGAGGAAGCGAAAAACCGGTGGTCACTGGGCGACGTGCTGGTGATCCATCGCCACGGGCGGCTGGCTCCGGGCGACCGGATCATGATGGTCGCAACGGCAGCCCCGCACCGCAAGGATGCGTTCGAGGCCGCTGAATACCTGATGGATTACCTGAAATCCCGCGCCCCGTTCTGGAAGAAGGAAATCACTGCATCCGGGGCCGATTGGGTTGCCGCCAAGGACGAGGACGAGGACGCTCTGTCGCGCTGGTAGGCGCTCAGTCGGCGTTGTTGATCCGGCCGCGCAATTCCTCGGCTTCCTCACGTGCGGCGCGCAGCCCGTCCATGGCCGCGGCCAGCTCGGCCTCGGTCTGGGTCAGTTGGTTGGTCAGTTCCGCCTCGCGCTGCTGCAGATAGGTGATGGCCTGATCGCGCGCTTCTTCGGCCTCGTGCAACTCCTGGCTCATGCGGTCCAGATCAGCCACGTCGCTCTGCCGGACCCGGGTCAGACGATGCACCAGCCAGTTCGCGAACCAGCCCATGCAGAAGGCTGCGAACAGGATCAGGGCGGTGGCGATGATGAATTCGGTTCTGTTCAACTTACTGGTCCTCTGCGTCCGTGTCGGACACGTTTTCTTGTGCGTTGTCTTGCGCTTGCTCGGTTGCTTCCGCCCCGGCCGGAGTTTCCAGCGCCTCGAGCCCGGTTTCCTCGGGGGCGACCGGTTCGGGCCTGATCAGGAGAAACTCGATCCGGCGGTTCTCTTCGCGGCCTTCTTCGGTTCCGTTGTCTGCGATCGGCTGGGCTTCACCGTACCCCACGGCCGAAAAGCTCGAGGTCGGCACCCGCCGGGCGCGCAATTCGTTCAGAATGGACTGCGCGCGTGCCTGGCTGAGAGTCTGGTTCATTTCCTCGCGGCCCTGACTGTCGGTGTGGCCCTGGATTTCCATTCGGATCGGTCCGCATTCGCGCAGGATGTCGGCGATCCGGTTCAAACTGTCGCGTGAGTCGGCAGAGACCGTGGCCGAGCCCGGCTCGAATGTGATCTTTCGCTCGGACTGGACCTGGGCGATGCGGGCGATGCAGTCCTCGGGGTCGGGCAGGGCGTCTTCGGGCTCGGGGGCAGGTTCATAGGTGATCGACAGGTCGAAATCCTGCCCTTCGCCCAGTTTCTCGGACAGCAGGCCGGCGATCTGGGCCCGTGTAGTCTCATCATGGCTCATACCGGAAATCGCCACCGTGTCTGGCGTTACTGTAAGAACGCCATTGTTCAGCCAGGACAGGGCTTCAAGTCCGGCCAGGACCCGTACGGGCCAGGATTGGGGCAGGCCGTCGACGACGCGGGCGGCGGTATGAACCACGTCGGATCCGAACGCAGCGCGAGCATAGCTGTCGATCATCTCGCGTTGCAGTTCGTCACCAAGGCGCCCGCGCAGCTGCACCAAGCCTTCCGGGCTGCGCGTCGCGGTGAATTCGACCGGGCCGTCCTGCTTGTCGGTTTCGGGTTTCTGCAGCACTGCATGCAGGGCGAAAACCTCGGGCAGGGCGTTTTCCAATTCGCCCACGACCCTCTCGAACAAGGCCGGATCGGTGCTGGGTTCGGCGATCAACGAGATGTCGGCATCCGACAGCGTCACCGAGCCGCGCCCGATTTCGGCCAGCGCCTTGATGCTCAGCGCGGCGGCGGTGGCCCAACGGGGTGAAGGCACGCCCAGCCCGATCGTGCAGGAATAGGGCCCGGTCAGCCCGGCCTGTTGCGCGGCGGCGATGATGGCATCGCGGGCCTGTTCATCCTGCGCCGAACAGGCATCGAACCGCCCGCCCTCGTCCGTGACCAGATAGCGCAGGGTAAACGGCGTGATTACCGGACGCGGCGCCGAGATCGCCAGCCCGATGCGCAGGCCGGGCGGCGCGGCGCGGGTCAGTTCCTGTTCCAGCGTTTCCTTTTCTTTCCGGCTGTTGGCAATGGCCGTGATCTTGACCAGTTCGGGGCTGGCCGAGATCTTGGCCC
>NZ_JBXWRV010000015.1:0-62397 GCF_059613065.1 Ruegeria sp. BHSC026 | reverse complement strand
GCCGAAGCCGAAGCCGAAGCCGAAGCCGAAGCCGAAGCCGAAGCCGAAGCCGAAGCCGAAGCCGAAGCCGAAGCCGAAGCCGAAGCCGAAGCCGAAGCCGAAGCCGAAGCCCGATCCCACGACACGCAGGCGGAACAGCCCAAACAGGACCCCACGCCCCGGCGCGGTGGATTTCTGCCGGCCCTGATCGGCGGGGTGGTTGCCGCCGCGATCGGGTTTGCTGCCGGGCGCAGCGACCTGCTTTGGCCTGCGGAGTCGGATCCGTCCGAGGCCATTGCTGCGCTTGAGTCGAATCTGTCCGATCAGGCCGACCAACTGGCCGCCTTGGGCAAGCAGCTGGCCGCGGCCCCGGACCCGACCGCCGAGATTGCGGCTCTGCGCGCCAAACTGGCGCCGATCGAAAGCGAGATTTCCACCATCAAATCCAGCCTCGAAACCCTGTCCGGCAAGATCGACCCGCTGGCCGAGCGGGTCGCCAAGCTCGAGGCGCGCCCGCTGACCGAGGCGGCGTCGCCCGAAACGGTTGCCGCGGTCGAGGCTGAACTGAAGAAACTGCAGGACTCTCTGTCCGTTCAGCGCGCCGAGGTCGAAAAGATGGTGGCCGACGCCCAGGCGCAGGAAGCGCAGGCCAAGGCTCAGGCTCAGGCGGCCGAAAACCTGGCGACACTGGCCAAGGTTCGGGGCCAACTGGACGCAGGTGGCCCGTATTCGGACCTGGTTGCCCAGTTGCAAGCCGGCGGTGTTTCCGTGCCGGATGCCTTGTCTGGGCCGGCCGATGACGGCGTGGCCACCTTGGCCGATCTGCGCGATGGTTTCCCGCCCGCCGCCCGCGCGGCGCTGGCCGATGCCCGCGCGGCGGACAAGGGCACGGGTCTGATCGCGTTCCTGCAACGGCAGACCGGGGCGCGCTCGGTCACGCCGAAAGAGGGCAACGACCCCGACGCCATCCTGTCGCGCGCGCAGGCTGCGGTGGGCAAGGGCGACCTGGCGGCGGCCCTGGCCGAGCTGGGCGCGCTGCCCGAGGCCGCGAAACCGGCCATGGCCGAATGGATACAGGCGGCAAAGACCCGGCTGGAAGCCGAGACTGCCGTCAATGCGCTGGTTTCCGGCGTAAACTCGAACTGAAGGGCCTGTCATGCTGTGGTCATTGTTGAAGATCCTTGTTTTTGTTGTGATCGTCGGCCTGCTGGCGATGGGCGCCGGTTACCTGATGGAATCCAGCGGTGGCGTTCAGATCACCGCCCTGGGGCAGGAAATCACGCTCAGCCCGCTGCAGTCGGTCATCGCGCTGGGGGTTCTGGTCTTTGCCGTCTGGCTGGGGATGAAGCTGCTGGGCCTGCTGATCGCCACGCTGAAATTCATCAATGGTGACGAAACCGCCCTGTCGCGCTATTTCGACCGCAGCCGCGAGCAGCGCGGATACCAGGCGCTGGCCGACGGGCTGATGGCGCTTGCCTCGGGCGAGGGGCGCATCGCGCTGACCAAGGCCCGCAAGGCCGAGAAGCTGCTGAACAAGCCGGAACTGACCAACCTGCTGGTGGCCCAGGCGGCCGAAATGACCGGCGACACGAAAAAGGCGGCCGAGACCTACAAGAAGCTGGTGAGCGATCCGGCGACGCGTTTCGTCGGGGTGCGGGGCATTCTGAAGCAGAAGCTGGCCGAGGGGGACGAGAACACAGCCCGCAAGCTGGCCGAGAAGGCGTTGCAGCTGAAGCCGCGGCACGAAGAAACGCAGGACGTTCTGCTGAACCTGCAGACCAAGGCGCAAGACTGGGCCGGGGCGCGCTCGACCCTGACCGCCAAGCTGAAGGCGGGATACCTGCCGCGCGACGTCTATCGCCGCCGCGACGCGGTGCTGGCCCTGTCCGAGGCCAAGGACATTCTGGACGAGTCCGCCACCGTCGAACAGCAGGAGCGTGCGATCGAGGCCAACCGCCTGTCGCCCGATCTGGTGCCCGCCGCCGCGATGGCCGCACGGGCCTATATCGCCAAGGGCAAGCCGCGCGCGGCGACCAAAATTCTGAAAAAGGCATGGGAGGCGCAGCCGCATCCCGACCTGGCCCATGCCTTTGCCGAGATCGCCCCGGACGAGACACCCGAAGAGCGGATCAAGCGCTTTGCTACCCTGACCCGCATCCACCCCGACCACCCCGAGACCCGCCTGATCCGCTCCGAGCTGAACATCGTGGCCGAGGATTTCCCCGAAGCCCGCCGTGTGCTGGGTGATCTGGTCGAGAAGGGCGCCGACGCGCGGGCCTATACGCTGATGGCCGCGATCGAACGGGGCGAGGGGGCGTCGGACGCGGTGGTTCAGGGCTGGCTGGCCAAGGCGCTGAACGCGCCGCGCGGGCCGCAATGGGTCTGCGAGAACTGCCACGACATCCATGCCGAATGGGCTCCGGTCTGTTCCACCTGCCACAGCTTCGATACGCTGAGTTGGCAGAGGCCGAAAACACCCGAGATTGCCACCGCGACCGGCGTTCACATGCTGCCGCTGATCGTGGGTGCGCTCGAGGATCAATCGAACGAGGTCAAGGAGGCCGAGATCGAAGATGCCGAAGCGCCAGAGGTCATCGAACCCGAGCCCGAGGGCGCGGCGGCACCGGACGAAGGCGGCGCAGAGCCGGTTCCTGAGAATACCGGCAAAACCGCCTAGCGGGCGGTTTCCACGTCGAAGGCGTCATTCCACAGGTTGAACAGTTCGGCCCGGCGGTTCGGGTCGCTGGCCACCAGCAGGGCGGGTGACAGGGGAATGAATCGGCGCGCGCTGGGCGCAAGGCCGGTTTCGGCCGCATCCATCCGCGCCACCAACCCCGATCGGGCCAGCAGATCCTGCGCCGTCGGCGACAGCAGGAAATCCAGCAGCCGCTGCCCGCCCGCGCTGTTGCCCGCGTTTTTCGGGATCATGAAGGCGCGGGACAACACCAGCGTGTAATCCTCGGGCAGGATCACCCCAACCGCGGGGTCCTGCGCGTTGGCCACGTATGAGCCAAGCACGTTGTAGGCGATCAGGAACCGTCCCCGGGCCACGTCGCGGATGATCTCGGCCGAACAACAGGTGGCCACCGCGTCGATCCGGGCAAAGCCCTCTATCAACGAGCCAAAGGTGGTGGCCTCGAGACTGTCGCCATAGGCAAACAGGAAGCCCAGCCCCGAGGCCGCGATGTCATAGGTCGCTACCCGGCCGCGCAGCAGGTCGGGGCGGGTGCGCATCGCGTCCAGCAGGGCAAAGCGGCTGCGCGGCACCTCCAGATCGTCCAGACGGTCCTTGTTGTAGACGATGACGGCGGGTTCGGTGGTAATCCCCCACAGCTCGTCCCGCCAGCGCCGGGCCGGGGGCAGCGCCTGCGTCAGGGCCGAGCTGTAGCGATGGGCGCAGGCGGCATTGACCAGCCAGACCATCTGCTGAACGGCCGAGGAAAACACCGCATCCGCCGGGCTGTCGCCGGTCTTGCAGGCCGTCTTGCTGTGCTGGAACAGCGCGTTCGAGCCCCATTGTTCATAGGTGATGGTCAGGTCGGGGTTTTGCACCGCGAACTGCTCCATCACCGGGCGGATGATGCCGATATCCGTGGTCGAGCGCACCAGCAGGGGGGCAGGCCCGGTGCCGAATTCGGTCACCGCCTCCTGCGCAGCAGTGCGGGTAGCAGGCATCAGCAGACACAGGGCCAGCGGGATCAGAAACCGTATCATGCGCCTGTTCCTTCGGTGGCCGCCGGAAAGCTGAGCGATACGCGAAACCCGTCATCGGTGCGGGTCATCTCGACGGTACCGTCAAAGGCCTCGGCCGTGGATTTGACGATCGACAGACCCAGCCCGCTGCTGTCCTCGCCCGAGCCTGCGTTGCGGTTGAACCGGTCGCCCAGCCGGGCGGATACCGACCTGTCCGGCCCCGGGCCGCTGTCGCGCACCCACAGAACGGCGCGGCCACCGTCCAGGCTGGCCCCGATGCTGACCGGGGCCTTGCCGTGGCGGAGCGCGTTGCCCAGCAGGTTCTTGGTGGCTTCGCCCAGCGAAAACGCATCGCCCCGCACCCAGACCGGGTCTTCCCCGATTTTCAGATGCACCTCGACGCCGGGGGCGATCACCTCGTGGTCGCTCTGCTCCAGCGCCTCGAGCGCCACTTCGCGCAGATCGACCGGCAAGCGCGGGGCGCTGTCGATGCGGTGGATGACCATCGCGCGCGACAAAAGCTGATCCAGTAGCGTGCCCAATGACCGGGTACGGGTCAGCAACCGGTCCAGCGCCCGGCGCCCGGCGGGGCTGTCGGGGTCGGCTTGGGCGATCTCTGCCTGCACCCGGATCGCTGCGACTGGGGTGCGCAACTGATGCGCGGTGTCGGCGATCAAGTTACGCATCGACAGAACCTGCCGGTCCAGCCGCCCCATGAACCGATTCATCGCCGCGATCATGACCTGCAGTTCGCGCGGCAGCCCGTCGCTGGCCACGGGCGTCAGGTCATAGGGGTCTCGGCGGATCAGGTCATCCGACATCGCCTCGAGCGGGTGCAGCGCCGAACGGGTGACGAACCACGACATGATCAGCAGCAACGCGCCGGCCACCGCCATCGGCAGCAGGGCATCCAGCATCAGGCCGGTGGTCATCGCGCGCCGTGCCAGCAAGGTCTGCCCGACCACGATTTCGACTTCGCCGGAAAAGTCCCGCTCGGCGAACAGACGGGGCAGTCGGACGAACCGGGCCGGTTCCCCGTTCAAGTCGGCCGCGAAATACTGGGCCGACTGGCTGACGGGCTGCGGGGGCGCGATCACCGTGTCCGGGTCCAGCCCAGTGATAAAGCGCCCGTCGGGCCCGCGCACCGCGTAATAGATCCGGTCATCCGGGGCCTGGGCCAGCAGCTCAAACGCTGAAACGGGAAGGTCGACGATGGGCTGGCCGTCCTGGATGCGCACGGATTCGGCGATGTCGCTGGCCGCACCCAAAAGAAGCCTGTCATAGGCCTGACGGGCCGCCAACCGACCATTGGCCCAGATCGACAGGCCGACCAGAACGCCGCCCAGAACAAGGATCAGCATCACCGCGCTCAGCACCCGGGCGGTCAGGCTGTGGGGCAGGGGCGGCTTAACCATGCAGGCCGATCCGGTACCCGACCCCGCGCTGGGTGGTGATGGCCACGCCGCTACCCAAGAATTTCTTGCGCAGCCGGGCGATATACAGCTCGATCGCGTTCACGCCCACATCGGCATCCTCGAACCCATAGAGCGAGTCGTACAGTCGCGCCTTGGACAGGAACTGCCCCTCGTGCCGGATCAGGGCGTCCAGCACGGCGGCCTCGCGCGCGGTCAGGTTCAGGCGTTTGCCGCCCAGCGTGGCGCTGCGGTCCTTGGGGGCATAGACCAGCGGGCCCAGCGTGATCTGCTCGCTCTTGCGGTCGGCGTCGCGGCGCACCAGCGCGCGCAGCCGCGCCTCGAGCTCGCGCTGGTCGAAGGGCTTGCCCAGATAATCGTCGGCCCCTTTGTCCAGCGCGGCGACCCGGTCCTCGACTGCGGTCAGCGCGGTCAGCATCAGAACCGGCGTGCGGTCTCCGGCGGCGCGAATCCGGTCCAGAAAGCCCAGGCCCGACCCATCGGGCAGATTGATGTCCAGCAGGATCGCGTCATAGGACTGGACCGCGCGGAAATCATGGGCCGCCTCGACCGAGGTCGCCAGATCGCACACCACACCGGACCGACCCAGATGGGCCACGACGCCCTCGGCCAGATCCTCGGCATCCTCGATCATCAATACACGCATGGCCTCCCCCGATCGCCCGTCGCACCGTGACAGGTTCGTGACAGCATTATTCGGTAAAGAAAACCAACCTGCAAGAAAGGGCTGCGCCACGCGGCCCCTGCGGGGATCGGTTTCGGCCGCACACAAGACGGCCAGAATGACCTGAGGAGGAGAACCGAATGAAACTGTTTGGAACCGGCGGCGTCGTAGCCGCCGCAGTCTTTGCCCTGACTGGCTTTGCCGCCAACGCGACGGAATGCATCGCTCCGGCCAACCCGGGTGGGGGTTGGGACTTTACCTGCCGTCAGGTGGGCAAGTCGCTGCAGGATCTGGGCCTGATCGACCAGACCATGCAGGTGGTGAACCTGGCCGGTGGCGGCGGGGGCGTGGCCTTTGCCGAGGTGGTGAACAAGCGCAATGACGACAACGAACTGATCGTCGCCGCAAGCGCCGCAACCGCAACTCGTCTGGCCCAGGGCGCCTATCCGGGCAACACCATGGATCAGGTCCGCTGGCTGGCCGCGATCGGCGCCGATTATGGCGTGATCGCCGTGGCTGCCGACAGCCCGGTCAATACCCTGCCCGAGCTGCTGGACCAGATCAAAGCCGACCCGTCCTCGGTTTCGGTCGCGGGCGGCTCGGCCGTGGGCGGCTGGGACCACCTGAAGGTGCTGATCGCGGCCAACGCCTATGGCATCGACGATGTCCGCTCGGTCAAATACATCGCGTTTGACGGCGGCGGCGAGGCGGTGACCCAGCTGCTGGCCGGCTCGGTCCAAGCCTTCACCGGCGATATCTCCGAGGCCAAGGGCTTCGTGGATTCCGGCGACATCAAGGTGATCGCGGTTCTGGCGCCCGAGCGTCTGCCTGGCGAATTCGCCGATTTCCCGACCGCCAAGGAACAGGGTGTGGATGCCATCGGTGCGAACTGGCGCGGTTTCTATGCCCCCGGCGGCATGTCGGACGAGGCCTACAATGACTGGGTGTCCAAGATCGGTCAGCTCTATGCCTCGGACGAGTGGAAAGAAGTGATGGCCGCCAACGGCCTGGCCCCGCTGGACCTGCAGGGCGAAGACTTCCAGAACTTCGTCGCTGACTCGGTGGCCCAGATCCAGGCGATCTCGAAAGAGATCGGGATCATCAAATAACCGCACCACTCACGTGCAGGCGGGTGCCGCAACCGTGTGGCGCCCGCACTTTTTCATCCCGAACAACAGGAGACACCGATGAGTGACCGCATCTTCGGGGTCGTCGGGCTGCTTCTCGCCATCGGATTCGCGATATCCGCCCTGGCGATCGAAGAAAGCTTTCTGTCCGATGCCGTTGGGCCCAAGGCCTTTCCTTTGATCATCGCCGCCATTCTGGGCGTGTCCAGCGCCATCATCGCGCTGCGCCCGGATGCCGAACCCGAATGGCCCGCGCTGGGCCGGCTGGTCGAGGTCGGCGCCGCCGTGGTCGTTCTGATCCTGTATGCCGAACTGCTGCCGGTGGCGGGGTTCGTCATCGCCACGGCCTTTGCCGCCACCTATCTGGCCTGGCGGCTTGGCTCAGGCCCGATCGAGTGCATCCTTGTGGGAATTGGCACTTCGCTGGGCATCTATGTCATTTTCCACCTGGTTCTGGGCCTGTCACTGGCCAAAGGGCCGCTGGGGTTCTAGGGGGGCATCATGGAAACTCTTGCATCCTTGGGCGATGGGTTCGCCATCGCGCTGACCTGGCAGAACCTGATGCTGGCCCTGCTGGGCTGCTTTCTGGGTACGGTCATGGGCGCGCTGCCGGGGCTGGGCCCGTCGAACGGCGTGGCTATCCTGATCCCGCTGGCCTTCACGCTGGGGCTGGGCGCGACGCCCTCGCTGATCCTGCTGACCAGTGTCTATTACGGGGCGATGTACGGGGGGCGGATCTCGTCGATCCTGCTGAACATCCCCGGTGACGAGCCCGCGATGATGACCTGTCTTGACGGGCACCCCATGGCCAAGAAGGGCCTGGCGGGCGAGGCGCTGTCGTTGTCGGGAATCGCCTCGTTCGTGGGTGCGTTCCTGGCGACCTGGGGCCTAATCGTGCTGGCGCCGCAGCTGGTCAAGATCGCCCTGCTGTTCGGCCCGGCTGAATATTTCGCCCTGTTCGCGCTGGCCTTCATGACGTTGGGCGGCGTGTCTTCGACCAACCAGGCGAAATCGGCCTTTGCCGCCGCGCTGGGCCTTGGGCTTGCGACCATCGGGGTGGACACCCAGACCGGCGTGCCGCGCTTTACCTTCGGCGAAGTGCATCTGTATGACGGGCTGGATTTTCTGGTGGCCATCGTCGGCCTGTTCGCCCTGTCCGAGGTGTTCATCTTTCTGGAACATCGCCATGGAGGGTCCGATGCCGAGGGCCGCAAGCTGAACATCGGCAAGCTGTATCCGCCGATGTCGATGATCAAAAGCTGCACGCCCACGATGCTGCGCACCTCGTTTCTGGGCTTCATCGCGGGGGTTCTGCCGGGCGCGGGCGCCTCTTTGGGGTCGTTTATTTCCTACACGATGGAAAAGCGGCTGGTGGACAAGGAGAACACCTTCGGCACCGGCGATCCGCGCGGCGTGGCCGCGCCCGAGGCCGGCAACAACGCCGCCGCCGGGGGCGCATTGGTGCCGATGCTGGCGCTGGGCGTGCCGGGGTCGGGCACCACGGCGGTGCTGCTGGCGGTGCTGCTGGCGTTGAACATCACGCCGGGGCCGCTGCTGTTCACCCAGAACCCGGATGTGGTCTGGGGGCTGGTGGCCGCGCTGTTCATCGCCAACTTCATGCTGCTGGCCATGAATATCCCGATGGTGGGCCTGTTCACCCGCGTGCTGATGATCCCGTCGCGCATCCTGATGCCGATCGTGGCCATGGTCAGCTTTGTCGGCATCTACGGCATTTCGGGGTCCACCTTCGATCTGCTGGTGATGATCGGGTTCGGCGTGATGGGCTGGGTCCTGCGCAAGCTGGACGTGCCGCTGGTCCCGATCATCCTGGGCACCCTGCTGGGCAACGCGATGGAGAACAACCTGCGCCGCGCCGTGACCATCGACAATGGCAACTGGTGGACCCTGATCGACAGCCCGTTGTCCATCGGGTTGTGGACCATCGCCGTGATCGGCTTCATCCTGCCGCTGATCGTGGGTGCGCGGGTCAAGGCCCGGATGCACCAGCGCCGCGACGAAGAAGGCGCGATCAGCGACTGACCGCCGCGCCATCCCGCCCTCCGCCCATCCGGGCGGGCGGCGGCCCTCGGGGGTCGGGTTGCGCTGTTGACGATTTTCTCGTGCAGGTTAGGCAGGACGGGTCCGCAGACGCAGGCAGCAGGCGAAGCCAGTGCCACAGGCAGCGCAGATTCTCGAATTGGAACAGTGGCTGACGATCCGCCCGGATGACCGTCAGGCCATCCACCAACTCGTCACCGCGCTGGAATTCGCGCCTCCGGGCATGGTGCCTGTCGGGCCAAATTCGGACGCACAGGCCCAACTTGCGGCCCTGCGGGACCCCGACTGCCACGAGGACCTTCTGCTGCCCGACCCGCCTGCACAAACGGTGAGCCGAGTGGATGCGGATCCTGTCGGCGCACGGTCTGCACCACGCGGTTCCGATCGGGCAAGTCATTTCGGGCCGGGTTCTGACGATCAACGGAACGGTTGCGGGCTCGGTGCTGCTGTTTGTGCTGGGGGCCGTCATCTATCTGGCCTCGGTGACCGGGTTGGGCATCCTGCTGGCCACTATCACGTCGTCGATGCCCCAGTTCGGCCTGCTGGCGCTGCCGGTGCTGATCGTGATAAACCTGCTGTCGGGCAGCACGACCCCGATGGAGAGCATGCCGGACTGGCAGCGCATGGCGATGTAGGTGTCTCCCTCGACCCATTTCGTGGGTTTTGCCCGGGCCATCCTCTATCGCGGGGGCGGTCCTGCGATTGTCTGGCCGCAGATGGCGATCATGGCCGGTCTGGGGGCGGCCTTCTTCGCGCTGGCCTTGCGCCGGTTTCGTCAGTCGATGCCCTCGGCCCGTTGACCCGGCCCCGAGCCGAACCGTCCTGCGGAATGGCCGAGACCAATGTGTCCCACCGCGCGATCTGCCGAGTATTCTTGGGTCCAAAGAAGGATGGTGCCGGTGAAGGGACTCGAACCCCCGACCCCATCATTACGAATGACGTGCTCTACCAGCTGAGCTACACCGGCATCCTTCTTGCGTCATGGGCCGTGATGGCCCTGCGGATCCCTGCACCTTGTCCGACCGGGGCAATTGTGACCCGACGCGTCGGTGGAGGCGACCTCGGGGCGTCCCTTAAACCAAGGCTTGCCGCCTTGCAAGAGCGATTGGCGGCCTGACCCGCGACCTTGGATCGGTGGCGCGGCGCAATCGGCCGCTTGATGAAAGACGCCCGGATTCAGGCGCGCCGTTCACCGATCGAAGCCACGCCCAGCACCGAGAGAACCTTGGCCTCGATATGCTCGGCGTTCATGCCTGCGACTGCGTACATGTCGGCGGGGTTGGCCTGGTCGATGAAAATGTCCGGCAGCACCATCGAGCGGTATTTCAGGCCGCGATCGAACACGCCCTCATCCGCCAGCAGTTGCGCCACGTGGCTGCCGAACCCGCCGATGGCGCCTTCCTCGATGGTGATCAGCGCCTCGTGGTTGGCGGCCAGGTCCAGGATCAGGTCGCGGTCCAACGGCTTGGCGAACCGGGCGTCGGCGATGGTCGGGGTGATACCGCGGGCGGCCAGCGATTCTGCGGCCTTCTGCACCTCGGTCAGGCGCGTCCCGAAGGACAAGATCGCCACCCGCGCCCCCGACTGGATCAGGCGGCCCTTGCCGATTTCCAGAAGCTGCCCACGTTCGGGCAGATCGACCCCCACGCCCTCGCCCCGCGGATAGCGGAATGCGATGGGGCCGTCGTCGTGGGCGGCGGCTGTGGCGACCATGTGCACCAGTTCGGCCTCGTCGGCGGCGGCCATCACCACCATGCCCGGCAGGTTGGACAGGTACGCGATGTCGAACGACCCGGCATGAGTCGCGCCATCAGCACCCACCAGCCCCGCGCGGTCGATGGCAAAGCGCACTGGCAGGCGCTGGATCGCCACGTCGTGCACCACCTGGTCATAGCCGCGCTGCAAAAACGTGGAATACATCGCGCAGAACGGTTTCAACCCGCCCGCCGCCAGCGCGGCCGAGAAGGTGACCCCGTGCTGCTCGGCAATCGCCACGTCGAAACAGCGCGATGGGTAGCGTTCGGCGAACAGGTTTAGCCCGGTACCGTCGGGCATCGCCGCGGTCACCGCCACGATCTTGTCGTCGCGGCTGGCCTCGTCCACCAGGGTCTTGCCGAAGACCGAGGTGTAGGACGGCGCGTTCGACGGCGCCTTCTGCTGCTTGCCGGTGACCACGTCGAACTTGGCGGTGGCATGGCCCTTGTCCCGGGCCTGCTCGGCCGGGGCATAGCCCTTGCCCTTTTTGGTCAGCGCGTGGATCAGTATTGGCCCGGTCGCCCGCGCCTTGACCGTGCGCAGAACCGGCAGTAGCTGGTCCAGGTCATGCCCGTCGATCGGGCCAACATAGGAGAATCCCAGCTCTTCGAACAGGGTGCCGCCCACCGCCATTCCTTTGAGCATTTCTTTGGCGCGCTTGGCGCCCTCGCGGAACGGTTCGGGCAGCAGAGACACCGCCCCCTTGGCCGCTGCTTTCAGATCGTGGAACGGCTCTTCGGCATAGATGCGCGAGAGATAGTTTGACATCGCACCCACGGGCGGGGCGATGCTCATCTCGTTGTCGTTCAGGATCACGATCAGGCGTTTTTTCAGGTGGCCGGCGTTGTTCATCGCCTCGAAGGCCATGCCGGCCGACATCGACCCGTCGCCGATCACCGCGATCGCGTCGCCCAGCCCCTCGGGCGTGACCCCGCCCAGGTCGCGGGCCACGGCAAAGCCCAGCGCCGCGCTGATCGAGGTCGAGCTGTGCGCCGCGCCGAACGGGTCATAGGGGCTTTCGCTGCGTTTGGTGAACCCGCTGAGGCCGCCTTTCTGACGCAGGGTGCGGATACGGTCGCGCCGCTCGGTCAGGATCTTGTGCGGATAGCACTGGTGCCCGACATCCCAGATGATCTTGTCGCGCGGCGTGTCGAACACCGCGTGCAGGGCCACGGTCAGCTCAACTACGCCCAGACCCGCGCCCAGGTGCCCGCCGGTCACCGACACGGCCGAGATCGTCTCGGCCCGCAACTCGTTTGCCAGCTGATGCAACTGCGCGTCCGAAAACTGCTTGAGATCCGCCGGGCGGTTCACAAGGTCCAGAAGCGGAGTGTTCGGACGGTCTGACATGGCATCCCTTACGGTTCATCTTTCACGCGCAATAACGAAGCGGGCGGCTTCCTTCAAGGTTTCGGCCTGCGGTCCGTAGCCGTCCAGCGCGCCGCAGGCCTGCTCGACCAGCTCGGTCGCGCGGGCCTTGGCGGAGTCGAGGCCCAGCAGGGATACGAACGTCGCCTTGCCCGCCTGTGCGTCCTTCTGCAATCGTTTGCCCGCCTTTTCGCTGTCACCCTCCACATCAAGGATGTCGTCGGTAATTTGAAAGGCAAGGCCCAGCGCGGAGGAATATTGACGCATGCGTTGGACGTCCTCTCCGGCCAACCGGGCCCCGGCACAGGCCGACCATTCGATCAGCGCGCCGGTCTTGCCGGCCTGCAACCGGGTGATGTCCTCCAGCGAGAGCGGTTGCTGCGCCGTTTCCGCCGCAATGTCCAGCGCCTGCCCCAGCACCATGCCCTGCGCGCCTGCCGCCTGCGCCAGCGTCAGCGTCAGGTCGGCGCGAATCTCGGCCGGCCCCACTTCGGGGCGGGCGCACAGCTCGAATGCCAGCGCCTGCAAAGCGTCGCCGGCCAGAACCGCGATGCCATCGTTCCATTTCACATGCACCGTCGGGCGGCCGCGCCGAAGGTCGTCGTCGTCCATGCAGGGCAGGTCGTCATGCACGAGGCTGTAGGCATGCAGCGCCTCGATCCCGATCGCGGGCCAGATCGCGCAGGTCTCATCCATTCCGTGCAGTCGGGCGCTTTCCAGCACCAGAAATCCGCGCAGCCGCTTGCCGCCCTGCGTGGCATAGGCCATAGCCCGGGTGACATCGACATCGTCCAGCGCACCCAGAATCAGATCGAACTGCGCCTGGATCAGCGCCGCATCCTGCGCCAGCCTTTCGGAAAACATTACAGACCTTCGACAGGGGTCGTCCCGGTGGGCTGACCATCGGCATCCAGCGTGATGGCGGCCACTTTCTCCTCGGCGCGCTTCAGCTCTTCCTCGCAGCGTTTCTTCAGCTTGGCGCCGCGCTCGTACAGGGCGATCGACTGGTCCAGCGCCACGTCGCCGCGCTCCAGTTGGCCGACCACGGCCTCCAGCTCTTTCATCGCCTGCTCGAATGTCATCTGTTCAACGGGGGTCTCGGTCATCGGGCTGCCTTCATCAGTTCTTCAACATGGGCGCGTGTGGCTTTGGCCAGTGCGTTCAGATCATACCCGCCTTCCAGAGTCGAGACGATACGGCCCTTACACAGCTCGTCGGCGATCCGGCAAAGCTGAGCGGTGATCCAGGCGAAATCGTCGGTGGACCAGTTCAGATTGGCCAGCGGATCGTCCTGATGGGCGTCGAAGCCGGCAGAGATGATGATCAGCTCGGGCTTGAACGCGCGCAGCCGGGGAAAGGCCTGTGCCTCGTAGGCCGCGCGCATCTCGGCCCCGCCGGTGCCGGGGGCCAGCGGGATGTTCACGATGGTGTCATGCGCCCCGGTTTCATCCGGCCGTCCCGAGCCCGGCCACAGCGGCATCTGCTGGCTGGTGATCACCAGCGCGCGGGCCTCGTCCCACAGCAGATCCTGCGTGCCATTGCCGTGATGCACGTCGAAATCCACCACCGCGACCCGACCCAGCTCGTGATGATCCAGCGCATGCTTCGCCGCCAAAGCGGCATTGCCGAACAGGCAGAATCCCATGGCGGTTTCCCGTTCGGCGTGGTGGCCCGGCGGCCGAATGGCGCAGAACGCATTCGGCGCCTCACCGCCCAGCACCATGTCCACCGCCCGAACAACGGCCCCCGCCGCCCGATAGGCCGCATCGACCGAGCCGGGTGACATGAACGTATCCCCGTCGATCTGGCGGAACCCCTCGGTCGGGCGGCTGTCACGGATTTCGCGGATATAGCTCTCGGGATGGATACGCAGCAGATCGTCATCCGCCGCCAGCGGCGCGGTCACCCGTTGCAGATCCAGCGGCTCCAGCTCATGCAGGATATGTTCCAGCCGGGCCACCCGCTCGGGATGCCCCTCAGGGGTGACATGACCCAGACAGTCGGCATGCGTCAAAACAGCGGTCTTCATCAAAATCCCCCACTTCATCTGGCCAAAAATATCCTCGCCGAAGGCAACAAAACGCCGCGCAGCGGCAAAATCAATCCGGCGCCAGCATATAGCCCGCGCCCCGCACCGTCTGCAGATAGCGCGGCTGCTTGGGGTCTTGCTCGATCTTGCGGCGCAGGCGCGTGATCTGCACGTCCACCGCACGCTCCTGCGCCTGCCCCTTGTCGCGCCCCAGATCCTCGACCAGCTTCGACCGGCTGATCGGCTCGCCCGGCTGGGCCGAGAAGATCTTCATCAACTGGCTTTCGGTGGCGGTCAGCCGCACCGGCTCTTCGCCCTGCCACATCTCGCCGCGTTCGATGTCATAGCGGATCGGCCCCAAATGCAGGATCTTGGTGGCCGTGTCCTGCGCTGTGGTTTCCGGCATCCGCCGCAGGATCGCGTTGATCCGCAGCAGCAGTTCCTTGGGTTCGAACGGCTTGGCCAGGTAATCGTCTGCTCCGGCTTCCAACCCGGCGATCCGGTGCTCGGTCTCGCCGCGTGCCGTCAGCAGCAGAATCGGCGTGTCATGCGTCTCGCGCAGGGCACGGGTCAGGCTGACACCATCCTCGCCCGGCATCATCACATCCATCACGATCAGGTCGAAATCCAGCCCCGACAGGACCCGCCGCGCATGGGCGGCATCACGCGCCGCGGTCACAAGAAATCCGCTGCGCATCAAGAATTTCTTGAGCAGATCACGGATGCGTTCGTCGTCATCGACGATCAGAAGATGGGCGTCCACGTCGCTCATGAAGTTGAATCCCGCAGTTTCGTGTAAGCCCGACGCATATCAGCATCCATCATCGCTTCAAGAACCTTGCGGAACCCGGCAACCGCCTCGGGGCCGGCTTCCTTGTAGGCCGCGCGCATCCGGGCGCGCTGGGCGTCCGACAGCTGCGCCTCGAGCGCCTTGCCCTTTTCAGTCAGGTACAGGTGGCGTTCGCGCTTGTCGACGGTGCCGACCCGGCTCTCGACAAGGCCGTCGTCGATCAGCGAGCGTAGCACCCGGTTCAGCGACTGCTTGGTCACCCCCAGGATCGCCAGCAGGTTGTTCACCGTGGTGCCCGGCGCACGGTTGATGAAATGGATCGCCCGGTGATGCGCCCGGCCATAGGCCATTTCGCTCAGAATGCGGTCGGGGTCGGCGGTAAAGCCGCGATAGGCAAAGAACATCGCCTCGATCCCCTGCCGAAGCTGTTCATCTGTCAGAAACAACAGGCTTTCTCCGCCAAAGACCTGGGCGGGGCGGATCTCGGACATATCGGGCCTCATTCGTTACACGCCCCGACTTTAAGTCAGCGTTATTGACATTCCAAGGGCGGACAGGTATCGAATCGCAGTTTTTGCGCAATTTTGTGTCCGGGTCGGACCTAAGTGGCGCAACAATCGGAAATGTGACCCGGGTCAGGAGGTTTCGGATGGCGGGATATGACGATCGTGACGGTGTCATCTGGATGGATGGCGAATTTGTGCCCTGGCGCGATGCCAAGGTGCATGTCCTGACCCATGCGATGCACTATGCCAGCTCGGTCTTCGAGGGCGAGCGTGCCTATAACGGCAAGATCTTCAAAAGCCGCGAACATTCCGAGCGGTTGATCAAATCGGCCGAGGCGCTGGACATGCCGATGCCTTACACGGTTGATCAGATCGAGGCGGCCAAGGCCGAAACGCTCGAGAAAAGCGGCCTCAAGGACGCTTACGTGCGCGCGCTGGTCTGGCGCGGCTCGGGCGAGGATATGGGCGTGGCCTCGGCGCGCAACCCGGTGCGCATGGCCATCGCGGTCTGGCCCTGGGGCGCCTATTATGGCGATGCCAAGATGCAGGGCGCCAAGCTGGACATCGCCGAGTGGAAGCGGCCCAGCCCGGAAACCATCCCGGTCCATGCCAAGGCGGCGGGGCTGTACATGATCTGCACCATCTCCAAGCACAAGGCCGAGGCCAAGGGCTGTTCCGATGCCTTGTTCATGGATTACCGCGGCTATGTGGCCGAGGCGACCGGCGCCAACGTGTTTTTCGTAAAGGATGGCGAAGTGCATACGCCGCTGGCCGACTGCTTCCTGAACGGCATCACCCGCCAGACGGTGATCCAGATGCTGAAAGACAAAGGCATCACCGTACACGAACGCCACATCCTGCCCGAGGAGATGGCCGATTTCGAACAGTGCTGGTTGACCGGCACCGCGGCCGAGGTCACGCCGGTGGGCCAGATCGGCGAGTACACTTTCGAGGTCGGCGACCTGACCCGCGAGATCGCCAACGACTACGAACAGCTGGTCCGCAGCTGATGCATACGAAAAACGGGCGCCGTTGACGGGCGTCCGTTTTTTCTTTCGCGTCGAAATATTCAGAAATCGATGCCGCGCTGGGCCTTGATGCCGGCCTGAAACGGGTGCTTTTCTTCGGTCATTTCGGTGACCAGATCGGCATAGTCACGCAGCGCCTGCGGCGCGTCGCGCCCGGTCAGGAACACGCTGGTCCGGTCCGAGCGCGCCTTCAGCCCCTCGATCACCGCGTCCACCGACAGGTATTCATAGCGCAGAGCGATGTTGATCTCGTCCAGCACCACAAGGTCATAGTCGCCGCTGGCCATCAGGTCGCGCGCCTTATCGAAGGCGGCGGTCGCGGCGGCAATGTCGCGGTCGCGGTCCTGGGTGTCCCAGGTGAAGCCTTCGCCCATCGTATGCCAGGTGACCAGATCGCGGTCTTCGAAGAACCGCCGTTCGCCGGTCTTCCATTTGCCCTTGATGAACTGCACCACGGCGACCTTCTGGCCCCAGCCCAATGCGCGGATCACCACGCCGAACGCGGCCGAAGATTTGCCTTTGCCCTTGCCAGTGTTGATCAGCACCAGCCCCCGACCGGGATCCACGGCCTCGGACACTTTTTTGCGGTGCTGGGCCTGCACCTGTTGCATCTTCTGTTTGTGGTCCTGTGCGTCGCTCATGGCAAAACCTCGTTGATTGTCCGCGCCAACCTAGGCGATGGGCGCGAAAGGTAAAGTCAGGGTTTGTGATCGGTCAGCGACCGCGCCTTGCCGCGTTCCAGACCCAGCTGGTGTTCGCGCCAGATCACCACCGCATTGCCGGCGATCACCAGCGCCGCCCCCAGCAGGATCGCCAGGGTCGGCAGTTCGTCAAACCAGACGTAGCCGAAGAAGATGGCAAACAGCATCGATGTATAGTCATAGGGCGCCAGCATCGAGGCCTGCCCGAACCGGTAGGACGAGGTCACCAGAATCTGCGCGACGCCGCCGATCAACCCCATCGTGATCAGTATCAGCAGCTGGTTCAGGGTGGGCGCGGTCCAGCCCCAGAACACGGTCAGCGCCGACAGCAGCGTGGCGGTCATCGAGAAATAGAAGACGATCGCGGCGGGATGGTCGACCTGCACCAATTGCCGAATGTGGATCTGCACGAAGCCGCGGGCCACGGTCGCGCCCAGCACGCACAGCGCGCCGATCGTGGCGCCGGTGCCCAGATCGGCCGAGCCCAGCCGCGGCCAGATCATGATCAGCACGCCCAAAAGCCCGATCGCCACCGCGCCGATGCGGATCAGGCGGATGCGCTCGCCCAGCAGCAGCGCCGCCAGGATCAGGGTGAAGATCGGGGTGGCATAGCCGATCGCCGTAACCTCGGGCAGGGGCAGCAGGCTGAGCCCGGTAAAGGTCAGACCCATGGCGGTGGTGCCCAGCACTCCTCGCCAGAAATGGCCCATGGGCTTCCTGACGACAAAGCCCTGCGCGAGTTCCCCGCGCGAGATCAGCCAGGCCACGATCACCGGCACCGCGAACAAGGAACGAAAAAAAACCATCTGGCCCGGCGGGAAATCGGCCGACAGCGCCTTGACCAGCGCCGACATCGCCGTGAACAGGAACAGGGCGCTGAGTTTCAGCGTCACGGCAAGCACGGGGCGGTGAGAGGTCAGGGATTGGGCCATCGGCGCGACCCTGCGCCTTTGCGCGGCAAAGATCAACGGGTCGGATTGGGGCGTGTCCAGCTGTCGGGCAGGGGGCTGCCGATCTCTTCGGCGAATTCGGTCAGAAACCGGATCATGCGCCGGACCCGTTGCTGCGCGATCTGCCGTCCGGCCTCGGTCAGCATGTCGTCGGGCAGGGCCAGCAGCTTCACCTTCCAGTGGTCGATCGAATAGTGCAGATCGTCCAGCGGCCGGTGGGCTGCGAACGGATCGGCCGGATCATACAGCGTCCGCCCCAAAGCGCCGGACACCGAGAAATTCCGCGCGATCCCGATAGCGCCCAGCGCATCCAGCCGGTCGGCATCGCGCAGGATGCGCGCCTCGGGCGTCTCGGGCGGGATGTTGGCGGAAAAACTGTGCGCCTCGATCGCGTGGCGGGTGGCGGCGATCTGGGCATCGCTCAGGCCTAGTTCCCGCAGAACAGGCTCGGAGTCCGCAGCCGACCGGCGCGAGGCCAGGTGCCGGTCGGGGTCGTTCTTGGGCAGGTTGACCAGATCGTGCAGATAGCAGGCCGCCAGCAGTACGGTCCTGTCGGTTTGCGCATCGGCGATGGTGCGGGCATTGACCCAGACACGGTCTAGATGGGCCAAGTCATGGGCCGGGTCGGTGATCATCCGCTGCGCGACGACCGCGCGCAGGCGGTCGCGCAGCTCAGCCAATCCGTCCACGGTTTTCACCGATCTGGCCGCGATGCAGCAGCAGGTGGTCCAAGATCACGCAGGCCATCATCGCTTCGCCCACCGGCACGGCGCGGATGCCGACGCAGGGGTCGTGGCGGCCCTTGGTGATGATCTCGGTCTCTTCGCCCGATTTGGTGATGGTCTTGCGCGTGGTCAGGATCGATGAGGTGGGCTTGACCGCGAATCGTACCACGATGTCCTGCCCGGTCGAGATGCCGCCTAGGATGCCGCCCGCGTGGTTCGAGCTGTATTGCGGGCCGTCCTGGCCCATGAAGATCTCGTCGGCATTGGCCTCGCCGGTCAGCTCGGCGGCGGCCATGCCTTCGCCGATTTCCACGCCCTTGACAGCGTTGATCGACATCATCGCCGCGGCCAGATCGGTGTCGAGCTTGCCATAGATCGGCGCGCCGAGGCCCGCGGGGACGCCGCGCGCCACCACTTCGACCACCGCGCCGACCGAATTGCCGGATTTGCGCAAATCGTCCAGATAGGCTGCCCAGTCCTCGGCGGCTTTTGCATCTGGGGTCCAGAACGGGTTCTGTTCGATCTGCGCCCAATCAAAGTTGGTCCGGTCGATCCGGTGCGGGCCGATCTGGGTCATGTAGCCGGTGATATGGACGTTGGGCGCGATCTGCTTGATCGCCTCGCGCGCCAGCCCGCCCGCGGCCACCCGCGCCGCCGTTTCGCGGGCCGAGCTGCGCCCGCCGCCGCGATAGTCGCGGATGCCGTATTTCTGCCAATAGGTGATGTCGGCATGGCCGGGGCGGAACTTGTCCATGATGTCCCCGTAATCCTTCGAGCGTTGATCGGTGTTCTCGATCATCAGCTGGACCGGGGTGCCGGTGGTCTGGCCCTCGAACACGCCCGACAGGATTCTCACCTGATCGGGCTCGCGCCGCTGGGTGGTGAACTTGTTCTGGCCCGGTTTGCGCTTGTCCAGCCAGTGCTGGATCATGCCCTCGTCGATCGGGACGCCGGGCGGGCAGCCATCGACCGTGGCGCCCAGCGCGGGGCCGTGGCTTTCACCCCAGGTGGTGACGCGGAAAAGGTGTCCAAAGCTGTTCATCGACATGGGGCATGCTCCTTTGAGGGTCGTGATTAACGGCGAGAGCCTGCCGCCTCAAGCGGATTTGCGGTTGGGGCATCGCTGCCCCAATCCGGTGTGCCTAGGCCGCACGGGTCAGTGCGGCACGGGTTTCGACGATTTTCAGCGCCGCCCGGGCTGCCTCGCGCCCCTTTTCCACGAAATGCGCGCGGTAGATAGCGTTGTGATGGTCGGTTTCCTGGTACTGGTGCGGCGTCAGCGACACCGACAGGACCGGCACGCCGCTTTCGAGCCCTGCGCGCATCAGCCCGTCAATGACGGCCTGCGCCACGAAATCGTGCCGGTAGATGCCGCCATCGACGACAAAGGCCGCGCAGGCCACGGCGGCATAGCGGCCCGTCTGGGCCAGGTCGCGGGCCAGCAGGGGCATTTCGAACGCGCCCGGCACGTCGAACACATCGACCTGATCGGCGGGGATCAACTCCAGAAATCCGTCCAGCGCGCGGTCGACGATATCGGAATGCCAGTTGGCTTTGACGAAAGCATAGCGGGTGTGTGTCATTATGATCTCCTTTCAGCTTGGTGGCCTGCTGGCGGATGCGAACGGTTTCGCGGCCAGCGCGGCATGACACGTCACCCAAGGCGATCACGGACAGACGCGCCCTTGGCGGGGCGCGCTGCTCGTTCTCTTTCATCCGGACTGTAACCGTCGGCTCTGGCCTCTCACCAGATCTGCTGACACTCTGCCGGTTGGATGGCAGAGCCGCTCGCGGGCTGGCGGGCCTGGGCCCGCATACCGCCGGTGGGGAATTCCGCCCCGCCCTGAGAACGGCGCGACCTTGCCAAGCGCACGCGCGATCTGCAAGACCTGTCGACAGGAGGACGGCCATGCACCCCAACCCAGCCTTTCGCGCCGAGGACCGCGCGCGCCATGTGGAGTTTGCCCGCAGCCGGGGGTTCGGCGTACTGGCGCTGTCCGCTGACGGCCCGCCATTGATCAGCCATGTGCCCTTTCTGCTGTCCGAGGATGGCGCGGTGGCCGAGCTGCATCTGGTGAGGTCGAACCCGATCGTGCGGGCGCTGGCCGACCCGAAGGTGGCGCGGATCGCGGTTCAGGGGCCCGACGGCTATGTTTCGCCCGATTGGTACGGGGTCGCGGATCAGGTGCCCACATGGAACTATGTGGCGGTCCACCTGACCGGCTGGCTGGAATTGCAGCCCTCAGACCGGCTGAGCGATCTTCTGGATCGGCAATCGGCCTTTTTCGAAGAGCGGCTGAAGCCCAAGCCGCTCTGGTGCGCCGACAAGATGGACCCGGCAGCGCTGGAGCGCATGATGCGCATGATCGTGCCCTGCCGGTTGCAGATCACTCAGATCGACGGCACCTGGAAACTGAACCAGAACAAGCCCGAGGCGGCGCGGCTGGCCGCCGCCGGGCATGTCGAGCAATACGGGATCGGCACAGAGCTTGGTCAACTGGCCGCCCTCATGCGCGAAGTCTGATCCGATTTCGCTTCAGTCGCTGAACTTGGCCAGATAGGCGGCGATGTCCTCGGCGCCTTGCTTCAGCTTGATGCTCATGTTCGGGCGGGCGGTGTCGTCGTTCAGGAAGTCCCGGATGAACCCGATCGGGTCGCGGGCGTAGGCGGCGATGTTCTCTTGCGTCCAGACCAGGCCGTTTTCACCAGCGCGGATCATGTCATCGGTGAACATGCCGATGGGCAGCCGTTCACTGCCGTTCAGATAATCGTTTTCGGTTCCTGCGGTTCTGCCGACCACGCCATAGAGATTCGGGCCCGTGATGCCGCCTTTGACCAGAACCTCGCCATCCTTGATGATGGCGTGGCAGGACGAGCAGCGGTTGTAGAGTTTCTCGCCGCGCGCGGGGTCGCCTTCAGCCCAGGCTTGATGGGTGGCGGCGACCGTGACCAGCAGGACGGCGGTTCTGAATAATGTCATGGGACTCCTCGATCACTGCGTTCGCGCGCGCGCCGACTTGCGTCAAATCTGACTGGTCCGCAACCCAAAAATGCGCGCCATGGTTGTTGAAAAAATGACTTGAAAATAAAAATTTGGCGGATTCTCGGTCGGCCACTGCCCCGGATGCTCGAGGGCCTGCCGGTCCGTATGGTGATGCCCGGCGCTCATTGTGCGCGGGCCCGGATCACCGCCCGGCCGGAGCGACGACGCCCCGGGATTCGCCTGCCGCGTGATTCGCGCGTTCACCCAGGGATTTCCGCCGTTTCGGGGCAAAGTTCTTGAAAAATGACCCCCGCATTGTGACATGAATGCCCAGATGCGGCGTAGTGCGCGCCTATGACCGCTGGACGAACCGTTTTCTCCCGGCTAGATACCCGCGATGAGACGCCGCTTTGATGCGGTGCTGATGCATGTTTGCCCGAAAGCCGGGCGCTGGAATCGGAGAAAACCTCGTGTCCCACGCAGAAGACCACGAAGGCACCCGCAGAGATTTCCTCTACTACGCCGCCGGCGGCGCAGGTGTCGTTGCGACGGGTGCCGCCGTATGGCCCCTGATCAACCAAATGAACCCCTCGGCAGACGTTCAGGCGCTGTCCTCGATCCGCGTGGATGTCAGCGGTGTCGAGGTCGGCACCCAGATCACCGTCAAATGGCTGGGCAAGCCGGTGTTCATCCGCCGCCGTACCGAAGAAGAAATCCAGCTGGCGCGCGAAGTGTCGCTGGACGAGTTGCCGGATCCGATTGACCGCAACGCCAACAAGCCTGGCCTGCCGGCCACAGACGAGAACCGCACTCTGGACGAGGCTGGCGAATGGCTGGTGATGATGGGGGTGTGCACGCATCTGGGCTGTGTGCCGCTGGGTGACGGTGCAGGCGACTTCCAAGGCTGGTTCTGCCCGTGCCACGGGTCGCACTATGACACCGCGGGCCGCATCCGCAAGGGCCCGGCCCCCGAGAACCTGCATGTTCCGGTTGCCGAGTTCCTCGACGAAACCACCATCAAGCTGGGTTAAGGAGGCGCGCTGATGTCCGGTATCCCGCACGACCATTACGAGCCGAAGACCAAGGGCGAAAAGTGGCTGAACAGCCGCCTGCCCATCGTCGGCCTTCTTTACGACACCCTCATGATTCCCACACCCAAGAACTTGAACTGGATGTGGATCTGGGGGATTGTGCTGGTCTTCTGCCTGGCACTGCAGATCATCACGGGTATCGTCCTGGTGATGCACTACACCCCGCATGTCGATCTGGCCTTTGCCAGCATTGAACACATCATGCGCAACGTAAATGGCGGCTTCATGTTGCGGTACCTGCACATGAACGGCGCCTCGCTGTTCTTTGTGGCCGTCTATATCCACATTTTCCGCGGTCTGTACTACGGTTCCTACAAGGCCCCGCGCGAGGTGACCTGGATCATCGGCATGCTGATCTATTTGCTGATGATGGCCACCGCCTTCATGGGCTATGTTCTGCCTTGGGGGCAGATGTCCTTCTGGGGCGCAACCGTGATCACCGGCCTGTTTGGCGCGATCCCCTTCGTTGGCGACGCGATCCAGACCTGGCTGCTGGGCGGACCCGCCGTGGACAACGCCACGCTGAACCGTTTCTTCTCGCTGCATTACCTGCTGCCCTTCGTGATTGCGGGGCTGGTCATCGTGCATGTCTGGGCCTTCCACACCACCGGCAACAACAACCCCACCGGGGTTGAGGTTCGTCGTGGATCGAAAGCAGAGGCCGAGAAAGACACCTTGCCGTTCTGGCCCTATTTCGTGATCAAGGACCTGTTTGCGCTGGCTGTCGTGCTGGTCGTGTTCTGGGCAATCGTCGGCTTCATGCCGAACTACCTGGGTCACCCGGACAACTACATCGAAGCCAACCCGCTGGTTACGCCCGCGCACATCGTGCCCGAATGGTACTTCCTGCCGTTCTACGCGATCCTGCGTGCCTTCACCAGCGAAGTATGGGTCGTCCAGTTCGCCAGTTTCATCACCGGTGGCATCATCGACGCCAAGTTCTTTGGTGTTCTGGCGATGTTCGGTGCAATCCTGGCCATGGCGCTGGCGCCCTGGCTGGACACTTCGAGTGTGCGGTCGGGCAAGTACCGCCCCATGTTCAAATGGTGGTTCTACCTTCTGGTCATCGACTTCTTTGCCCTGATGTGGCTGGGAGCCATGCCCGCAGAGGAACCCTATGCGACCTTCTCGCTGATCGCCTCCGCCTACTGGTTCGCCTATTTCTTCGTGATCCTGCCGATCCTCGGCGTGATCGAGAAGCCCGAGCCGCAGCCGGAAACCATCGAAGAAGACTTCAACGCGCATTACGGCAAGGCTGACGCCGAAGCCACGCCGGCCGAGTAAGAAGAGGGACGGGAAACCATGTTCAAGAAACTTGCAATCGGCGCCGCGTTTGCCATCGCTCTTGCTCCTGCTGCGGTTTCCGCAGCCGGGGGCGGCGAACAGCACATCGAAGACTTCGCGTTCTCGTTCGAAGGGCCATTCGGCACCTGGGATCAGAACCAGCTGCAGCGCGGCCTGCAGATCTATACCGAGGTCTGCGCGGCTTGCCACGGCCTGAAATACGTGCCGCTGCGCGATCTCACGGCGTTGGGTTACTCGGAAGAAGAAGTCATCGCCTATGCGGCTGGAACCTTTGAGGTGTTCGACCCCGAGCTGGACGATTTCCGTCCGGCCAAACCGACAGACCATTTCCCCGAAAATGACGGTGTGGGCGCACCAGACCTGAGCCTGATGGCCAAGGCGCGTGCGGGCTTCCACGGGCCTTACGGTCTGGGAATCAACCAGCTGGTCAAGGGCATGGGTGGTGCGGAGTACATCGCCTCGTTGCTGGACGGTTATACCGGCAAGGAAAAGGAAGAGGCCGGCACGGTTCTTTATGAAAACACTGCCTTCCCCGGCGGCTGGATCTCGATGGCCCCGCCCCTGTCGGACGATCAGGTCGAATTCGCCGATGGTCACGAAGCCACCGTCGAATCCATGTCACAGGACGTTGCTGCGTTCCTGATGTGGACGGCCGAGCCGAAGATGATGGAGCGCAAGCAAGCCGGCTTTGTCGGCGTGCTGTTCCTGACCATCCTGTCGGTGCTGTTGTACCTGGTGAACAAGCGCCTGTGGGCGCCGGTCAAGGGTAAGAAATCCGCCTGATCCGTCAGGGACCATACCAAAGACACCAAGGGCCCCGCGCATCGTGCGGGGCCCTTTTTCTTGCCGGTCCGTTGGCGGGTTCCTGCCGTCAGCGTCGGCTTATCCCGGCCATCTAAGCCCAAAGAATATGGTGCCGCGTGCCACCTGCCGGCAGTTTCCGTTTAGCGCCGGACTGCATGGCGCGTTCACCTGAACCGAGGAGACCACCACATGAAATTCCCTTTCATCGCAGCCGCTTTGCTTGTTGCCGCCCCCGCGCTGGCCGCCGATCTGGCGCCCGACATGGAACTTGGCAAAACCGAAGACGCCGTGCGCAGCGCACTGACCGAGCTTGGCTATGACGTGCGCAAGATCGAGGAGGAAGACGGCGAGATCGAAGCCTATGTCGTCAAGGACGGCGAAATGGCCGAGGTCTATGTGGATCCGGCAACCGGCAAGGTCTCGAAGGTCAAGGGGTGAAGTCGGACATGCCCGGTTTCAACCTGGCCGAAGGTGGGCGCGACAGCGTCCGCCTGGTGCACGTTTGGGACCCGTTGGTGCGCGTGATTCACTGGTCTGTGCTGGCCGGTGTGTTGTTGAATGCGGTCGTCACGGACCCCGAAGGGGACCTGCATGAAATCATTGGATATGCCACCCTGGGTCTTGTCTTGCTGCGGCTTGTCTGGGGTTTTCTGGGGGTCCAGACGGCGCGGTTCACGGCGTTTCCGCCCAACCCCCGGGCCGCGCTGGCCCATACGGGCGAGATCCTGCGTGGAGACCGGACCGTTCACCTGTCGCACAACCCGCTGGGGGCGTGGATGGCCTACAACATCTGGGCCACGCTGATTGTGATCTGCATCACGGGGATCATGATGGGCACCGTTCGGTTCTTTGGGTTCGAATGGGTCGAAGAACTGCACGAGCTTGCGTTCAACTGGCTGATGGTCTCGGTCGTACTGCACGTCTGCGGGGTTGTGCTGGACCAGCGCAGGACCGGTGTTGCTTTGGTCAAAGCCATGATAACAGGAAGCAAGAACATTCCTGATGGAATTTCGACAAAATGAAGAAACGCATTCTCGAAACTCTTTGGCCCGGGGATACGGATGTGCGCCGGGCCAAGATTCTGACCGCGATGATCATTGTCCAGGTCTTGTGTGCCACGTTCTTTCTGATCGATGTCATTCTCGATTTCGATGCGGGCGGGCACCCGACGCATCTGGCGCTGGAAACCTTCGTTGCGGTTGTTCTGGGCGCTGGAATCTGGGTTCTGATGGTCGAACTGCGGGCGCTGCTGGTTCGGATGGAGCAGGCAAGGCAGGGCTTGCGCGTGGCACGGGGGGAATTGGCCCAAGTGATCGATGGCTTCTTTGATCGCTGGGGCCTGACCGGCGCGGAACGTGACGTTGGCCTGCTGATCCTCAAAGGATTCGACAACGAAAACATCGCGCGTATCCGGGGCCGGGCGGTCGGAACCGTGCGCGCGCAATCCGCGTCAATTTATGCCAAGGCAGGTGTGGATGGCCGGGCCCAGTTGATCAGCGTGTTCTTCGAAGAGCTTCTGGCCAATGATACCCCAACCGGGGACGCCGGTCAGGCGGTCAGCCGTTGACCATCCAGTCCGATGATCCGGGCCGTCACGATCTGTCCTTCGGGTTGCGGAGTCGTGAATGAAACCTCGGTGAACTGCTCGGTCCGGCCCATGTGGGGATTCTCCATCAGGATGTGATGGGTCTTGCCCAGCTGTGCCGCCAAGTGCTTGGCAACCTGCGCGTCGCCGGCCGCCCGCAGCCGCGCGGCACGATCCTTGATGACGGCGCCGTTGACCTGCTGCGGAATGCGCGCGGCGGGGGTGCCTTCGCGTTTGGAATAGGGAAAGACGTGCAGCCAGGTCAGGTCGCAGTCGGTCACCAGTTTCAGCGAGTTCTGGAAATGCGCCTCGGTTTCCGTCGGAAAGCCCGCGATGATGTCGGCGCCAAAGGTGATCTCGGGGCGCAGTTTGCGGACCTCTTCGGTGAATCGGATGGCATCGTCGCGCAGGTGGCGGCGCTTCATCCGTTTCAGGATCAGGTCGTCGCCATGCTGCAGGGACAGGTGCAGATGCGGCATCAGGCGCGGCTCGGTCGCGATGGCCTGCATCAGGTTCTCGTCCACCTCGATCGAATCGATCGAGCTGATGCGCAGGCGCGGCAGATCGGGCACCAGTTTCAGAATGCGCATGACCAGATCGCCCAGCTTGGGGCTTGCGGGCAGGTCGGCCCCCCAGGATGTCAGGTCGACGCCAGTCAGCACGACCTCGTTATAGCCCCGGTCCACCAGCCGCTTGATCTGGTCCACCACCACGCCCGCCGGGACGCTGCGCGAGTTGCCGCGGCCATAGGGGATGATGCAGAAGGTGCAACGATGGTCACAGCCGTTCTGGACCTGCACATAGGCGCGCGAGCGGGTGCCGAACCCGTCGATCAGATGGCCCGCGGTTTCGGTGACCGACATGATGTCGTCGACCTGCACGGCCTCGGTCTCGCCGATGAAATCGGCGGCCATGCCCTTCCAGGTCTCGGGGCGCATCTTTTCGGTATTGCCGATCACCGCATCGACCTCATCCATCGCGGCAAAGGTCTGCGGTTCGGTCTGGGCCGCGCAGCCGGTCACGATCAGGCGCGCATTCGGGTTCTCGCGGCGCAGCTTGCGGATTTCCTGCCGGGCCTTGCGCACGGCTTCGGCGGTGACGGCGCAGGTGTTCACGATCACCGCATTCGTCAGCCCGGCCTGTTGCGACAGCTCCTTCATCGCCTCGGTCTCATAGGCGTTGAGCCGGCAGCCCAGCGTGGTGAATTTCGGCGGGTTCATCCCAGCGACTCCAGAAATTCGGGCGTCAGCGTGCCCGAGAAGACATGGCAGGTGGGGCCGGTCATCCAGACGCCGTCCTCGCGCCAGTCGATCCAGATGGTACCGCCGTCCAGCTCGATCTGCACCGTGCGCCCGGTCAGGCCACGCCGCGCCGCCGCCACGGCCGTGGCACACGACGACGAGCCCGAGGCCAGCGTGATGCCCACGCCGCGCTCCCACACCCGCATGCGGATGTGATCCGGGCCGATGATCTGGGCGATTTGCACATTGGTGCGCTGCGGATAGAGCGGGTGATGCTCATAGCGCGCGCCGAATTCCTCCAGCGGAATCGCATCGGCATCCTCGACGAAGAAGGTGCAATGCGGGTTGCCCATGCCGGTGGCCACCGGTCCGCCTTCGATCGGCAGTTCCAACGTATCCACTTCTTCCGCCAATGGAATATCGGCCCAGTCCAGCTGCGGGTGCCCCATGTTGACCGAGGTCAGCCCGTCGCCTGCGTCCCGCGCCAGCAGCGTACCGTGGCTGGTGGTCAGCGTCAGTTCGGATTTGCCGCTTTCCTGCATCAGGAACCGGGCGATGCAGCGGGTGGCGTTGCCGCAGGTGGCCGAGATCGACCCGTCGGCATTGTAGAACACCAGATGCGCATCCGATTCGCCGTTTTCGATGACGGCCAGCTGGTCGAATCCGACCCCGAATTGCCGGTGTCCGATCCCGCGCGCCAGCGCCGGCGTGATCTGCACCGGATGCGCGCGCGCGTCAACAATGACGAAGTCATTGCCAAGCCCGTGCATCTTCATGAAGGGCAAACCAGTGTCGGGTCGCTGTTGCATGGCGGGCATATAGCCTTGCCGCAGACATGAATCCAGCCCGGCGCGAAGATTCCTGAAAAAAGGGGTTGACCCCCCGCCGCCTCAACCCTAATTAGGCCGCCTATCGGGACGCCGGGAACACACTGATTTCAGGCGGAACGCGGTGCAAAAAAGGGCTTGTACCCGGTGGGGAAAATGCCTTAGACAGCGCCACGGATCACAACGATCCAATGAAAAGAGTGGGCCGTTAGCTCAGTTGGTAGAGCAACTGACTTTTAATCAGTGGGTCGCAGGTTCGAATCCTGCACGGCTCACCACTTTTTCCTAAGACTGACCAGGACGCCTTGTGGCGTGGTTACTTCTTTTCGAAGAACAGCACGACTTCGCCCAGCCGGATGCCAAAGCGCGACACGTAGGCGCGGTTCAGCAGGCGGTCATCGTCCAGCAGCCACATCCAGTCATCGAAATCGACGCGCATCGTTCCGTCTTTCACCGGCAGGTCGATGCGGTATTTCCAGTTGAACGTATCGCCGCGCTCGGTTCCCGACGCGGTGCCCAGAACGCCGGGCGCGGTGCCGGTCCAAGTATCCTCGCCGGTTTTGGTCAGGGTCCAGATGCGCTGTTCAGTGGCGCCGTCGTCATAGACGAAATCTTCGACCAGGGTCAGCGTCTGGCCGTCCCATGTCCCGTTGATGTCGACCGTGAACCGACGGGGGATGTTGCCTAGTACGTCCTGGAACTGCCCATAGGCCACGGTGTGGCCCTCAAAGAACTCTTCGAGGTTCAGCTGGCGGTCCGACAGAAAAGTGCTCGGAACTTTTGGTTTGAAGGCGCAGGCCGCCGTCAGCAGCAGGCAAGCGAACGCCAGTCGTTTCATGAGACGGGTCATTGCAGGGCCCTCGGGTCGGCGGTGCGGGCATGACCGTTTGCGCCGGGCACATGCGCCGTCTTTTCTGGCGGGGCGGGGCGCATCGTGGCGACCAGCTCGGCCACCTTCAGGCCGAACTTGCGCATCTCCGAGCGGTTCATGATCGCGCCGCTTTCGGTCAGGTACATCCAGTCGGTGACGTCAAGGGTATGGCCCCCGGCATCTTCGGGCAGAACGATGCGATAGGTCAGCCTGACCGTCGCGCCCGAGATCACGCCGCGGCCTTCGCCGACGATGTCGTCGGCGGTTGCGGTAAAGCTGTTGCCTGCGCCCATGGTCAGGTACCATTTTCGGTTCATCTGCTTACCGTTTGAATAGGTGAAATACTCGGTCAGAGTGCCGGAACTGCCGTTCCATTCCCCGATCATCCGCGCCACGAAGCTGTTCGACATCTTGCCAGTCGGGCCATAGATCAGCCCTTCGGACAGGATTTCCCCGTTCAGATTGTCCTTCAACGAGAAATCGGGGCCGGTTCCGGCATAGTCCGACGGCGATTGCGAGCGAAAGCTGAGAAGGCGGGCTTTGACCGTGATCAGGGCCAATACGGCCAGTGAGGCAATCAGGAGGAATGTCATTTTGCGGGTACCTCTGTAGGCAGCGTCAGGACCATTCCGAACGCGCCGAGTTTCAGGATGCAGGGCAGCACGGCATAGGCGAGGTTGAGCGTTTCCAACGCCTGCGCCGAATTCGCCTGACCGGGCACAAAGCCGCTGCGTTCCAGCAGCGGAAGGGTGAAGAATGCGGCCAGAGCCAGCCCCAGTTTGCCGGCGAAAGACCAGATGCCGAATGCGGCCGAGGCATTCAGCCCCGCGCGTGTCAGCACCACCGAGAACATGGCCGGCAGCACCACCATGTCCGCCCCCAGCGCCGCCCCCGACGCCAGGCAGATCACCGCGAACCCGACCAGGTTGCCGGGCGCCAGCATGGCCGCGCCGACAAAGCCCAGAATGGCCAGCGGCATCGCAATGATCAGTGTCTGTTTCGGGCCAATCCGGTTGCTGAGTCGCGCCCAGAGCGGCACTGTGGCCCCGGCGCTGAGGAAGAACAGGATCAGCAGTGGCCCGGCCTTGCCCGGCAATTGTAGCCGGTCCTCGACGAAGAACAGGAACAAGGTCGAGGTGATCGCAACCGGCAGGCTGTTGACCAGCGCCAGCGCCAGCAGACGCAGGGCTCCGGCCTGACCCAGCCCGTCGAACGAAAGCCCCTGCCCGGTAATGGGCGCGCGCCGCCAGATCGGCAATGTCAGCACCATCGTGGCCAGTGCCAGCCCGCCTAGAAACAGCCCGAAGGCCGGGTAGCCCTGCGCGCCCGCGCCCAGGGCCACGAACAGCGCCGGAGCACTGGCGGCCAGGACCACGCCGGCCAGTTGCCCGCCTTCACGAAAGGCGGCGAGGGTCATCAACTCGCGCGGCGTGGCCTGTTTGGCCAGCGTCGCGCTGCGACCATAAAGCAGGATGGTGCCCAGGCTGTAGGCGGAAAACAGCAGGATCAGGATCGCCACAAGAACGCCGACGCTCGCCCCCTGCGGCAGTGAGAACAACAGCGGAAAACCCACCGCCAGCCCCCCGGCGGCCGAGACGGCAAAACCCATCTGCGCGCCCGGCCAGCGGTCGATGGCCCAGCCGATCAGCGGGTCTTGCACCAGATCCACCAGCCGGATCAGCAGCAGAACCGTGCCGATCACCCCCAGGCCGATCCCGAGGTTCACCGCCGCAAAGCGCGGCAGGTGGATGTAGAGCGGGATACCCGCCGCAGCAAGCATCAGCGCATAGAGGCTGACACGCGGATACAACATCACTGACCCCGCAGCTGACGCGTAAAGGCGGCGGACCGAGTGTTGTTGCCCAGAAAGATCGACATGAAGCTGCGCTTGATCCCCGGATGGGAGAGGGTGCAGGTCTTGCGCCCGTTGCGCCAGAACTCGATCGCGTCGGGGCCTTTGGTGACGGCCACATAGCTGTCGCCGGCACTGACCGCCTGATAGCAGGTTTTCAGCTGCGCCTCGATCGGGGCGCTGTTGCCTTGCCGCGCCATCTCGTCCAGCGTGGAGTCGATCAGCGCCTTCTGCTTCAGCGATCTCCGATAGGTCAGCTTCAGCCCGAAATCCTGCGACCAGCTGAGCGGGCCGCCGCCTTTGGTGAACAGCTGCGCGTCATAGATCGGCAGGCCAAGAAACCGGAAGGTGGCGGTGCCACGCAGCTCGGCATCGGGCAGCACGTCGGTGACGGGCGTGGCCGCCAGCCCGGCAGGGGCCAGCAGAACCAGGCTCAGGATCGCTGCGTTACGGGCTGGCCGTAACCGGGACAGCGACGCTTGGATCAGGTATCGCATTTTCAGCTCCGATGGTTTGCGGATCGCCGGTCAACAGCCCGACCACATGCATCGCGCTGGCGATTCCGTCTTCGTGGAACCCATGCCGGTTGTAGGCGCCGGCGAACCAGGTCCGGTTGCGGCCCTGCATCTCGCGGATCTGGGCCTGCGCTTTCAGCGCGGCCTTGTCGAACACCGGATGGGCGAATTCCACCTCGTCATAGATCTTGTCGGGCGCGATGTCGGAAGACGGGTTCAGGGTGACGAACAGGGGGTCGCTTTCGGGGATGTTCTGCAACCGGTTCATCCAGTAGGTCACGCCCACCTTCCCCGCCTGCGAGCGGTAGGTCCAACTGGACCAGCAGGCGCGGCGGCGCGGCATCTGGCTGGGATCGCAATGCAGCACCGCGCGGTTGGGCTGATACCGGATCGCGCCCAGCGCCGCGGCCTCGTCGGCGGTGGCGTTCTGGCCCAGAATGGCCAGCGACTGGTCGGAGTGGGTGGCCAGGATGATTTCGTCATATTGATCCGAGCGGCCCTGCGCCTGAACGGTCACGCCCAACGCATCGCGCTCGACGCTCGAGACCGGCGCGCCCAGGCGGATGTCGCAACCCCGGCCGCGCAACGCGGCTTCGAGCCGGCGGACATATTCGATGCTGCCACCCTTGACGGTCCACCACTGGTGCTGGGCGCCGCGTTTGCTGGACAGCAAGGCGTGGTTGCGGAAGAACTGCACCAGCGACCGCGCCGGGAACTGATCGACGAACTCGACCGGAGTGGACCAGATCGCGCCGCACATCGGCATCAGATAGTTGTTGCGGAACCAGTGGCCCAATCGCATCTGGTCAACCAGTTCACCAATCGTAGTGTCATCATCCCGAGCGGCCTCGGGCGCTTCTTTGCCAAAGCGCAGGATGTCGGCGATCATCTTGTAATAGGACGGCCGCACGAGGTTGCGCTTCTGCGCGGTGATGGTGCGCAGATTGTTCAGGCCATATTCGATGCGTCCATTGTCAATGGTGGCGCCAAAGCTCATCTCGCTTTTCATGACCGGCACGTCCAGTTCACCGAACAGCTTGGTCAGATAGGGATAGGTGGCATAGTTGAATACGATGAACCCGGTATCGACCGGTTGGTCGCCGTTGCGGCCTGCCATCACAGTGCGCGCGTGTCCGCCCAGACGGGGTTCGGCCTCGTACAGGGTGACGTCGTGACTTTCCGACAGGTAATAAGCCGCTGATAATCCTGAGATGCCTGCGCCTACAATTGCGATTTTTTTCCGTACGCCCCGGGTTTCGTCGAACATGCCATCCTCTTTATGCGACATTTTACAATAGGATACGCAGGGTAGGCCGGACCGGATCAAATCCGGGGTATGTTTTTCCCTGTTTGCGGCCGATCGGCGGGCAGTGCGTCAGGATTGCACCAATCGCGGCGGCTGGTGATCCGGGGCCTGCCCGTCCGCGTAATGAAAAATGTTATGATCGAGACAACCCAATCCAAGACCGCGGCTGTTCACGCTTCGGCACATGCGAACCGCCCGGCATGAGCGGTTTTGACGGAAATACCTATTGGATCATCGGTGCCAGCGAAGGTCTGGGCCGGGCGCTGGCCGAGGCCTTGAGCGGTCAGGGCGCGCACGTTGTGCTGTCTGCGCGCAATGCCGAGCGGCTGGAGCAGATCTGCGCCGCGCTGCCTCATGCTCGTGCGGTCCCGCTGGACGTGACCGATCTGGCGCAGGTGCGCCGCGCCGTGGCCGAGATCGGCCCAGTCGATGGTCTGGTCTACAACGCCGGGGCCTATGAGCCGATGCGCGCGCAGGACTGGCAGACCGAAGCCGCGCTGGCCATCAGCGACGTGAACTATTCAGGTGCGCTGCGGGTTCTGGGGGAAACCGTGCCGGCCATGGTGCGGGCGGGGCGTGGCGACATTACCCTGATCGGGTCGCTGGCGGGCTATCACGGACTGCCTGCGGCGATCGGGTACGGGTCCAGCAAGGCGGCGCTGATCTCGCTGGCCGAAACGATGCGGCATGACCTGGCCGGAACCGGGGTGACGGTGCGCATCGTCAATCCGGGGTTCATCAAGACCCGGCTGACCGACAAGAACAGCTTCAAGATGCCGATGCTGATGGAGCCCGAAGACGCCGCGCAGCGCGTGCTGCGCGCAATGGCGCGCCGGCGTTTCCGGACCGACTTTCCGGCGCCGTTCTCGTGGGTCATCCGGCTGATCGACTACCTTCCGGATCTTCTGGTCTATCGCGGAAAATAGACTCTAACCAAAGCGTCCCTGACAGAACCAGCCCGCCGACATGGTGCCGCCATGGCCGTAGAACAGCCATAGCCGCTCGCCCTGTTCGGTCACCACCACCCAGTAATCGCGCACGCCGCTGCGCCAGTTGGGGTCGTCCAGCCACCATTCCGGGGCGATCCGTTCCGGGCCGGTGGCCTGTGCCAGGTGCCAGTCGCGCCCGCGCCAGCGGAAGCTGGTGGGCACATCCGGGTGGTCGGGGGCCATCACCGGCTCGGGCCGCCACATCAGCAGGGGGCGCGGGCGCGGCGGGGCGGGCCAGTCGCGGGCCGGTTCCGACCAGGCCGCCGCCAGCGTCTGCGCGGTTTTCTCGGGGATATGCGAGGCCGCCGGGTGCTGCCGCGTGATCGCCTCGAGCCCCACCCGCGCGCCCAGCTTTCCGATCAGATCGTCCAGCGCGGTGTTCCCCTCCAGCCGGTTGCGGACGGCGCGGCTGGCCTCGGCATGGCCGGTCAGGGTGCGGGCATGAACCGGCTCGGTCTGCACCGCCGCAAGGCGCAGCATGTCGATGCCATAGCCTGCGTCGATCTGATCGATTTTCATCTCTAACAAAGGGCGAATGCGGTGTTTGTCATGGCTCGGGCGGGCCAGCCCGATCTCGACGATCTCGGCCGCCTGATCGGTGCGGTGCGCCTCGAGCCGCAGGGTCCGCGCCCCGCGCGCCTTTTCCTCCAGCCGCGCGCACAGGGTCGGCAGCATCCGGTCGATGGCGGCCATCACGTCCTCGGTCAGGCCGATCGGGTTGGGCAGGGTCATCCGCACCGCAAAGTGATGCGGGGGGCGGGCGGGCGAGACCGGCTCGGGCGCGCTGCCCATCGCCTGATCCAGCCGCAGAACCAGACCGCGCCCGAACCGGCGGGCCAAACTGGCACGCGGCTGGCCCAACAGGTCGCCGATCCGCCGCAGGCCCAGCCGGTTCAGCTGCGCCACGGTCTGGTCGTCCAGCCGCAGCGCCGCGATGGGCAGGGGGGCGAGCGCGCCATAGGCCTGCCCCGGTGGCGCGATCCGGGCCCCGCCGCCCACGGCCACCACCTGCGGCGCGGCGCCGCCCTTGGTCCAGTGCCGCCGCTTGCCAGCCCGGGCGCGGGTGGCGCGGGCCTCTTGGGAAATGGCGTCGCCATTGCGGTCCGAGGTGGCCTCTTGCCCGGCATAGCGCGCCAGCGCCCAGGCTGCGCCCAGCGTGTCGGCGATACCCATCTGCACGCTCAGCCCCATGTCGGCGCAGTCGGTCTCGATCACGTCCAGCAGCGCCTCTTCGCCGCCGAACAGATGGGCGCAGCCCGACAGATCGACGATCAGGCCATCGGGGGCCTCTTCGGCGACCCAGGGGCTGAACTTGCCCGCCCAGCGGCGCAGCGCGGTCAGAAAAGCAGCCTCGGCCGGGGCGTTGCGGGGGCGGGTGACAAGGGCCGCGCACATGGCATGCGCATCGCGCACCGGCTGGCCCACGCGCAGACCGGCGGCCTGTGCCTCGGTATTCAGCGAGGTGATGACCTGCATGTTCGACTGTTCGGCCACCACCGCCAGCGGGCCGGACTGCAGGCCGCGGGCGGCGCGGATCAGCCGTTCGGCCCCCAGACGTGGAAACCACAACGAGAGTATTCGGCGTTTGGGCATCGGGCAGACATCAGATTGTTCTTATTTTGTTCTTATCTGAGAATCATGCGCCGAGTCGAGTCCGCCCTTATCCGCAGGTCAGCCGCTGAATGACTCCGGCTCCGTTCACATAGACGTTCAGCCGGTCGATACGGTAATCCTGCGTGGCGATGTCATCGGGGCCCAGAACGCGGCTCCGTTCCGGCAGGCTGGCCTGAATGGTTGAGACCGGCTGCCCCACGGACTGGGCAAAGGGTTCGCCTTTGCAGAAGGCCAGATCCACCGGCGCGGCTTCGGGTTCCAGCGGGGCGGGCTCGGGTAGGTCGGTTTCCGCGCAGGCGGTCAGCAGGATCAGGATCGGGATCATGCGGTACATTGGCGCTCCTCTTTTCGGCAATGTCGTTTCTGAAATATCAATGGCTTGCAGAGCCTGCCATGAAAGCGCAGTTGAAAACACCCTGCAATTGACGCAGGGTCGTGCGAAATTGACAGGGAGACATAGCAACATGCGTACTCGTGCCGCCGTTGCCCTTCAGGCGGGCAAGCCCTTGGAAGTGATGGAGGTGAACCTCGAAGGCCCCAAGGCCGGTGAGGTTCTGGTCGAGATCAAGGCCACCGGCATCTGCCACACCGATGAATTCACCCTGTCGGGGGCCGACCCCGAGGGGCTGTTCCCGGCCATTCTGGGCCATGAAGGCGCCGGCGTGGTGGTTGAGGTGGGCGAGGGCGTGACCAGCCTGAAGCCGGGCGATCACGTGATCCCGCTCTACACTCCCGAATGTCGCGAGTGTGAATACTGCCTGCACCCCAAGACCAACCTGTGCCAGGCCATCCGCGAGACGCAGGGCAAGGGCCTGATGCCCGACGGCACCTCGCGTTTCTCGACGCTGGATGGGGATCCGATCCTGCACTACATGGGCTGCTCGACCTTCTCGAACCACACGGTTCTGCCGGAAATCGCATTGGCCAAGGTGCGCGAGGACGCGCCGTTCGACAAGATCTGCTATATCGGCTGTGGCGTGACCACCGGCATCGGCGCGGTGATCAACACCGCCAAGGTGGAAATCGGCAGCCGCGCCATCGTGTTCGGCCTGGGCGGCATCGGCTTGAACGTGATCCAGGGTCTGCGTCTCGCCGGGGCCGACCAGATCGTGGGCGTCGACCTGAACCCCGCCAAGCGCGAGATGGCCGAGAAATTCGGCATGACCGATTTCGTGAACCCCGCCGAGGTCGAGGGCGATCTTGTCCCCTATCTGGTGAACCTGACCAAGGGCGGTGCGGACTACACCTTTGACGCCACCGGCAACGTGCAGGTGATGCGCGCGGCGCTGGAGTCGGCGCACAAGGGCTGGGGCGAATCCATCATCATCGGCGTGGCGCCTGCGGGGGCCGAGATCTCGACCCGTCCGTTCCAGCTGGTCACCGGCCGGTCGTGGCGCGGCACCGCTTTTGGTGGTGCGCGTGGCCGAACGGACGTGCCCAAGATCGTTGACTGGTACATGGAAGGGAAAATCGAGATCGACCCGATGATCACCCACACCATGGGTCTGGACGACATCAACACCGGCTTCGACCTGATGCACAAAGGCGAAAGCATCCGGTCTGTGGTGATCTACTGACAATCGGAAATTGCAAGGGCGGGGTTTAAACCGCCCTTTTTGCCTCTTATCTTCAGAGCATTGATAAATACCTGAATAGAGAGACTAAATTGACCACTGAAGCAACGGAACGCCTGGCCGTTCTGATCGACGCCGAAAACGTCCCGGCAAAACACGTCGCCGAAATTTTCGAAGAAGTCGCCACATTGGGAGAGGCGAGCCTGCGCCGGATCTACGGCGATTTTTCCGGCGGTATCCCGCAGGGCTGGAGCGCCGAGAAACTGGCGGAATACGCCATCGTACCGCACCAGCAATTCGCCAACACAACCGGTAAGAACGCCGGAGACATCGCCTTGGTGATAGACGCGATGGACATTCTGCATTCGGGCCGTTTCGACGGGTTCGTGCTGGTGTCCTCGGACAGCGATTTCACCCGGCTTGCCAGCCGCATCCGCGAGCAGGGGCTGAGGGTCTACGGCATTGGTGAGCGCAAGACCCCGAAGGCTTTCGTGGCGGCCTGCAACCGGTTCATTCTGATCGAAAACATCAAGAAAGAAAGCGCCGGCGGTGAAAAGACCAAGAAGGCTCCGTCGAAAAAAGACCTGAACCATGCCTACCAGCTGATCCGCAATGTCGTGCTCAAATCCGACGAGCCGGATGGCTGGGTCACCCTGGGCTGGGTCGGCCGCCAGCTGAGCATGAATTACCCGGATTTCGACACGCGGACCTACGGATTCAACCGACTGAGCGATCTGGTCCGTGGAATCGGAAAGTTCGAAGAATCTGGCGAGAACGGAAATATCAAGATCCGCTGCAAAGAGAGGTAACGCGACCGCCCAGCCGCGTGGCGGCTCTAGGACCCTGGCCGCGCCGAGGCGCCGGTGTCAGAGCGCGGCGAACGCACGCGCAGAACCGGCTTGTTCGGCGATACATTGGCCCGGCTCTCACGCCAGACAACGAATACACCGGACGCGATGATGATACTGGCCCCGACTGCGACCCAGACATCTGGGCGTTCGCCAAAGAAAACCATACCAAAGATCGTGGCCCAGATGATCTGGCTGTATTGGCTGGGGGCGACTACGCCGGCGGGCGCCGCGCGATAGGCCAGGATGATCAGGTGCTGGGCGATCACCGAAAACACGCCGACCAGCGCCATCATGGCCAGATGAAGCAGGGACGGCGGCTGATAGACGGCTGGTTGGGCCAGGCTCATGACCACGATCGCCAGCAGCATCGGATACAGGATCAGCACCGCCGAGCGTTCCTCGTTTCCGATCTTACGCACCAGCACGGATGCGAACGCGCTGCAGAACGCAGCCGTCAGGGCGGCAATGTGGCCCAGGGTGATTTCGGTCGCGCCGGGGCGCAGGACGATCAGCACCCCGATCAGGCCCACGCCCACCGCGGCCCAGCGTTGGGCGCGCACGACCTCGCCCAGTATCGGGATCGACAGGACGGTGACGATCAGCGGAAAGGAAAACAGCAGCGAGTAGACTTCGGCCAGTGGCAGGACTGAGAAGGCGTAGAAGGCACAGGACATACCCGTGACCATCAGCCCCGAGCGCAGCATGACCAACCATGGATGGCGAGGCAGGAAGTTTCCAGTGGCCTTGTCCGCCAGAATCGTGACCGCCATCGGCACAAACGAAAACAGCGTGGCGAAAAAGATGATCTGCAGCACCGAATAAGTGCCGCCCAGCGTCTTGATCAGCGCGTCATGGGTGGCAAAGACGGCAAAACCGAGAAAGGCAAAGCCAAGTCCCTGAACGGTGGAGTTCTGTTTGCTCATATGGCTGGCCCCGGGCGGTTGGATGCAGTGGTAGGTGTCTGAGGCCTGATTAAACCCAATCGGCAGAGTCGGATAGCCCAAACTTTACCGCTAACATTCCTGCGGGACCGGCCTTTCAGCGCAAGATCGGCGGTGCCCCGGCCGGTTGGCGGGCGGCCGCGACACCGGCCTGCATTCCCGCCCCGATACGGCGGGCCAGCGCCACCCAAGGAGTGGCCGTTTCCGGGGGCAGGGTGCCGTGGGCGACCTTTTCGAACAGGTCCAGCCAATGGGCGAACATCTCGGGTTTCACGTCCGGACGCTCGATATGCACGCGCTGCGGATTGCCGCTGTAGCCGCGCTCAAACAGGATGGCGTTGCGCCAGAAAGCGGCGATCCGGTCCTCATGTGCGGGCCAGTCGGTGACGTAACGGTTGAAGATCGGGCCCAGCAGGGCGTCCTGCCGGACGCGGGCGTAGAATGCGGTGACCTGCGCCCGGATCTGGTCGGGCGTGGCGAGAAAACGTGGGGGTAGCACGGGCCGGGACATGGTCGGGGCTTTCAATTCAGGCTCTGTTCCGAGCCGATACCGCGTTTTCCGGCCCGGATGCAGGGGCGGAATTGTCGCGCTGCCCCGGCGTCAGCAGGTGCCGCAGCAGGGCCACCGGGTGTGCCCGCAGGCTCAGGCGGGTGGCGACGTAATCCTCGACCACCTGTTCGCCCAGCGACATCTGCGGCAGATGGGCGGCGGGCTCGTCCAGCGCCTCACCTTCCAGATCCTGCGCGAACAGGGGCAGAGGCCGGGCGGTGGCGATCGCCTTGGCCTGCCACAGCGCCTCGCGCCGGGTCAGGCCGCAGGCGGCAAAGGCATCGGCCTCGGCCAGACGTTCGATCACCGAGGGGCCAAGCCCCGCGCGGCGCCAGACGTCGTCAACCTGGTGGTAGCCGTTGCCGCGCGCGGCAGTCAGCCAACTGGCGTCCTCCTCGCTTAGGCCCTTGATCTGGCGAAAGCCCAGCCGCAGGGCCAGCCCGCCATGGCCGTCGGGCTCCATCACGTTGTCCCAGAAGCTGGCATTGATGCAGACCGGACGCACCTGCACGCCATGTTCGCGCGCATCGCGCACGATCTGGGCGGGAGCATAGAACCCCATCGGCTGCGAATTCAGCAGCGCGCAGGCGAAAATCCCCGGATGGTGGCACTTGATCCAGGCGCTGGCATAGACCAGCAGCGCAAAGCTGGCCGCGTGGCTTTCGGGGAAGCCGTAGGAGCCGAACCCCTCGATCTGCGAGAAGCACCGCTCGGCAAATTCGGCGTCATAGCCGTTGCGCTGCATCCCGCGCAGGAACAGGGTGCGGAATTCGCTGACATTGCCATGCTTCTTGAAGGTCGCCAGCGACCGCCGCAGCCGGTCGGCCTGTTCCGGGGTGAAGCCCGCGCCGACGATGGCGATCTGCATCGCCTGTTCCTGAAACAGCGGCACGCCCAGCGTCTTACCCAGCACCTCGCCCAGTGCGTCCGAGGGGAAGCTGACCTCCTCCTCGCCATTCCGCCGCCGGATATAGGGATGCACCATGTCGCCCTGGATGGGGCCGGGGCGGATGATGGCGACCTCGATCACCAGGTCATAGAAATTGCGCGGCCGCATCCGGGGCAGGAAGTTCATCTGCGCTCGTGATTCCACCTGGAACACGCCCACCGAATCCGCGCGGCACAGCATGTCATAGACCGCCGGGTCTTCGGGCGGCAGGGTGGCGAGCGTATAGCTGGTCTGGTGGTGCTGGGCGATCAGGTCAAAGGCCTTGCGGATACAGGTCAGCATGCCAAGGCTCAGGACATCGACCTTGAGGATGCCTAGGGAATCGATGTCGTCCTTGTCCCAGCAGATGACCGTGCGGTCCTCCATCGTGGCGTTTTCGATGGGCACCAGCTCGTCCAGACGGCCCTCGGTGATGATGAACCCGCCTACATGCTGGGACAGGTGGCGGGGGAAGCCGTTGATCTGATGTACCAGTGTTAGAGTCTGTTTTAGTCGGCGATCCTCTGGGTCGAGGCCGATCTCGCGCATCCGCTCGGCCTCGAGACCCGCGGTCGAGAAGAACCCCCACAGCTGCGAGGACAGGGCGGAAATCGTGTCCTCGGTCAGGCCCATGGCGCGGCCCACCTCGCGGATGGCGCGCTTGCCGCGATAGTGGATCACCGTGGCGCACAGCCCCGCGCGGTGGCGGCCATAGCGTTCATAGATGTGCTGGATCACCTCTTCGCGGCGTTCATGTTCGAAATCCACGTCGATGTCGGGCGGCTCGTCCCGCGCCTCGGAGACGAAGCGTTCAAAGACCATGGTGCCCATCTCGGGGCTGACCGAGGTGACGCCCAGGCAATAGCAGACCACCGAATTGGCCGCCGACCCGCGCCCCTGGCACAGGATCCCGCGGCCGCGGGCAAAATGCACGATGTCGCGGACGGTCAGGAAGTAGGGCTCGTATTTCAGCTTGCCGATCAGGGTCAGTTCATGCGCCAGCATCGCCTTGACCTTTTCGGGCGCGCCAGCGGGATAGCGCCATTTCAACCCTTCATGCGCCAGCCGATGCAGGCGCTGGGCGGGGGTTTCGGTGCCGCTGACCTCGCTGGGATATTCATAGCGCAGCTCGTCCAGCGAGAAGGTGAGTTCCTGGCTGAGCGCATACGCGCGGGCCACGGCGCCTTCGTGCCCCTTGAAGATGCGCAGCATCTCGGCCTCGGACCGCAGGCGCTGTTCGCCATTGGCCAGCGCGTGGCGGCCCAGATCGTCCACCTTGCGGCGCAGCCGGATCGCGGTCAGCACATCGGCCAGCCGGCGGCGCGAGCCGTGATGCATCATCGGCGCGGCACTGGCGATGGTGGGCAGGTCAAGATGACACGATTCAGTTTCTAACACTTGGAAAAATGCCGCATCCGCCCCGTCATAGCGGGGATGCATCAGCAGATGCATGCGCCCGGCAAAGCGGCGCGTCAGCTGTTGTGCCTGTGTCCGCCATCCGCTCGCGCCGCCGGTCGGACGGCCCGCCTGTGGCCAGAGCAGCAGGTGCAGACCGTCGGAAAACTCCAGCAGGTCGGACAGGTGCAGGATGCAGTCGCCCTTGGCCGCGCGCAGCCGTCCGGTGGACAGGAGGCGGCACAGGTTGGCCCAGCCCTGCCGGTTGATGGGCAGGGCGGTGACGGGCGGGGCATCGGTAAAGATCAGCCGCGCCGCCGGGATCAGGCGCGGCACCGCATGCACCGGGAACGAAGGCGGTTTCGGGATGTGATCGGGGCAGGGCGGGCCGATGGGCGTGTTCTGCTCCTCCCACGCGCGGCGCTCACGCACCTTGCGGGCGATCTCGCGCGCCTGGGTGTGGGCGCGGACGATGCCGGCCACCGAGTTGTCATCGGCGATGGCGATGGCGGGCAGGCCCAGGGTGACGGCGCGCTCCATGTACTCCTCGGGGTGCGAGGCCCCGGTGAGGAAGGTGAAGTTCGACGTGATCGACAGCTCGGCATACATGGCGAGTCGTCATTATATTCTTGTTTTGTTCTTTTTCGAGTCCTTGTCTGCATTGCGCAGGAAACGGGTCGCCAATTCAGGTGCGGTGAAGTTCTGGTTCGAGCCCTGAGCGGACGTGTCGTGCATTCGCAGCAAACATCATCTTGGCTGGCTTCAAAGCTATCTCTGCATTCGTGAACCGATTGGATTGCAGCTTGGAAATCTACCTTCCGATCAGCGCGAAATCTGGGCTCAGCTCGTCACAGAGATATGGCTGTTCTTGCGCCCCGTGGTCGAAATGTAACTATTTGATTTCGAAGCTTTCAGTTGCGTGTAAACTCAGTTTCGCCCGCGCGTAAGCCGGTTTCCAATTCAATGTTGTCATAAAGCAAGGCGCGCAAAGTTTGCATCCGCCACCATTACACGCATTCTTAAAAAAGGAGAGATTTCTTAACAATGTCTGTCGACCGACCTTTATCTCGCTCTTGGAGAGCATAAACTTCAGGTCTGTCTGAGGCACGACCCCTTCGTTCACGTATAAGCCACAGACTGCTGCCTTGCCCCCAACATTTATTGATGCATACGCGATTATTGTTTCCCCTTTCTGCTGCGCAAGCCACGTTACGGTCGTTTTTCTGAACTGCTGTTCATTGCCTTTTAGCGCGAGGCATCCTTCCAGAAACTGCCCCTCTGCATGCGTGGCTGAAACGGAACAGGCGAGGAGGGTCAGTACGATTGCGATTTTCGAAAGAGTAAAACGCATGGCCTCGCTCCCGGTCTGACTACGGTTTGTTCGACAGTGAGCATTCGATTGCCCGTTTAAACGCCTTTGAGAGATCATCTCCATCGTTCGGAAAAGTCACAAGCAGTCTGCCGCGGTTATCATGAATAGAAATCGGCTTACCCTGCGAGATGAAGGAGCGGAACGTGGCCATGGAGATCGGGCGGCCAGCAAGAAAGTTGTGGCTCATCCCGGAAATCATCGAGCCTCCATAAAGTGCCTCAGGAATCCGAATTTCCCGCGAACCGGACTTCAACGTTAACTTTTTCCTGCCGAAGGAATAATCCCATCCCTTTTTGGATGCGTAGAACGACCAAGCCTGATCATTCTTCGCCTCGAATTCTAAGGATCCATCTTTGGAAAAGAGCACCGCGCTACAGAGCGTATAGCGCCCTTTCTGTCCAGTTTGGGCTATGACAAATGTCGCAGGCTTCTTCACCACATACCAATACCCAAATCGTTCAACTTTTTCGCTCTTGCGGGTAGCCGGATCGGCCCACGCGACAGTCGAAAAACAAATGAGCGAAAGCAGGAAAAATGCAGTTCGAGATACTCTTGCTAGGGTCATCAATGGGCAAACTCCTACCTTTCAGAAAATTCAATTCGAGTAGCTTTCTCAGGATAGGGTTCCTCCGGCTTCCGTCATTGAGGTATGTCAAACTCGCGCTGGCTGGCAAAATGACCTGCCCCTGGTTTGCGTTACCTGGCCAACACCGTGCTTCGCCCATGTTTCCGCAAAACAGTTGTGCCTGGTGAACGAAGCGAAAGACAACTTCGTCCACAATGCGCTTATGCAAGGGCGGCGTGGCGAGTGGTCTTGGTTGTTCTGCAAAAGACCTCATCTGCCCATGCCAAAGTGGCACAGGGCGTAGTCACAACTTGACCCGGTGCAGGCCCCGGCGCGGCTGGTCCTGATCGTCGGCCGGAGCGTCGTCGGCGCGTGAGGAGGTCAGGGCGAGGAACACATCCTCGAGATCGGCCTCTTCGGTGCGCACGTCGCGGATGCGGATGCCGGCCTGCCGGACCGCCTCGAGCACCTGCTCGGCGCTGGTTTCCGGGCTGCGGTAGTGCAGCGCCAGGCTGCCGTCGTCGCGCAGGCTGGTCTGAACGCCGGGGGCGGCGGGCAGGGCGGTCACGGGGGCCTCGGGGGTGATGACCATGGTGCGGCCGTCCATGCGGCCCAGCAGGTTGGCGGTGCTGTCCTGCGCGACCTTTTCCCCGTGGTTGATGATGGCGATCTCGTCGCACATCTCCTGCGCTTCTTCCAGGTAGTGGGTGGTCAGGATGATGGTCATGCCCTGCTGGTTCAGCTTGCGCACATTGGCCCACAGCATCTGGCGCAGTTCGATGTCCACGCCGGCGGTGGGTTCGTCCAGCACCAGGATTTTCGGGTGGTGCACCAGCGCCTTGGCCAGCAGCAGCCGCCGCCGCATCCCGCCCGACAGCGTGCGGGCATAGGCCTCGGCCTTGTCGCTGAGGCCCACCAGTTCGAGGATCTCGTCGCTGCGGCGTTGCGATTTGGGAACGCCGTAAAGTCCCGCCTGCACCTCGAGCGCGCCGCGGGGGGTGAAGAACGGGTCGAGGTTCAGCTCCTGCGGCATCACCCCGATGGCCGCGCGGGCCTGGCGCGGGTTGCGGTCCTGGTCATAGCCCCAGATCGTAACCTGGCCGGCGGTCTTGATCACCAGCCCTGCGAGAATGTTGATCAGGGTCGATTTGCCTGCGCCGTTCGGCCCCAGCAGGCCAAAGACCGACCCGCGCGGGATATCCAGGTCAATGCCCTTCAGCGCGTGTTTCTCGGGCTGGCCCTTGCCGCCACGATAGGTTTTGCGCAGGCCGCGAAGGCTGATCGCTGCATCGGTCATTGCTGGCTCTTGCCCCCGGTTTCTTGATCGCTCATAAACGCACCTAATGCATGCCCGCGAGGCCGACAACCAGTGAAGGATCGCACGCCGTGACAATCGAAGCTCCGGAAACCAAGATCGTCGAGACAAGCCGTGTCGCCTGTGATGGCGGTGAGGGCGCGCTGGGCCATCCGCGCGTCTGGTTGCAGATCCCCGTGGATCAGGGCTGGGTCGAGTGCCCCTATTGCGATTGCAAGTATGTTCTGAAGGACGCACAGCAACACTGATTGCCTGCCCAACCGCGGTCCGCCCAAATCTCGCCGCGATTTTCACCTAGTGCGTTGGTGTAACCAACGTAGGTGCGAATGATGACCGATATGACTGCTGCTGATACCGGCAATCCGGTTTTTGGTTGGGCCGGGTTTTGCCTTGCGGCACTGGCCCTGTTCGCAGCCTTGTTCGTGTTCTGGGCAGGGCCGTTTGCGCCGCAGCAATCCACCGGCGTGACGCTGGGCGAACTGGCCGCCGAGTTGGGTAAATCGACCCTGCGGGCCGCCGCGGGGATGGAGCAGCCCGCGCCGGTCGCGCCCACCCGCGATCTGGATGACTTTCTGCAGATCGGTGTCGCCATGCTGGGCGGGTTGGCGATCGTCGTCTCGGTCATCGGCATCCTGCGGCACGAAAAACGCCGCCCGGCCATTGCCGGTGTGGTCATCGGAACCGGCGCGATTCTGTTCCAGTTCTTCGCAATGGCGTTTTTCGCGTTCCTCGTCGCGCTGGTCATCATGGCGCTGCTGAACAGTTTCTCGGATGTTTTCACCGGTCCTTTTGGCGGCTAGGGCGCGTTCCTGACTGGTCACCCGGCTGCCCCTGTGGCAGAACCGTCCCTGACTGACGGGGAGAGCGCGCATGAGCACATTCGGAAAAGGCTGCCATCTGCATCTGATCGACGGATCAGCCTTCATCTTTCGCGCCTATCACGCCCTTCCGCCGCTGACGCGGAAATCGGACGGGCTGCCGATTGGCGCCGTTTCGGGCTTTTGCAACATGTTGCAGCGTTACGTGGATGGCGACCACGGCCCCGATGCGCCGACCCATCTGGCGGTGATCTTCGACAAGGGCTCGCACACCTTCCGCAATGACATGTACGACCTCTACAAGGCCAACCGCGAGGCGATGCCCGAGGATCTGCGCCCGCAGATCCCCCTGACCCGGCAGGCGACCGAGGCCTTCAACATCCCCTGCAAAGAACTGGAGGGTTACGAGGCCGACGACATCATCGCCACGCTGGCCTGTCAGGCGCGCCAGGCCGGGGGGCGGGTGACCATCGTCAGTTCCGACAAGGACCTGATGCAGCTGGTGGGCGACGGTGTCGAAATGCTGGACGCCATGAAGAACAAGCGCATCGACCGCGAGGGGGTGTTCGAGAAATTCGGCGTCTATCCCGAGCGCGTCGTGGATGTGCAGGCGCTGGCCGGTGACAGCGTCGACAACGTGCCGGGCGCGCCGGGGATCGGGATCAAGACGGCGGCACTGCTGATCAACGAGTTCGGTGACCTGGAGACGCTGCTGGACCGGGCCGAGGAGATCAAGCAGCCCAAGCGCCGCCAGACCCTGATCGAGAAGCGCGACCAGATCGAGCTGTCGAAGAAGCTGGTGCAGCTGGATTGCGATATGCCGCTGGATTTCACGCTGGACGATCTGGAGCTTCGCGACCCCGACCCGGACAAGCTGTTGTCGTTCCTGGCCGAGATGGAGTTCCGCACGCTTTCCAAGCGGATCGCCGAGAAGCTGGGGGTCGAGCCGCCGGTGATCGCGGATGCGCCCGCGCCGGTCGCGTCGGATGATCCGCCGGCTGACGAACTGCCGTTCGATGCCAGCAAATACGAATGTGTGCGTGATGCCGCGGCCTTGCAGAAATGGATCGATCAGGCGCATGAACGTGGCTGGGTGGCGGTGGACACCGAGACAACCGGCCTGAACGAGATGGTGGCCGATCTGGTCGGCATTTCGCTGTGCATCGAGCCGGGCGAGGCCTGCTATATCCCGCTGACCCACCGCGACGGTACCAGTGACGACCTGTTCGGCTCGGACGCGCTGGCCGAAGGGCAGATGCCGCTGGATGAGGCGCTGGAGATGCTCAAGCCGGTGCTGGAGGATCCGTCGATCCTGAAGATCGGGCAGAACATGAAATATGACGCCAAGATCTTTGCACGCTACGGCGTGGATGTCGTCCCGATCGACGACACGATGCTGATGTCCTATGCCATGCATGCGGGTGAGCATGGACACGGCATGGACACGCTGTCCGAACGCTATCTGGGCCACACGCCGATCCCGATCAAGCCGCTGTTGGGTACGGGCAAGTCGGCGATCACCTTCGACAAGGTGCCAATCGACGAGGCCACCGCCTATGCCGCCGAGGACGCTGACATCACCCTGCGCCTGTGGAAGCTGTTCAAGCCGCAGCTGCACCGGGTTCAGGTGACCACCGTCTATGAAACGCTCGAGCGCCCCCTGGTGCCGGTTCTGGCCGAGATGGAGATGCATGGCATCAAGGTCGACCGTGACGTGCTGAGCCGCATGTCGAACGCGTTTGCCCAGAAAATGGCTGCGTTAGAGGCTGAAATCCACGAGTTGGCGGGCGAGAATTTCAATGTCGGCTCGCCTGCGCAGCTGGGCGAGATCCTGTTCGACAAGATGGGCCTAGAGGGCGGCAAGAAGGGCAAGACCGGCAAGTATTCGACCGGCGCCGACGTGCTGGAAGATCTGGCGACCGAGCATGAGCTGCCGCGCCGGGTGCTGGACTGGCGGCAACTCAGCAAGCTGAAATCGACTTATACCGACGCGCTGCAGACCCATATCAATCCCGATACGGGGCGGGTGCATACGTCTTATGCCATCACCGGGGCGAACACGGGGCGTCTGGCCTCGACCGATCCGAACCTGCAGAACATCCCGGTGCGCACCGAAGAAGGCCGCCGCATCCGCGAGGCTTTCATCGCCGAGCCGGGCAACGTGCTGGTGTCGCTCGACTATTCACAGATCGAGCTGCGCATCCTCGCGCATATCGCCGATATTCCGGCCTTGAAACAGGCCTTTGCCGATGGGCTGGACATTCACGCCATGACCGCGTCGGAAATGTTCGACGTGCCGCTGGACGAGATGACGCCCGAAATCCGCCGCAAGGCCAAGGCGATCAATTTCGGCGTGATCTACGGCATTTCGGGCTTTGGTCTTGCGCGCAACCTGCGCATTCCGCGGGCCGAGGCGCAGGGCTTCATCGACCGCTATTTCGAACGCTTCCCGGGCATCCGGCGCTACATGGATGACACCATCGCCTTCGCCAAAGAGCATGGCTATGTGCAGACCCTGTTCGGGCGCAAGATCCACACGCCCGAGATCAACGCCAAGGGGCCGCAGGCGGGGTTCGCGCGCCGCGCGGCCATCAACGCGCCGATCCAGGGCACCGCGGCGGACGTGATCCGGCGGGCGATGGTGCGGATGCCTCAGGCGATCGACGGGCTGCCGGCCAAGATGCTGCTGCAGGTGCATGACGAACTGCTGTTCGAAGTGGCCGAGGATGCGGTGGACAAGACCATCGAGATTGCGCGCGACGTGATGGAGAACGCGCCCGATCCGGCGGTGAAGCTGGATGTGAAACTGACGGTGGATGCGGGCAAGGGCGCCAACTGGGCCGAGGCGCATTAGGCAAGCGCCGTGCCACTCATCAAGCCCGGCGGACCATCTTCGCGGCTGGTCAGGCCTCGGGCCTGACCAGCAGCGCCACCAGCCGACGGGTCAGCGGAGCCACGAACAGGACCACTGCGAAGGCCACCGGCCAGCTGACGCTCCAGGCGCCCATCCAGCTGCCAAGGGTCTCGGGACCCAGCCCGATCTCTTTGACCGTTGCGATGCAGGTCACGATGCAGGACATCAGCCCCGACAGGATCAATCCGAACAGGACGGGGGCAAAACGGGCTGGGATCATGCGGCTGTTCCTCTGCTGATTTACCTTTTCATATGCAACATTCGAAATGTGATTTCCAGTGCGCAGGCGCACAGGCCTATCGCATCCAATGCAGAGAGGCGTCGGTGCGCCGGGTCGAGGGCGTGTATTCGGCGCTGACCCAGCCGTCATAACCGCTGTCGTCGATTGCTGCGAACAGGGCGGTGAAATCGGTCTCGTCCCGGCCGGGTTCCGACCTGTCGGGGGCCGATCCGATCTGAATATGCACGATCCTGTCGCGGAATCTGTCCCAGACGGCCTGCGCATTGCCATGGATCATCCGGGCATGAAAGCTGTCGAATTGCAGGCCCACATTCTGGCGGTCGATCCGGTCTAGGCACGCGGCGGCCAGATCATAGTCGTTCAGAAAATACTCGGGCTGCGAGACCGGGTTCAGCGGTTCGATCGTGAACTGCTGATGCGGGGCAAAATCCGCGGCCCATTGCAGGTTGCGCACGAAACAGTCCTGCGCGTCCGCCCCCGAGGTATAGCCCGCCATCACATGGATCAGGCCGGGCCTCAACGCCTCGGCATAGCGCAGGACGCGGCGGATGTCGGACCGGAACCGCCCCTCGCCCCCCGGAACGGCCGCATAGCCGGGCTGGCCGCCGGTATAGTTGGGCGGCGGCGCGTTGATCAGTACCAGGTCCAGCCCGTTTGCCAGCAAAGCGCGGCGGGTTTCCTTGGCCGCCAAGTCATAGGGAAACAGGATCTCGACCGCTTTGAACCCTGTATCCGCCGCCGCCTTGAACCGGTCGAGATAGGGCAGCTCGGCAAAGAGCAGCGAGATATTGGCGGCAAATCGGGGCATTGTCCTCTCGGGCTGATGGCGCGCCGACCTTAGTGGCGTGCGGCGTGCAGAGGAAGGGTTTGAAAACGACAATATGTCGAAAATCGGCCAGACCGGCGCGGGCCGATTGTGAAGGGTCGGGGTGTCGCAGCGAATCATTTTCGTGGCGCTGCACCAACAAAAGGGTTGAAACCGATGGCGATGAGTCCGGACCCCGTTCGCGGGCCCAGTTTCACTGCGACCGGTGCGCGGCAATCCGCCCTGTCCGGAAACGGGCTGGCGGTGGCGTCGATGCTGACCTGGGCGGCCGGTTTCCCGGCGGCCGAGATCCTGTTGCAGTCCTGGCCGCCCGTCGCCCTATGGGCAGCGCGGCTGATGCTGGCGGTGGCAGTGATGGTGCCGATCTGGATCTGGATCGACGGACCCGGCGCCGTGCTGCGCGCCCGATGGAGACATGCGGTGCGGGTCGGCGGTTTTGGCCTGGGGCTGGGCATGTTCCTGATCATCCTGGCGCAGAAGCTGACCGACCCGGTGACGGTCGCCATCATCGCCTCGTGCGCGCCGCTGGTGGCCACCCTGCTGGAACTGGCCGCGGGAACCCGTCGCCTGCGCGCGAATTTCGCGCTGGGCGTGGTCGTTTCGATCATCGGCGGGCTGATCGCCACCAGCGCCATCGCGCCCGCGCAGCTTGGGCTGGGTGCGCTCTGCGCGGTCGGGTCCACGACATTGTTCTGCTGGGGCAGCATGGCCACGGCACGCGATTTCCCGGACCTCAGCCAGACCGGCCGCACCACGATCACGCTGGCCGGTGGCGCGATCGTGGCCTCGGTGCTGATCGGACTGGCCAGCCTGGCCGGGTTCGACCTCCGGCCCCAGGGTGCCATCGACACGCAGCAGGCCGGGATGCTGGTCATCTACGCGCTGATATCGCTGGGGCTCAGCCAGGTTCTGTTCATCGCCTCGGTCGGCAAGCTGGGCGTGGCGCTTGCCTCGTTCCACATCAACGTGGCCCCGTTCTATGTGATGGTCATCATGCTGGTGTTGGGAGAAGAGTGGAACTGGACCCGAGCGCTGGGCGCGGCGGTGGTGGCGCTGGCCGTGGTGCTGGCGCAGGACCGGCCCGGGCGGCAGACGGCCTAGCCTTCACCCACCATGTCCGATGGCGCGATGGCAAAGAACTGCCCGCCCGACCAGACGCCGAACTGCCCGTTGTGATGGGTGGCGATGTCCACCAGCCGATAGAAGCTTTTGCGGTCGATCCGCGCCTCGAGGTTCGATCGCACCAAAAAGTAGGGGCTCGGCTCACTCGTTTCGGGGTCGATGACCACCCGGATCGGATGATCCGGCCCGGCCGTCACCGTATCGCCGACATGGGTGGTAAAAGTCAGAACCTGATTCTCGCCCGCGCCGGTCCGGTCGAAATCGACCGCCACAAACGGCGCGTCTTCGACCGTTATGCCGACCTTCTCGACCGGGGTGACCAGGAAATAGGCGTCCCCTTCTTTCTTAAGAATCGAGGAAAAGAGCCTTACAAGCTCGAACCGGGTGATGGGCGACCCTAGATAATACCAAGTGCCATCGCGCGCGATGCGCATGTCCAGATCGCCGCAGAACGGAGGATTCCAGCTGTCGACAGGGGGCAGACCCCGCGGTTTGGCCGCCTTGACCGAGGCCGCCAGACCCTCAGGGGACGGTTTCACAGGATTTTGTCCGCTCATTGTTTTTGCCATTTCCTCGCAGCGCGATACACTTCATCTATACTAAGTCCACGGAAGGGAAAGTCATGACCGAACCTGCCGACCTCGTGTCCGAGATCGAAGCGCTGGAAGCGAAACTGCAACAGGCCAAATCCTCGATCACCCGCCGCTTCATCGGGCAGGAGAGGGTCGTCGACCTGACGCTGACCGCGCTGCTGTGTGGCGGTCACGCCCTGCTGATCGGGCTGCCGGGCCTGGGTAAGACGCGGCTGGTGGAAACCCTGTCCACCGTCATGGGCCTGCATGGCAATCGCATCCAGTTCACCCCCGACCTGATGCCGGCCGACATTCTGGGGTCCGAGGTTCTGGACACCGCCGAGGATGGCAGTCGCCATTTCCGATTCATTCCCGGCCCGATCTTCTGTGAACTCTTGATGGCGGACGAGATCAACCGCGCCAGCCCGCGCACCCAGTCGGCGCTGCTGCAGGCGATGCAGGAACGCAGGGTGACCGTTGCGGGCGAGGATCGCGCGCTGGGCGTGCCGTTCCATGTGCTTGCCACCCAGAACCCCATCGAACAGGAAGGCACCTATCCGCTGCCCGAGGCCCAGTTGGACCGTTTCCTGGTGCAGATCGACGTGAACTATCCCGACCGCCAGACCGAGCGTGACATCCTGCTGGCCACCACCGGCGTGGCCGAGGAGGAAGCGCACCAGATCTTCACCAAGGAAGAATTGCTGGCCGCGCAGGTTCTGCTGCGCCGGATGCCGGTGGGCGAGTCGGTGGTCGAACTGATCCTTGATTTGGTGCGCGCGTTCCGCCCCGAAGAACCCGGCGTGTCCGAGCGCGTGTCCGAGACCGTCGCCTGGGGCCCCGGTCCGCGCGCGGCGCAGGCGCTGATGATGACGGTGCGGGCGCGGGCGATGCTGCAGGGCCGGCTGGCCCCCAATGCCGAAGATGTGCTGGACATGGCGCGCCCGGTGCTGAGCCACCGGATGGCGCTGAACTTCGCCGCGCGGGCGCGCGGTGACAGCCTGGCCGACCTGATCGAAACCACCGCGGCCGGGCTTGTCCGGGCCGAGGCGGCCGCGTGAACGCGGTCCGCACCCTTCGCGAAAGATCCGAGGCCGAGGCGTCCCGGCTGCCGCCGCTGTTGGCGCGGGCCGAACACCTGGCCGGAACCGTGCTGCTGGGTGATCACGGCCGGCGGCGTTCGGGGTTGGGCGATGATTTCTGGCAATACCGACCGGCCCAGATCGGCGACAGCCGGCGGATGATCGACCATCGCCGCTCGGCCCGCGGCGATCAGCAATATGTGCGCGAACGCGAATGGCAGATCGCGCAGTCGATCATGCTGTGGGTCGATCAGGGTGCCTCGATGCGCTTTGCGTCCGACAAATCCCTGCCCACCAAGGCCGACCGGGCCCGCCTGCTGGGGCTGGCCACGGCGATCCTGCTAGTGCGCGGGGGCGAGCGTGTGGGTCTGACCGGAACCACCCTGCCGCCCCGGCGCGGCAATGCCCAGATCATCCGGCTGGCGCAGGCCCTGTCCGAAGATACCGAGGCCGACTACGCCCCGCCCGAACACCGCGCCATGATCCCCCATGCCCGCGCCGTGTTCATCTCTGACTTCCTCGGTCCGCTGGACGAGGTCGAACTGGCCCTGACCAAGGCCGCCGATCGCGGCGTGCGTGGCGTGTTGCTGCAGGTTCTGGACCCGGGCGAGGAGAGCTTCCCCTATCGCGGGCGCACTATCTTCGAAAGCGTCGGCGGCACGGTCCGGCACGAGACCCTCAAGGCCGGAGACCTGCGCGATCGCTATCTGGCGCGGCTGGCGCGACGCAAGGATGACCTGACCCGCCTGTGCCGGGTGACTGGCTGGCAACTGGGCCTGCACCACACCCAAGACAGCGCGCAGGCGGCCCTGTTGTGGCTTTATCGTGCGCTGGACGGAGGGGTGCGATGACAGTTCTGGCGGGCATCGGCTTTACCGCGCCGTGGGTGTTGCTGGGTCTGCTGACCCTGCCGATCCTTTGGCTGATCCTGCGCGCCGTGCCGCCCGCGCCGATCCGACGGCTGTTCCCGGCGGTGACCCTGTTGCTGGGCCTGAAGGACGACGAGAGCGTATCCGACCGCACCCCGTGGTGGTTGTTGCTGCTGCGCATGCTGGCGGCGGCGGCAATTATTGTCGGTCTGGCCGGCCCGGTGCTGAACCCGTCGCGCGACGAAACCGGATCGGGGCCATTGCTGCTGGTGCTGGATGCCAGCTGGGCCGGGGCCACGCGCTGGCCCGCCACACTGGATCAGATCGACGCGCAGCTGACCGAAGCCGGACGGGCCGGGCGCCCGGTCTCGATCCTGCGCCTGACCGAGCCGGAACCGCCCGTCTTCCAGACCGCCGAGGCCTGGCGCAACCGCCTGCCCGGGCTGGTTCCGCAGCCGTGGCAGCCGGACGCGGCGCAGATCGAGCAGGCGTTGGCCGACTTGGCGGGGGTCGAGGGCAGGTTCGACGCGCACTGGTTCACGGACAAGCTGGACTATCCGGGCCGCGAAACCCTACTGTCTGCGCTGCAGGCGCGGGGCGCGGTCACGGTCTATCGCGCGGCGGCGCCGACCCTGGCGCTGCTGCCGGCCACCTATCAGGATGGGGCGATCCGGCTGACCGCGGTGCGCGCCACACCCGGACCGGCGCAGACCGTCACCATCAATGCACAGGGGCGCGACCCGGCGGGCGTGATGCGCCTGCTGCAATCGGTTGAGGTCAGCTTCGACAGCGGCACGACCCAGGCGCAGGCCGATCTGGCGTTGCCGTCCGAACTGCGCGCCCGCATCACTCGGTTCGAGCTGCAGGGCCAGCGGTCGGCCGGGGCGGTGTCGTTGACCGATGACAGCCTGCGCCGGCGCGAGGTCGCCCTGATCGCCGGAACCGTCAACCGCGAGGGGCTGGAGCTGCTTTCGCCACTGCACTACCTGACGCAGGTTCTGATCCCCACTGCCGATTTCGTCGAGGGCGGGCTGGCCGAGGTTCTGCCTGCCAACCCGGATGTGATCGTGCTGGCCGATGTGGCCAAGCTGACCCCCGCCGAACAGGCCGGATTGGTCGAATGGGTCGAACAGGGCGGGCTGCTGCTACGCTTTGCCGGTCCGCACATGGCGGCCAGCGATCTGGGCCGCGATGCCGAAGACGTCTTGCTGCCGGTACGGCTGCGCAGCGGTGGCCGCTCGGTCGGCGGCGCGATGAGCTGGGGCGAAGCCAAGGGGTTGGCGCCTTTCCAGGAAGGCTCGCCCTTTTACGGGTTGCGCATCCCCGACGATGTGACCGTCAGCACCCAGGTGATGGCGCAGCCCGACCCGAACCTGGCCGACCGGGTGATCGCCGCGCTGTCGGATGGCACGCCGCTGGTGACGCGCAAGCCGCTGGGCCTGGGTCAGGTGGTGCTGTTCCATGTCACCGCCGATGCCGAATGGTCGACCCTGCCGCTGTCGGGCCTGTTCGTCGAAATGCTCGACCGGCTGGCCGTGGCCTCGGCCGCCAAGACGCGGCAGGTCGAACAGCTGCAAGGCACCACGTGGGAGCCGATTCAGGTGATGGACGGGTTCGGAACCCTGTCCGACGCGGGCAATCTGGCCGGTGTCGATGGCCCCGCGCTGGTGTCCGGCGCATTGGGGCCCGACCTGCGCCCGGGTCTGTATGAAAGCGGCAAGCAGAAGCTGGCCCTGAACGTGCTGACCGAGGACAGCACGCTGCGCCCGATAAGCTGGCCTGCGGATGTGCCCATCAAGGGGCAGGAGGTCAGTGCCGAGACCCCGATCGGGGGTCTGCTGCTGAGCCTCGCCCTGATCCTGCTGGCGGTTGACGTTGTGGCCTCGCTGGCGCTGTCGGGGCGTCTGGGGCTGGCGCGGGCGGCGGCGGTGGCGCTGGGCGCGGTTCTGATCGTACCGCAGGCGAAGGCGCAGACGCCGGAAGAGACCGAATTCGCCCTGCGGGCGACCAAGGAATTGGTGCTGGCCCATGTCCTGACCGGCAATGCCCAGGTCGATGATGTCGCCCATGCCGGGTTGCGCGGCCTGTCGCAGACCCTGACCTATCGCACATCCGTCGAACCGGCCGAGCCCATGGGTGTGGACCTCGAACGTGACGAACTGGCCTTCTTCCCGCTGCTCTACTGGCCGATCACACCGGATCAGCCCCAGCCCTCGGCTGAGGCTTATGCCAGGCTGAACGCCTATCTGCGATCGGGCGGGATGATCCTGTTCGACACGCGCGATGCCGACATTGCCGGATTCGGCGCCGCCAGTCCCAATGGGCGCAAGCTGCAGCAGCTGGCGACTCCGCTGAATATCCCTGCGTTAGAGCCTGTTCCGCGCGATCACGTCCTGACCCGAACCTTCTATCTGTTGCAGGATTTCCCAGGGCGCTATGCCGGAACCGAGATCTGGGTCGAGGCCGCGCCCCCAGACGCTGAACAGATCGAAGGCATGCCCTTCCGCAACCTCAATGATAACGTCACTCCGGTGGTGATTGGTGGCAACGACTGGGCCGGGGCTTGGGCAGTCGACCGGAACGGGCAGGCGTTGCTGCCGGTCGGGCGCGGCTATGCCGGAGAACGCCAGCGCGAGCTGGCCAACCGGTTCGGCGTCAATCTGGTCATGCACGTGCTGACCGGGAATTACAAATCCGATCAGGTGCACGTGCCTGCTCTGCTTGACAGGTTGGGCCAATGACCGGTTCCGTCATCTTTGACCCGCTGATCCCGTGGCCCGCTCTGGTCGCCATTGGTTCGATCGCTTTGGCCGCGACGGTCCTGGCGCTGTGGCGCGGGCTGTCGGGCTGGGCGTTGCGCGGTCTGGCGGCGCTGGTACTTTTGGCGGCCTTGTCCGGCCCGGTCTACCAGATCGAGGACCGCGCTCCGCTGACCGACATCGTGCTGATGATTGAGGATGAAAGCGCCAGCCAAACCCTATCTGACCGCGCCGAACAGACCACGCAGACCGCTGAGGCCCTGGCTGCCGAGATCGAGGCCCGCGACAACACCGAACTGCGCCGCATCACCGTGGGCGACGGCGACGGGGACGAAGGCACTCAGGTCATGGCGGCGCTGAATGCGGCGCTGGCCGAGGAACCCCGCGCCCGCATCGCCGGTATTCTGATCCTGTCGGACGGCATCGTGCATGACGTCGATCAGGCCCCGGATCTGCCCGCGCCAATGCACCTGTTGCAGACCGGTCGCGCGCAGGATTGGGACCGCCGCCTGATCGTGCGCAACGCTCCCGCCTTTGCCATCATCGGCGAGCCGGTCACGCTGACCCTGCGGGTCGAAGACAGCGGCGCCGCGCCCGCCGGTGCAGTCTCGGCCCCGTTGGAAATTGCCGTGGACGGTGGCGAGCCGCAGCAATTCAGCATCCCGATCGGCGTGGATGTCGAGCTGCCGGTGACCCTGCCCCATGGCGGGCGCAACGTCATCCAGTTCACCGTTCCGCAGGCTGATGGCGAACTGACCGACCGCAACAACACTGCCTTGATCCAGATGAACGGGGTGCGCGATCGGCTGCGCGTTCTGCTGGTCTCGGGCTCGCCGCATCCGGGCGGGCGCACCTGGCGCAATCTGCTGAAATCCGACAGCTCGGTCGACCTGGTGCATTTCACTATCCTTCGCCCGCCCGAGAAACAGGACGGGGTTCCGGTGGACGAACTGTCGCTGATCGCATTCCCCACGCGTGAGCTGTTTCTGGAGAAGATCAACGATTTCGACCTGATCATCTTTGACCGCTACAAGCGGCGCGGCATCCTGCCGGCGATCTACCTGGACAACGTGACCAACTATATCAATGACGGCGGGGCGGTGCTGATCGCGGCCGGGCCGGATTTCGCGACCGCCGACAGCATTTTCCGCTCGCCCCTGTCCGCGATCCTGCCCGCACAGCCAACGGCCCGCGTGATCGAGGACCGCTATTTGCCCACGGTGACCGACCTGGGTCAGAGGCACCCTGTGACCTCCGATCTGGGCGAGGACGGTGAATGGGGCGCATGGCTGCGGCAAATCGACGTCCAACAACGCGCGGGCGAGGTGTTGATGACCGGGGTCGACGACCGGCCGCTGCTGGTGCTGGACCGGGTGGGTGAAGGGCGCGTGGCGCTGCTGGCCTCGGATCACGCCTGGCTGTGGAGCCGCGGATACGAGGGCGGTGGCCCGCAACTGGAACTGCTGCGCCGTCTGGCTCACTGGATGATGAAGGAACCCGAGCTCGAGGAAGAGGCGCTGTGGGCCGAGGCCAACGGCCAGTCGATGCGCATCATCCGCCAGACCCTGAACGAAGAGGTCGGCCCCGTCACCGTCACCCGCCCCAATGGCGAAACGCTCGAGGTGCCGCTGCGCGAGATGTCGCCCGGCCGGTTCGAGGCGCAGTATTTCGGCCCAGAGATCGGCCTCTACCGCTTGCAGGAAGGGGACCTGACTGCCGTGATCGGCCTGGGCCCGGCCGCGCCGCGGGAATTCGAGCGCACAATCGCCACCCCCGAGATTCTTGCGCCGGTCATGGCGGCCATGCGCGGCGGTGCGATCCGTGTCGAGGACGGGCTGCCGGCCATCCGCAACGTGCGCGCGGGACGCCCGGCGGCCGGACGCGGCTGGATCGGGCTGACCCCGCGCGAGGCGTATGAAACCCGCGACGTGACTCAGGCGGGCCTGCTCCCGCCCTGGCTGGTTCTGCTGCTGGCGGGGGGCTTTCTGTTGGCCGGCTGGCTGCGTGAGGGGCGTGGCTGAGGCGTTTTAAACAGATTTTCACGCTCTGCCGGAATCCTGTGTCCGAACGGACCGGGAAAACAACAATGAGCCTTGCTGAAAAACTGGCACAGGAACGGCGCGCGCGGTTGGCGGCCGAACGCATGTTGGCATTGAAACAGGCCGAATTGTCGTCGGCCAATCAAAAGCTGGGTGAATACGCCCTGGCGCTGACCAAGCGGATCGGCGAAACCCAGGCCGAGGTTGCAACCGTTCGGGACGAGAATGAAAGGGTCAAATCCGACCTGACCATCGCACATGCCAAGATCGAAGTGGCCGAGCGCCGCCTGTGGCATTCGATCCAGACCATTCAGGACGGGTTCGCATTCTTTGACGGCAATGATCGCCTGATCAGCGCCAATACCGCCTATCTGAGCGTATTTGAAGGGCTGGATGAGGTCGCGCCAGGCGTCTCGTATCAACGCATACTCGATCTGCTGACCGACGAGGGGATCATCATCATCGCCGACGAAGAGGCCGAGACGTGGAAAGCCCGGATGCGGCGGCGCTGGGCCCGGATGGCCCCTCCGCCCGAGGTGATCCAGCTGTGGAACGGGCAGTACATCAAGCTGATCGACCAGCGTGGGCAAGGGGGCGACGTGGTCAGCCTGGCGCTGAACATCACCGCCTCGGTCCAGCACGAGACGCAGTTGCAGGCCGCGCGCGACAAGGCCGAGGCAGCCAACCGGGCCAAGTCGGCCTTTCTGGCCAACATGAGCCACGAAATTCGAACCCCGATGAACGGCATCGTCGGGATGACCGACCTGTTGTCGGAAACCCCGATGAACGACGAACAGCGGCTCTATGTCGATACGATCCGCGCCTCGGGCGAGGCGTTGCTGGTCATCATCAACGACGTTCTGGACTATTCCAAGATCGAGGCCGACAAGCTTGAACTGCATCCCGAGAAATTCGACCTGGAACGTTGCATCCTCGAGGTCGCGACGTTGCTGCAACCCACGGTGCGCGACAAGGGTCTGACCCTTCTGGTCGACTACGACCTGTTTCTACCCACGCTGTTCGTGGGCGATCCGGGCCGCGTGCGGCAGGTCCTGACCAACCTGGTCGGAAACGCGGTCAAGTTCACGCCCCAGGGGCATGTGCTGATCCGGGTCACCGGGGTGCCGAATGCCGAACGGAAGACTTGCGACATCCACGTCGCGATCGAGGATACGGGCATTGGGATTCCGCCTGACAAGATCGACCACATCTTCGGCGAGTTCAACCAGATCGAGGACGCCAAATCCCGCGAGTTCGACGGCACTGGGCTTGGGCTGGCCATCAGCAAGCGGCTGATCACGATGATGGGCGGCGCCATCTGGGTTGAAAGCGATCCGGGCAAAGGGTCCTGTTTCGGGTTCCGCCTGACGCTGCCCACCGTCGAGGGCGCGCAGCCCGTTCCGCCGCCGGATCTTGCGGACCGGCTGAAACATGTCGTCCTGGTCGAGGATCTTGCCGTCAACCGGGCGATTCTGGGCAAGCAGCTGCGACGGCTCGGGGCCGAGGTGACGGACTGCGCCACCGGCACCCAGGCCTTGTCGGCGATGCAAGGGTCGGTGGATCTTGTGCTGTGCAACCATGATCTGCCCGACATGGATGGGTTGGAACTGGCGGCGACGTTGCGCAGCCGGGGCTGGGACAAGGTGCCGATCGTGCTGATTTCGGCGAATCCGAGCATCATTCATGCCGACCCCAACCACCACCTGATCCAGGGCGTTCTGAAGAAGCCGATCCCGCGGGCTGAACTGTTCTCGCGCCTGATGGATTTGGGGGGTGGGGTATTGCCGCGACCCAGAGCGGCGGACTCTGCCACTGCCCCGGTGCGCATGGCGAGCGGGAAACGACGTCTCATGCGGGTTCTGGCCGCCGAGGACAACCGGACAAACCAGCTGATCCTGACGAAAATGACCAAGGGCCTGAACATCGAGCTACGGCTGGCGGCCAACGGGCTCGAGGCGATCGCGGCCTATGACGAATTCGAACCCGACCTGATTTTCATGGATATTTCGATGCCGAAGATGGACGGCAAGCAGACGACCGAGGAAATACGGCGCAAAGAGATCGGAACGGGCCGGCACGTCCCGATCGTGGCCCTGACGGCCCATGCGATGATGGGCGACAGAGAAAATATCCTTGCGGCGGGTTTGGATCATTTTCTGACCAAGCCCCTGCAGAAGAAGCTGATCTGCGAAATGATCCAGGCGCATTGCCCGACGGGTGCTCAACCCGTCATTGTCGAGCCAGCCGGTGCGGTTTAGGCGGGCGCCATGTCACAGGAACGAGGTTTTCGCCCCCGCGCCTTGGGCGAAATTGCAATACGCTGCGCCAACATGGCGGCGATGGTTGACTTCTAGGAAAACGTCATCGGGCTGACCCGCCTGCATGGCGGTCATGATAGGGCGATCGCATTCTTTCGGATTGCGGAAGGGTTCGACGGGCACACACAGGTTCTGGCGCTTTTTCACCATGGGGCAGCGCCGCGGCCGGGTTTACACCCCACTGCTGCCGACAAACCCATGACTGGGGCGCAATCGTCGCTGCACCATATCGCCTTGTCTCTTCCGTTTGCGGAACAGGAGGCCGTCATGCGCTGGTATGATCAAATCGGCCAGCCCTATCGCGTCGAACGGTTCGGCTGGATCGGTTGGCGCGGCGTGTTTACCACGGACCCCGAGGGCAACACGGTCGAGCTGGTGGCGTATGACGCCTCGTTGCTGTATCAGGCCTGATAGGGGCGCACGAATACCGGTTTGTCCGGTTCCGAGAAATCAGACCGATACACATAGCCGCCGGTGTCGAAATCCTGCAGGCTCTCCGGATCGGTCAGTCGGTGTTGAATGATGTACCGCGCCATTGAGCCGCGAGCCTTCTTGGCGAAAAAGCTGACGATCTTGGGCACGCCGCCCTTGTCCTCCATGAAGACCGGGGTGATGACCCGCAGTTTCAGGGCCGTGGGATCGACTGCGCCGAAATATTCCTGGCTGACGCAGTTCACCAGCGTATCGGTGCCCAGTGCCTCGGCCTGCGCGTTCAACGCCTTGCTTAGCTGGTCGCGCCAGTAGTCATACAGGTTCTTGCCGCGTCGGGTTTTCAGCCGGCTGCCCATTTCCAGCCGATAGGGCTGAATGGCGTCCAGCGGGCGCAGCAGGCCGTAAAGCCCCGACAGGATGCGCAGATGGTCCTGCGCCCAGGCCAGCTCCTCGGCGTCCAGCGATGCCGCCTCGAGCCCCTGATAGGTGTCGCCGGCAAAGGCCAGTGCGGCCGGCCGGGTGGCCTCGGGCGGCGGCGCGTCGGAAAAGGCGCGGAACCGGTCGCGGTTCAGCCGGGCCAGATCGTCGCTGAGGCTCATCAGCTTTTTCAGATCCCCCAGCGTCAGGTTGCGCGCGGTCTTCGCCAGCCGGACCGCGTCGTCCTGAAAATCGGGCTGGGTCGGTGTCACGTCCCGTTCTGCCCAGTCCAGCCGTTTGGCCGGAGAGATCACCACCAGCATGTCTGCCCCCTTGTTCGTGCCTGCCCATCGATACCTAGCCCGCCGCGCGCAGCACGTCCAGAAATGCGGCGGCGAAACGTTCGGCGCGGCGGTCGCCCAGAATCTGCTCCAGCGCGCGTTCGTCGCAAGGGCGCATCTGTGCCACCTTGGCCAGTTGCGCGGCAGAGCAGCTCAGCGGCTTGTCGATCCCGTCCGGGCCTCGGGCCAGCTGCGCCTGCACCTCGAGCAGTCGGTCGTAGATATCGCCCTGTTCGCGCCCTGCCAGCTTGCGGCGCGCCGGATGCAGCGCCTGCGCCTCGCCCGCGATCACCTCAAGGAAGGTATCGCCATAGCGATCAAGCTTTTTCGCGCCAACACCGCCGATCCGGGCCATCTCGTCCAGCGTCAT